>MEMY01000027.1:6217-9019 GCA_001768965.1 archaeon RBG_16_50_20 | reverse complement strand
TTCAATAGAGAAGCAATATCATGAGACTTGGCTTCGCCCCATGTTACGTAGTCCTTGGCCAGCCTCAGCATTCCCAGGATGCTTTCGTTCTTCTCCAATAGCACCGCGCTGAACCGTTTGCGAAGCCTCAGACTTCTCAAGGTGTCATCGATTTCGTTCGGGACACCAAATGGTCCCAGTAATCTAACGGCCAGGAAGAATGGTTTCTCTTTGACGGGTTGGACGACCTTCTTTTCAGGTTTCTTCTCTGGTACACTGATTAGTTCCTTCTTCTTTTCCTCCGGCGGCTTCCTCTTCCTAACGGGCTTATGTGTTTCTTTTCGGGGAGCCCTTGGCTTTGCCTTACGTTTCTGTTTAGTGCTCACTTGGTAGCTACCTCCGTTCGGAGAGCGTTTATCTTCGTTTGAACCTCACCAAAATGATCGGAAAGGTCTTCGGGCTTCAGCTTCTTTTTGAGATATGTCGAGAAGACCTTCTTGTAGGTCTCTGGTTCGGAGGCTAGACGCTTTGAATATTCAACAACATGTGCCCCTTTGACCCGTTCAGGAGGAGGCAGGGCTTTCTCATCGTGAGGAATCGAGAGTCCCGCATCGACTGCGCCCTTGGCAGCAGCGAAGATTCGCGATCCGCGACCTCTGGCATGAAGGCCGATGTCCAATATGGCGTCCGATATTCCGCCCGCTTTCGCTCTCCGGCCCGCGAGCAGTCCCGTGAGGTAGGCGGCCGAAATGTTGCCGCATGGACCTTTCCAACCGAAGTCTTTCAGCTCCGATGAGTGTGCTGAGGCCAAGACAAGGTCCCCCTCAGGCTTTGCCTGAACGACCTGCGCGGTAAGATGCTTGTTTGATGGACGTACAACTAGCCGAGGGATACCGGAAACTACAAGCCGTCTCCTCTTCCTATAGTTGGTCCGTCCTTCACGGCGCCGCCTGAACGGCAAATTATATTGTGGACCCTTCGCCAATCTTCACAACTTCTCATGTCTTGCGAGACTAACTCGACACTGCGGTGCGGAATTAAAGCGTTTCCAGAAAATTCGCAATCAGTACACGTAGGCCAGTAGCCGGCCACCCGTCTTCGCTGAGCGTGCGTCGACATGTGACACTACGCCTTTGGGGGTACTCACGATCAGCACACCGATATCGCGCGAGGGAAGGTACCTCTCCTCCCAGTTTTCAATGTCGGAGACCGTCATCGCAAAGCGAGGTTTGATGACAGCGCACCTGTTCACGCGCCCCAGTAGTTGAATTCGATACTTACCAGCTCTACCATCATCAATGAATTCAAATTCGCCAATGTAGCCGTTCTTCTGCATCACACGTAGAACCTGTCCCATCAATTTCGATGCAGGCCATACGATGCACTCGCGTTTGTGCCGTCTCTCGTTGTTGTGAATCGTGTTAAGCGCGTTCGCTAACGGATCAAGAAGTGTCATTCCGATCACTACAAATCTTACGTTCTAATTGCACGCTTGGCGCGACCAGTCTGCCGTGCCGCGATCATACCGACCTTCCGCCCAGGGGGTGCGTTTCGAGATACAGTAGTAGGCTTGCCCGAATGCTTGTGCCGTCCACCTCCGTGCGGGTGAGAAGCTGAAACCATTTTCTGACCACTGGTCGTTGGCCAGACACGCCCGCGAGACCTCATGAGCTTCTTGACAGTCCCGGCCTTTAGGAATGGTTTTTCGGTTCTTCCGGCTCCAGCAATAATTCCGATCATCGCTCTACATTGGTTATTCATGTAGACGGATTTTCCAGACGGCAAGTGAATTTCGGTGCCTTGAGGAGTGTGCGAGACGACCGTGCAGTACGTTCCAGAAGCCCTCGCTAGACGACCACCATCGCCTGGACGTAACTCTACATTACATACTAGTGTCCCTTCTGGCATTCTTCCTAGCGGTAGGACATTTCCCACATTCGGGGAGGCATCAGATCCGACGACTATTCCCTGATTCAACGCCAGACCCTCGGGCGCCGCCAAACAGCACGCCGTTCCATTGGTGAATTCGACAAGAGCGAGTGGTGTCCCCCTCGCTGCCTCATGCATGATTTCCCTGACCACACCTCTGAGGGACGATTGACCCTCAGTGGCAATGGGAAATCGTACAGGGGCTATTCGCCTGAAGCTGCGCGCTCTGAAGACTGAGCCGCCTCTTCCACGGCGTTGCACTCGAATCTGCTTACCCAAGGATCTTCAACCTATAATGTCGTTGAGGTTTGTGACTCTGTTCTTCGAGGCGATAAGGACGACTTAAGATAAACCTTGTGCTTCCCGAGAAGGCATTCTCGTTTCTCGCGAAGTCATCTCAAGTTTGTGGAATCAAATTGCAGAAATCACAAGCTTACATTCCATGTAAGACTAATGTCCTAAATGAGACCAAGCACTCAGTGTCGCGAATGACACCTACAATTGAATATCGGCGAGGCAGCGTCGATGATCTCTCGAAGTTGAGACTGACAAGCGACCTTTCTGTCACACCTGCGTCTATTGAGTTCAATGTAATAGGAGCAGGTCACGAATTCTGGATTGCTACGACGGACGACGAGATCGTAGGTCTGACTGTTCTGGCGAGTACGACCCGCGCACAGCATACGATTCTGTATCTCAACGTTTCTGCAGCCCACAAAAGCAGGGGTGTAGGATCCACCTTGATCAGAGCAGTAATCGAGAGCTATCCTGAGAGTGAGTTCGCTGTCATCCCGCTCGACGGAACTGAGGAGTTTTATCGCCGACTAGGATTCGTGAAAACGAAGAAGTGGGAAATGCGAAGGCCTCCGTCCCCACCTCAAAGGTGAAGGCCAG
>MEMY01000027.1:0-6102 GCA_001768965.1 archaeon RBG_16_50_20 | reverse complement strand
CTCGATGCATTGCCCGAACTTAGTCTCGATCTCCCAAATATACAGCCAGCAGAGTTATCGAAATTATGCCAATGAAGGTGTATATTGCGAGCGACGGCAGACCGATGTGGAGCGGTAACATCTCGGGCAAGATACCGTATGCCAAGGAGCTCACGAATAGACTCGACCCAACTATGAGCAAGGTGAAGCGAAATCTGAGCAAACAGTTGTGTAAGTTCGGGTTCACGTTCTCATGCGGACCTTCTTCATTCGTATGTCATGCCCGTGCAGTAAGAAACGACCTAGCTTTTCCCTGTCACCGAACTCGTTTCTGCTTCCCCAGAGGCCAACGGTTGGTGCTCAGCTAATTTGAGGCGTATGTTATTGACCAGCTTTCGTTTCATCAAACAGGTGACACGCGACCTCATGGGTCGATGTAATTCTCGTCATGCCAGGGTCTTCATTTGGACAGCGGTTGAATGCCTTGGGGCATCGTGGATGAAAACGACAACCGGAGGGTGGAGTGATAGGACTGGGGATCGCGCCCCGCGGAATCAATCTCTCGGGTTTGTGTTTTGGATCTGGAACTGGAATTGCGGACATGAGAGCAACGGTGTAGGGATGTTTCGGTGATTTGAAGACTTCTCCCCTCAGTCCGATCTCCGCGATCTTGCCCAAGTACATTATCGCAATTCTATCGCAGAAATAATTGGCGGTTGCGAGGTCGTGAGTGATGAAAACATATGTCAGTCCGAACTCCTGTTTGAGGGAAACCATAAGATCCAGGATCTGTGCACGAATTGAGACATCGACCATGGCCACTGGTTCGTCTGCTACGACGAACTGGGGTTTTAGGATCATAGCCCGTCCAATTACAACGCGCTGGCGTTGTCCACCACTGAGCTGATGTGGATATTTGTTGTGGAAGTTGTCGGGAGGGGTGAGCCCAACTCTCTTCAGCATGCGCAGAACCTCTTCCCTTCTTTCGATGTCAGAGCCTATCCCGTGAATATCCAGGGCGTGCTTGATCGCATTGCCAACCGTCATTCTAGGGTTAAGCGCGGCTGCTGGATCCTGAAATACGATTTGGGCGCGACGCCTAAACGTCTGTGCTTCTTCAGCATTCATGCGGGTAACTGGTTGCCCATCGAATTCGATTTCGCCCGATGTTGGCTCAATCAACCGCACGAGGATTCGTCCCGTGGTTGTTTTGCCACTGCCGCTTTCACCGACTAGGCCGAAGGTTTCCCCTTTTTTGATGGAGAAGCTGATTCCATCAACCGCGCGGACGAAATCCCTTTTGCCGGAGAACATTGCTTCGAGGAAACCCTTCTGGACTGGAAAATGCTTCGTTAGGTTGTTGACTTCAACAAATGGAGGCACGATGACTTCCGCCTAATCGTATAGATGGCAAGCGACGAATCGGCGTTCTTTCATTACTAGAAAAGGTTCGCGCAGTGGGCAGGGTTCGAAGGCATGTGGGCAACGTGGGTGAAACTTGCATCCGGGAGGGGGACTAATTAGGTCTGGAGGTGAACCTGGAATAGGGTGCATTGACCGTTCGGGATGCAAAATGTTCGGGGCCGATTCCAGCAAGCCTTTCGTATAGGGATGCAGTGGGTTTTCGAAGATTTGCTCGGTGGGACCGAATTCAACTACACGCCCTGCATACATCACCGCAATCAAGTCACTCATCTCTGCCACAATTCCTATGTTGTGAGTGATGAGAATCAGTGTGAGATCGTAGTCTTTCTTGAGTTTGTTCATGAGTTCTAGGATTTGTGCCTCCACGATCACATCTAGTGAAGTTGTTGGCTCATCTGCAATGAGCAGCTTTGGGTTGAGCGCCAGGCCCAAGCCGATCATTACCCGCTGTCTCATGCCACCGCTGAATTGGTGAGGGTAATCAGTTGTCCGTTCGCGGAGTATACCGAGGCTTTCAAGAATCTTGCCGGTCTTTTCGAGCGCTTCTTGTCGACTCACTTCTTTCTCGTGGGTGCGGATGAATTCGACAAAGTGGTCTCCTATTCTCTTAACAGGGTTCAGGGAGGTCATTGGATCTTGGAAGATAAAGCCGACTTTCCCTCTCAACTCGCGCACCTCATTATTGGAGAGGCGCATAATATCTGTGCCATCGATCATAATGCTGCCTTCGGTCATTATGCCTGGTGAAGGCACGAGGCGGATTACAGCAAGCCCGAGTGTTGACTTTCCGCAGCCCGACTCTCCAACTATGCCTAAAGTCTGACCTTTCTCCACGGAGATTGAAACGCGGTCGACGGCTCTCACGGTTCCGACGCGTGTCGGGTAGTCGACTGTTAATGAGTTTATTTCGAGCAGGGGCATGTCTTTCAGCTCACTGCTCGAGTCTTGGGCTCCAGAGTTCGCTCAACCCTTCGCCGATGAGGGTGAAGCCCAAGGCGAGGAGAACTATCATGAGACCAGGGAAAGCGATGACCCACCATGCCCCAGCAGGCAGAAGCTGTCTACCATATGTTAGGTCCCAGCCCCAATCGGGGACGGCAACTGAGAGCCCAAGTCCTACAAAGGTAAGACCTGCCGCAGTCAGGATCGCGTCGGCGAAGTTGATCGTAGCGACGCTCACAACTGATGGGACGACGTTCGGCATAACATATCTCAGAATGATTGACCGACTCTTTGCGCCGAGTGCCCTCGCTGCCTCAACGTACGAGAGCTCTTTGATTGTGAGGACCTGACTTCTCACGATTCGGTAGTATGAGGGAACGTAGACAACTGCTATTGCCAAGCTCATATTCAGAACTCCGCGTCCGAGCATTGCAGCTATCGCGATCGCAAGAACCAGTCCGGGAAACGCGTAGATGCTGTCCATTACGAGTGAAGTCCCCTTGTCAGTATTTCCACCGGCGTATGATGCGAGCAGGCCGATTGGCACTCCAACGGCGACACACATCGCAACTGAGATTAGCGCGACTTGGAGGACCATGGAACCTCCCCAGATCACTCTGCTTAGCATGTCCTGGCCGAGATGATTCGTGCCGAGTGGGAATTCGCTGCTGGGCGCGGCCATTATTGGACCCACGTTGATCGCTATTGGGTTATGAGGCGCGATCCATGGGGCGAGTAGCGTCATCCCGACAACGGCGACCACTATAACGGAGCCGATCAGGACGGTCCAACCGGCCATGCCTCTTTTGCTGAGTCTGACAAACTGTGGAATAAGCTGTACAATTATCCTCCCTCTTTCTGTCTGCACTTGTCGTACCGCCTAGAGTCTTATCCTCGGATCCAAATAGGCATAGAGAATATCTACCATCAAGCTCACGAGTGCAACGAGTAAACCGAAAAAGACTACCGCGCCCTGTATCGCCGTGTAGTCTCTGAAGGCGATTCTGTCAACCAGATATCTACCAAGTCCAGGCCATGAGAATGTTGTTTCTGTGAGAATAGCGCCGGCGAGTAATGCTGCAAACTGGAGTCCCATCATGGTCAGGATCGGAAGGAACGCGTTTCTAAGGGCATAAGTGTAGACTACAGTCCTTTCCTTCAGACCTCTTGCCCGGGCGGCAGTAACAAAATCAAGGCGTAGGGTTTCCAGCATGCTGGTTCTCGTTAATCTGATGAATATCCCGCAGAGCACCAATCCTAGTGCGAAGGAGGGTAGGAACAGGTACCGTAATGCCTGCACAAACTTGCTCAGGTTTCCCTCAAGTAGGCTGTCCACCGTGTACAAACCAGTGGCCAGATGAAAACCACCCAAATTCAAGCCAAGAGGCTCACTTCCCGGGTAGATTCGCCCTCCACTTGGGAACCAATGGAGTTGAATACTGAACACCAGCTGCAGCACCATGCCTAGAAAGAATACTGGAATGGCGTACGTCGCTATGCCGAACGTCCGAATCACATGATCCTCACCAGTATTGTACGATCGCGACGACCTAACGCCAAGAAAAATTCCGAGAACTACCGCTATGATCATACCGAAGATCGCAAGTTCCAAAGTGGCTGGAAAGGCCGAGAAGATCTGCTGGGCGACAGGTGAAAAGTCCTGCATGGATTTTCCTAGATCTCCCCGCAGCACGCCGGTCAGATAGTCCACGTACTGTTCGGGCAGCGACTTGTCTAAGCCGAGTCTCTGCCGAAATTCCTCCACCGCTTCAGGCTTTGCCTGCTTCTCGAAATGCAGGAGCACGGGGTCCCCGGGAAGTACTCGGGTTATCAGAAATACCAAGGTCAACAATAGCAGGAGCATTGGTATCGTGAGAAGAACGCGCGCGATAACGTACGATCTGAGACTCATAATAAAAGGGGGATGGAGGTCTGGGAATTTATGTTTACTGCTCAGTGGCGAATCGGGTAATGATTGACGCGAGCCAACCAATCTGGAGAAGCGGGGCAGGTCCCTCAGTGGCATACACTAACCAGTGTCGCCAGCTCTGACTGATGTCAAGAACAACTCCTCCAACGTTTGGCTTCGTGACGGCCCATGCCGTTCCCTGGAACAGCGGAACTATTGGCGCGTCTTGTGCGAATAGTTCTTGTGCTTGCGCGTACAACTGGTTCCGTTCTGCCGCGTCGGTCTTGGCTCTTGCCTGGTTAATCAGATCGTCCATTTGTGGATTGTTGTAGTTCATGTGGATCCATGATCCACCGACTGAGTGCAGGAATGGGAACATGTAGTTGTCGGCATCGACGTAGTCTGGATACCAGCCTAGGATGTACATCTGCATTATCTCTTGGTTTCTGTTGACGCGGTAGCTTGGCCAATCAGCGCTCTTGAGCTCAATTTGAATGACGCCGCTTCCTTCCAAGGACGATTTGAGAACGGTAGCCTGATCGGGGCTTTGTGGATAATGTCCTGATGACTCATACCACAAGTCTAACTTCAACTTGTTGTTTTCGTTATAGCCGTACTTGGCAAGTGCTTCCCTGGTGAAAGCATAGTTGGCATCACCAAGCTGTTTGAATGCGTCTGTGTGTCCTGCCATTCCGTTGGGTATCATGCTGTAAAGTGGCTTCGACTGGCCGAGGAAGACCGTATTCGTAAGTGTTGGTCTGTCGACGGCTGCTGCGATCGCTCTTCTGATCTCGGGGTTGTCCAGTGGTTTCATCTTTTCCTGGAAGACAAGGTACTGAATGAATGCTCCGATACCCTCCCACACCTTGACGTTTGTCTTCGTCTTGAGATCGTTGATATCAGAGGCTCTCAGCTGCCTGAAAGCAATATCAACTTCACCAGACTCAATTGCCAAACGAAGTGTGGTCGCGTCACTGTAGAATTTTATGATGATGTGCGGGGTCTTGGGGTACCCACCGCTAACGTTCCAGTAGTTGGGATTCGCGTCCAGCCGCATCTCGTTGTCCTTTCCGGCAACTCTAACCCAACTTGACAGCACATATGGACCAAGGTCCATTGGGCTGCTGGCCCGTGCGTCTCCCTCTTTGTAGGCGACGGCGTGGTCCTCAGGAGCGAGCTTCGGATTGACAATGTAGGAAGACTGGGCCGCCATCAATGATAGGAATGGCGAGAATGGGATGTTGAGATGGAAGACGACCTGGGTCGGTGACATTGCGTCGACACTCTTTATGATGTCGCCGTAACCAATGCCAACCTGTGGGCCTTCCGGAATTGCCAACTTGAAGACGTTGCGGTCGAAGGAATACTTGACATCGTTCGCTGTAAATTCGGTTCCGTCTTGGAACTTGACACCCTGTCTGAGGTTGAAGGTCCAAGTCAGGCCGTCTGAGCTCACATCCCAGCTCGTTGCAAGAGCCGGAACGATATCACTCGGACCTGCAGCCGAACCTGGTCTTATGTCAACGAGAGACGAACCTGTTGATTGTATGATCTCCCAACCGAAGTAGTCGTAGGATTCAGCTGGATCGAGGCTGACCTCGACCGCGTCGGTAGTTCCCATAATGAGTGTGTCCTTGAACACAATCGGTGGTGGCCCTGTAGTCGTTGTCGTGGTAGGTGGCGCTGACGGTTGACTAGTGATGTAGGCTCCTGCGGCGACCGCGGCGATGATTATGACTAGAACGACAGCTGTTTGCACGCGTGTGATTGCTTTGTTAGACAATTTTCATTTCCTCCAAAAATTCAGCGGAGTCATGTTCAACAGTGCTTTTATTTAAAAGCTACCA
>MEMY01000026.1:11993-12220 GCA_001768965.1 archaeon RBG_16_50_20 | reverse complement strand
TGGCGTAATCTGAGGCTGAACTGCACGGCCCAGATGTGTTTGCATTGAACTTTTCTGTGAACGAAGTCGGGGCAATCACACAACCATCCGGTGCTCTCTTTCTTCTTGATTACGTTGTACATTCCGTGACCGTTTTGCGAATTGACTTTGTAGAATCGGTCTTCCAAGCGCATGATCTGGTTAGGCTTCTCGGCGATTGCCTTACCTCGTTCTTCGCGGGAAAGTAG
>MEMY01000026.1:7114-11892 GCA_001768965.1 archaeon RBG_16_50_20 | reverse complement strand
AGATGGCTAAGATGAACATAGTATTGGACGACAAGTTGGAGGAACAGTTTAGAAAGACTGTCTTCCAACGTAAAGGCATGAAGAAAGGGAATATTAGCAAGGCCATACAAGAAGCAATAGTGAACTGGATCGGGTGATTTCACAATGTCATTGAAAGAGTTTAAGCAAGACAAAAAATACCTAACCGAGAACTACGCGCAGTTGAAATCGGAGCATCCAGACGAATTTGTGGTCATCCACAGCGGGAAAGTGGTAGCTTCCGGCGTGGCACTTGAAGAGGTACTGTCCAACGCACGCAAAGAAATCGGAAACAAGCTGAACAACAGCGTTGTCGAATACCTGAATACTCGTAAGATTGAAATGGTCGTATAGTTCCCTCTTCTTTTTATGAAGATCATTGGAACCTTCGACAAAGAGAAACCACAGATTCTGGTTCCAGTAGGAATAAAGATCGACATATTTGATCTCAATGGTTCTGCTGAATTTCTCATAGATACGGGTTCAACCATTTCCTTCATCAGTGAATCCACCGCCCTGAAGCTCGGTTTGGATTTTTCCAAGCTTCTCAACATCGAACCCAGCACTGGGATAGGTGGGGAAGCGGAAATCTATCAAATCGACGGGTACACTCGCTTGACGTTTGAGAACGAAACAGAACACAAAACCATACAGAGAAAGAATTTTCGTGTGATGAAACACAATTTCTGCGAGCATGTTAAGGAAAACACACGACGGAAGATTCTTTCCTTGCAGGGAATAATTGGGATGGATATGATTATTGGTTTCAGGTTCACAACTGCTGGACTGAACTATACTCTCGAAGTTTGAACCAACCGTTTTGTTACAGGCTATTCGACCAACCATAGACGTTACGTTACCTTACGAAAGGTAACGTCAAGTTCGCGTCACCTGCGATTCACTGAAATGGCTTGTCAAAAACCGTCACCTAGCTTTTAGTCTGCCTTATTTTGGTTCGTCTTCGTCGGATTTTTGCGGATGGTACCTTTGGTCGGATGAAAGGCGCTATTCTCGTCTTCTCCGCTTGAAGTCTGATTCATGAACACTCTTGTAATCAATTTTGATATGGCAAATAATTTAAGTCTGGGAAGCTGAGTCAGTCAAGGACTTGACAATTGCTTTCATAGGAAGTGATGATAAATGAAAACAATGACTTGTAAACAACTTGCTGGAGCTTGTGGTAAGGAATTTCATGCTGAAACTTTTGAGGAAATGGCGGAAATGAGCAAAAAACATGCGATGGAAATGGCTGAGATGGGTGATAGAGCACACATCGAAAAAATGGAAGAAATGAAGAATCTTATGAATAAGCCTGAAGCAGTAAAAGAGTGGTTTGAGAAAGTACAAAAAGAATTTGATGTTTTACCTGAGGATAAGTAATTCGTTCGCTTTGCATACAAGCGACGAACCAAAGGCAAGTGGCAATGGGGGAAGTCAAACAACTTGGACATTCTCACCGAGACGAACGTGGACTGCAATCAAGCAGGCGAAGCGTCTTGGGTTCTTCGATTGAGTTTCCCGTTTTGTATCAGCGTCATCCACTTGTTATCACCCTGAACGGTAATACCTGCAACTTCGCTAGGTGTCTTGCCATCGAGTGCCATGTGCGGTCTGATGTAGTTGTGGAAGATTTGATAGCCCGACAGAATTGGGCTGTCCTTGCGTTCTAGCCCTCGCATTACTTTTTCTCGGTCTCTGATTTCTCCGTTCATGCGTTCCATCTTGTTTCTGTGTCGGACTAGGTTCAAGGCGATCTCTCGAATGTGCTAGCTCCCGCTATGTTCCCCGATTTGTTTCAGCCGGGATTTCCACATTCGTTTCGTCTAGGACGGTAACCTTCTCGATAGTCCATGATTCGGTTAAAGGAGATGATTTGAGGGCAATCATGATCTGGCTCTCTAGTTCTTGGGAAGTACCTTCCATCTCCGGGCTGACTAATGTTATGAGCGCAATCTTAACCGAAGAATATCTACCACTCTAGGCTGAGACAGAAACCGGATTTAAGCCCTACGAATGAATACTCTATTGCTAAGCTCAAACAACCTTTGGGTGGACTTGAATTCACACTTATAGGTTCAGAGTTCTTGACGAACTTCGATGGTTCTTCAAAATGAAGGATTCAGGACTTCGCGGGCAAATATTCGACTTACTATACTCGCAAAAGAAGCCTGAACAAGCAATTCTGCAGCTTAATCGCATAATCAAAGCCTCACCGGAGCACAGCGAGGCACTGGCACTCAAGGCATACGCCCTCAACAAGTTGGCAAACTCGCTTCACGATTGGAAGTATACCCAGCACGCCTTCGCCTCTGCGGAACGCGCTTTAGCGTTCAACCCCGACGACGACATCGCGCTAATCAGCAAGGGTTGGGCACTGATAGATCTCGGTAGAGCCAAAGACGCGCTCTCACCCCTTCAAAAGGCAACCAGAGCGAACCCTGCGAATGAGTATGCATGGTACAACCTCGCGTGGGCCCAATACCTGACTGGAGATGCGTTGGGCTCTAAGGATTCCATAGAGAGAGCACTGCGGATCAATCCTGGCAACCCAATCTTAAAACAAGGAAAAAGAATGATGGAGAATGGAGAAATTCCTGCTCACTTGAGAAAGAAATAGTAACGCATGACTACTTGTTGGCTAGGCTTTCAACGAATTGAGCAAGCTCCGTTAAGCTCTCGAACTCATGGTCCGCTTGTACTCCAATAGGCTTGATCTCGTGCTTTCGGTTCACCCATGCAGTTCTGAAACCCAGCCTGCTAGCTGGAGGAATATCATATCGAAAACCAGATGAGACATGAAGAATGTTCTGAGGCCCGCAATCGAGCTTCTGCAACGTCAGCTCGAAAGGTTTGGTGCTCGGTTTGTAAGCTCGGGCTTCCTCCGCTGTAATGATCAGATCGAAGTCTACTCCGATTTTGACTTTCGTCTTCTCAATTATGTCCCTGTCAATGTTCGATATGATGACCAAACGACTATGCTTTGCAAGACGTTCTAACGCGGGTTTCGTTTCCTCGAAGACTGGCCAATCTGGAACAGACTCGGCAAGTCGTTTGCCATCGTTTTCATTGTACTCGATCCCAGACTGAGTGAAAGCGCCTCTCAAGCTCAGAGCAAGAATCTCTCTGTAGCTTCGGTAAGCACCCTGGACTAATTCGAAATCGAGACCCTCACGGACCCTCAAAACCTCGGCTATATTGGCCTTGATATGCCTCTCCCGAAAAACCTGCTCAAGGAATTCTGTGATGCCTGCTTCCCAATCGACTAGTGTCCCATAGCAATCGAACGTGACAGCGAATGGTTTCTCCAGCATCGGATCCCAACACGCGATATGGAGTGGCGCTTCTACTAGCCTTTCGTAACGCCGATCGGAGTGAGTCTCGCCACTTTCGTTGCTATCCCGAGTTGGTGGCTTACCTCGGCAACTGCGTCCACATTCTTGTAAGCCTCTGGGGCTTCTTCGCTCACCGTTCCGATATTTTCGGCTCGAATCATAATGCCGCGCTTCGAAAGGAGGTCCTCAACGGTTCGTGCGGGGTTGCGTCTTCTCGCGGCTGCTCGGCTCATGGATCGGCCCGCACCATGAGCTGTTGTCCCGAAGCTTAGTTGCATCGACTTTGGTGTGCCTATGAGAACCCATGAAGCCGTGCCCATGCTTCCTGGAATTAGGACTGGCTGGCCGATATCCCGATATTCAGGGGGGATGGCTGGATGACCCGGCGGGAAAGCTCGGGTGGCTCCCTTGCGATGCACGTACACCTTCTTTTTCTCACCCTCAATATCGTGCTCTTCGATCTTTGCAATATTGTGCGCCACATCGTAGATCAGCCCCATGTCCAACTGGTCCGCTGATTTGCCGAAGGTCTTCTCGAAAGATTCACGAGTCCAATGCGTTATCATTTGTCGGTTGGACCAGGCATAGTTGGCTGCTGAAGACATCGCGCCAATGTAATCCTCAACTTCATTGCTCTTCGCAGGAGCGCAAGCCAATTGTCGATCGGGCAACTTGATGCCGTATTTCTGAATAGCTCGTTCCATCACGCGCAAGTAGTCGCTGCAAACCTGATACCCAAATCCCCTGCTCCCCGTATGCACCAAGACCAGAATCTGTCCTTCCTTCCTGATTCCCAGTTTCTCGGCGACCAGCTGATCAAAGATCTTGTCCACCTTCTCGATCTCCAAGAAGTGATTTCCGCTGCCCAAGCTTCCTAGCTGTGGACTGCCACGTTGCTTCGCAACGCCCGACACTTTGTCGGGGTCGGCTGTTTCCATGCAACCGTTCTCTTCACAGTGTTTGCGGTCCTCAGCCCAACCGTAACCGTGATCAACAGCCCACTCAACCCCCTCACGCGTAACCTTCTCCAAATCCCCAGGAGAAAGGCGACCAACCTTCCCCCGACTCCCCAAACCCGAAGGAACATTCATGAAAAGACTATCAAGCAACTTCCCAAGAACCGGCCGCACATCAGCCTCAGAAAGATTCGTCCTGATTAATCTCACCCCACAATTTATGTCGTAACCTATCCCTCCGGGGCTTACGACGCCTTCGTCGTAGTCGCTTGCTGCGACTCCTCCTATTGGGAATCCGTAGCCTTCGTGGCCGTCGGGCATCGTGATCGACCAATTGTAGAGTCCTGGGAGGGTGGCGACGTTGGCGCATTGTTGGAGTGTGGCGTCGGTTCGCATCTTCTCAATTAGGGTCTCATCTGCGTAGATTCGGCCTGGTACGCGCATCCCAGGCTGAGCGTCCTTTGGAATTTCC
>MEMY01000026.1:6894-7052 GCA_001768965.1 archaeon RBG_16_50_20 | reverse complement strand
CTCAATCACGAAGGAATTGTTTGAGAGAATGCTTCCTATTTAATAGGGTGTTTGAGAGTCCCGACATGTCTCGCTTTGAAGAAAGTGAATGTCAGCGTTTCTTGAGGTGCTTTTCGAATTCGCGAATTGCATTTTCCTGCTCTAGGTTTTCGATGGAC
>MEMY01000026.1:6507-6875 GCA_001768965.1 archaeon RBG_16_50_20 | reverse complement strand
CCACGCGAATCGCCTCGTCTGCGCTTAAGCCATGATAGACGAGATATGCGGCGAGAACAGTGCCTGTTCGACCCTTACCCTCACCACAATGCACTAGCACAGATTTAGACTGAGCATTCATTTGTTCAACGAACTTGACTATTTCATCCAGTTGCTCGATACCCGGCACACTCGAAATGTGCGAATGCAAGTATTCGAAACCAATCCGGCTCACGATGTCCGGGTTCAGAGGCGTGCCCGTTAGAGAGATTATGGCCTGAACACCCTCCTCCTTCACAGCTTTCAGCTCAGCTTCCGTCACGGGCCGAGCACATCCTGCAATCTTGGATTTCTCAAGCCAACTAAAATTCCCAGGCAGGTTCGAATTG
>MEMY01000026.1:4632-6435 GCA_001768965.1 archaeon RBG_16_50_20 | reverse complement strand
GAATTTGACTGTTTCGCGGCCCAGCTCTCGCCTGAGCCACAGTTATCTAGCAATATACGCATCCTACCAGACATGCCCAAGAGTGGAAGCAAGCGGAAAGACGGGTTCTCGACGAGATCTGTTCACGCAGGCGAGGAGACCGACCCGACAAGTGGATCTGTTGTCACGCCAATCTATCAGACATCTACATTCGCCTTTCCATCGACTAAGATACTGTTGGAGGTCATGCAGAGAAAGCGTAAAGGGTACGTGTATACTCGTTGGTGGAATCCGACAAATCAAGCTGCTGAGAGGAAGATCGCTAACCTGGAATCTGGGGAAAGCTCATTACTTTTCCCAGCGGGCATGTCTGCGATCAGCAGCACGATCCTCACCATAGTTCAGGCTGGAGATCACGTTGTCTCGATGCGTGACGTGTACGGAGCAACATTCGAGTTCATGAGCGAATTCCTCCCTAAAATCAACGTGGGAGTGACGTTTGTCGACGCCAACAGACCACAAGACATCAAAAACGTTCTCCGCGACAACACGAAACTCGTCTATCTTGAGACGCCAACCAATCCCACATTGAAAGTAGTTGACATTCAAGCAGTCAAGAAGCTGCTGGGCGGAAATGACGTGAAAATAGCTGTGGACAATACCTTCGCATCCCCATACAACCAGCAGCCGCTCAAACTGGGAGCGGACATCGTGGTTCACAGCGCGACGAAATACTTCGGGGGGCATGCAGACGTCACTGCCGGTGCTGTCGTGAGCAGTAGCAAGTTCATTTCAGAGCTTTACCACACTCGAAAACTGTTAGGGGGAGTACTAGATCCGCACGCCGCATGGCTCCTTATTCGTGGGCTCAAAACATTCGAGTTGAGAATGCGTCGCCACAATGAGAATGGGATGGCGATCGCTCAGTTTCTGGCCAAGCATCCGAAAGTGAAGCAAGTATTCTATCCAGGCTTGCCATCGCACCCACAGCACAACATTGCGAGCAAGCAGATGAGAGGTTTTGGTGGAATGCTGAGTTTCATCCCGCGAGGAAACGGCGACTATGCATCACGTGTCATCGACCGCTTGAAGGTGTTCAAATTGGCCGCGAGCCTCGGCGGGGTTGAGAGCTTAGCATGTCAGCCGTGGACACTCACCCACTTCTATGTTCCAAGAAGCGAGCGCATCAAGGCAGGGATCCTCGACGAGCTGATCAGGTTGTCGATCGGCATCGAAGACGCCGACGATCTCATCGCCGATCTGAAGCAGGCTCTGGCTGCCTGAGATAAGTCAAGACGATTCGCTACGCGATCTTGACGAGCTCTGGCGCATCGTTCCCTTCAGAGATCAGTAGCCCAGTCTTCGTCGGCTTAACGAAGGGTACTTTCTGCCAACCTCCACTGTTCGCGACTCGATGTCGTGAATCAACTCCTGGAATGTGGGTGTGCCCGAAGAACACCCATAGAGTTCTGTCGACTTTCGCGATTCTCTTCCACAACCTCTCCAAACTCAGCTTGGAGATGAATCTGTTCCAAGCGTGGCCGAATGCTCCTTTCAAGCTCAGATCGTGACCGTGATACATCATCACCTGTATGTGGCCAAAGTCTACCACGGCGCATTGTCCGAGGATTACTAATGCTCCAAAAGTACTACGGCCGTTTAGGAGATTTGACGGATCGTGGGCTGGTGAGCCTACCACCCAAAAGAGGTTGAGAGGCAGACCGTCCAAACCGAGTTCCCCCAATACGCCAGCTGTTTCGGGAGGACCACCGAGAACTTTTCGAGCATCTTCCGAAGAGCCAAACAAGTCTCCGTTAACAATGA
>MEMY01000026.1:1908-4565 GCA_001768965.1 archaeon RBG_16_50_20 | reverse complement strand
TTTCAGATGTAAGTCTGAAATGACCAGCGTGCTGCCTCTCAGCTTGATCTGTTTTGTCTGCGCAGTTGGGTTCAAGCTTGGAATTGCAGGGTAGAGGAGGAATCGGAAGTTCAGGAACACACCGATTATCGCTGCGATTGCTATTGCGAGGATCAAGATTGTGAGGAGCTGCATCTCATGAACCCGTTTCCTGTTCGTCGGTGAGCTCTATCACTTTCACTTCTCTCTTCGAGTTAAATCCATGCGAATCCGAGCTTTCACGGTCAACATGGGACGCACTATTCCTTCTTTTCGAATGGCGATCGACATCGAAATCGCTAAATGGAAGCCTTTCCGAGACGCCTTACGAAAACCTGACAAAGAAATCTTCGTGAACATGCTCCTGCGTTCAAAGCTATACGCTTCAGCGGGCGGCATGTCAGTACGACCCCTAGTGCTCGAAGCAGTGTTCATGTCAATCCTCCTAGACCATCACAAGAGGCTGTTAGAATTAGTCGCGGAGATTGAAAAAATCAAGAACCCAGACGAGGCAAAAGAACCTAAAGGCATCGAAAAGTTCCTACAGGCACCTCCCATCGAAGCCATCCCACATTGCCAACCAACGATCGAAGCTACGCTACCGCAAGAGGACAATTACTAGCCTACCTGCAGGCGCAAGGCTTCAAACCGCACCCCAACGAAGTATTCTGTCCCAGCGGCGAACACTGCTGGGTCGACGTTGCCGCACTGAAAGGACAAGATTACTGGGCGTTCGAGTACAAGTCGCGAAAGGATTCGATCAAGCGTGGCTTCGAACAGTGCTGCTCCTACGCGAAAGGCTTCAACTACGTCGTGCTAGTCGCAGATCGCCATCGAGTAACGTCAAGCCCATACTTCAATCATTTCAGAAATGAGGGCTTTGGTGTCTGGCGACATGACCGATTCGGATTCCAAGCGATCCTTCAACCCAAGAGACGATTGACAATGAGACGAGTGAACGCAGTAGTTCAACGACAATTCAGACGTCCACTGCGAAATTCCGAAATGAAACTCGAAACGACTCTGACTAGGTGGTTTGATGATTCTGAGACCTAGCAAGTTCAGAACCATGACTTAGCCCACTGAGGAAATGCCCGAAGATGCATTATTCCATCTGGTTATTTGCTCAAGTGCTTCGCTCAGGCTGTTCACCGTGGCCTCCGGAACCACGAGTAAGGGATGTTCTATGGGTTTTCGAAGCACATGAATTGACCGGATTCCAAAAGTCCTCGCTCCAAGTATGTCAGCCTGTAACGAATCGCCAACGAAGACCGCTTCTGATGGCTTAACTCCAAGACCGCGGAGCGCCTTAGCGAAAGGGTCGGGCCTCGGCTTACGTTTTCGAAGCGCCGCTGAAGTCACGATGACTTTGAAGAACCTTCGAAGACCATGCTTGTCGAGAATCGCGCGAACTGCCCAGTCACTCTTCGAGTTTGAGATAAGCCCCAGATCAAACCCAGAGTCATGGAGCGCACCCAAAGTTTCAACGGTGTCAGGGTAAAGCTCCCAAGCGTCGATTTCGGGTTTGTAGAACTCAGTTACAGCGCTGTCTACGAATGCCAAATCAGGTTGTCGGAACTTCGACTTGCGCAGGGTCTTTGATACAATATCCTGCAATGGGATCTCAATTTTGTAGAAGTGGGATACGGTTGAAGCGCTTTCGAAGCTACGGATGAATATCTTGGCAAACTCGTCAAACGCTGAGTTTAGTCCTTCGCCTCGAAGGTATGCATAGAGCGATTCTAGGTTGTCACGGAACACGTCGTCCCAAGGCCGAGCCAAGTGGACCAGAGTGTCGCCGAGATCGATAAGGACGGCTCGAATCAATCGTCCGTCACTGATTTAGAACCACTCGAACTCAACCCGCAGCGTCATCCCCTTGAGTTCCTGAGCTATCTTTCGAACCTTATCCAAGTCAACGGGCATCTTGCGAGGTTGACGACCTGTCAGAATAACCTTCGTCTCCGTGCTGCCATCCGGAATCCAGACTGTGTTTATTGTTAGGATGGACAGTGGGCTAAAGAGGTCCTCGAGGAAATCTCTATCATCCCCGCCGTAACTGATGAGCTTGACCCGTTTGCCGAAGGTCTCAGCCAGTTCTCTCACGACCTTCGCGCCGCCTCCGAGCAGCTTAGGCATGTCCTTCTTGTCAACAAGGACCGCCATCATATCGTCAGCCTCAATCGCCCGATGATAAGTCACATCCTCAAGAACTGGATTCTGCTTTTCCAGTTCAACTATTTTCTGAATGACTTTGAGATCCAGCTCAGTAACCTGACCCTTCTCCAGCTTCTCCTCACATCGTCTGCAAAGTATGCCAGACTTCACACAAAATGCATCTAAGATCGTCTTTACCATTCACTGTCAACTTTATCTGGATCCGGGACGTCGTCAGCCAGCTCCACTTTCGAGAAGCCAGCATCATCTCACTCAGGGACGTTGACCAGTCTATTTGAAGACTTCGCTAATTTCGCAAAACCGAACTGACTCCGACGCGAGACCAGAGCAGCCACCTCGATCAGTTCCAGATTTGAGAGAACAGTTAAGCGTACTCTTCAAATGCGCAACGACGAAACAAAACTCTAACAAGTGGTTGAACCGTGCGCGACAAGGTTGGAGTGCTCCTGCTTTATGTCGCT
>MEMY01000026.1:0-1818 GCA_001768965.1 archaeon RBG_16_50_20 | reverse complement strand
CCTGCGATAGCCCACTCCATGTCATCCTTACTAACCGACATTCAGGAATTCGAGGACGAAATAATCAAAATTAGAAGAGTGATCCACGCCAACCCAGAGCTGTCATTTCAGGAATTCGAGACCGCAAAGCTAGTTGCCGACAGACTGAAGTCGCTGGGAATCGCGGTCAAGACACGTGTCGGGGGAACAGGCGTTGTTGGACTGCTCAAGGGAGCCCAAGATGGCAAAGTCGTGGCTCTCCGAGCCGACATGGACGCTCTTCCAATTCAAGAGAACGTAGATGTCCCATTCAAATCCAAGAAAGACGGCGTAATGCACGCCTGCGGACACGACACACACGTCGCAATGCTCCTCGGCGCGGCGATGTTACTCAAGAAACATGCGGATGAACTCCACGGCACCGTGAAGTTCCTCTTTCAACCTGCAGAAGAACACGGCGGCAAGGGAGGAGCAAAACCGATGATCGAAGATGGAGCCATGGAGACTCCGAAGGTTGACTATGTATTCGGCCTGCACATTGACGGCGATTCACCCTCCAAGGTCTTCGGCCTGAGGGGCGGACCGATAATGGCAGCACCTGACTCATTCAAGATCGAGATTCACGGAAAAGGGGGGCACGGATCGCAGCCACACACGACCATAGACCCAATCTTCGTTTCAACCCAAGTGATTACGGCGCTGCAGGGAGTGTCGAGTAGGATGATCGACCAGACACAGCCCTTCGTCATCTCAGTCTGCAGCATACACTCAGGCTCCAAGAACAACATCATCCCAGACGACGCACTTCTGGAAGGAACAATCCGCACGTTAGACGAAAAGATACGGTCGCAAGCCAAGAAACATCTTATGAACGTCACGAAATCCGTTTGCAAAGCCTTCAAGGCCTCCTGCAAGATAGAATTTCTAGAAGATGCCTATCCGGTGACAGTTAACGATGAGAAAGTCGCGAAGCGAGTTTTCACGATACTGCGGACAATCAAGAGGACGAGGACGACCCAGATCAAACCAATTCTTGGCGGGGAGGATTTCTCGCGATTCCTACATCAAGCTCCCGGCGTATTCTACTTCCTAGGAACACGCAACCCCGAGAAAGGCTGTGTCTATACGAATCACAGCTCAAAATTCAAAGTGGATGAAGACGTATTGAAATACGGCTCAGTCTCCTTAGCCCAGCTAGCGCTCGAGTTTGGCGCGAAAGGTTAGAAACTGAAATCAAACCTGACACTACCGGGACTATTTTATACGGAACAAATTAGCCTATAGGCTCGGTTCCTGAAAATTCGCGAATGATGATCACGCTTGAAGCTCTTTGAGTACGAAGCTAAGGAAATCGCCCAACAATACGGGCTACTAGTCCCAAGGGGAATTGTGGCTTCAACCCCTCAGGAGGCAAAAGAGGCTTTTCAAAATCTGAATCAGCCTTCGATGATTAAGGCTCAGGTCCTCGTGGCGGGCCGTGGAAAGGCGGGAGGCATTAAACCTGCATCAAACCCTGACGAGGCTTTCGAAGTGGCGAAAACTCTGCTCTCTATGACCATCAAAGGCGAGAAGGTCGCGAAGGTTCTAGTTGAACAGAAACTGGCCGGCAAGCATGAGCGCTATCTCAGCATTGTCGTCGACCGATCATCCCGTTGCTACACACTTCTCTGCTCAACGGAGGGAGGCGTGGACATTGAACAGATCGCCCTGCAAAGCCCCGAGAAGATAGTTCGACACAAAATAGACCCCCTCATCGGCCTCCAGCCATTTGAAAGTAGACTCGTCGCAAGACGACTGGGTTATTCTGGGAAACAAATGAATCAGCTCACTTCAGTGATC
>MEMY01000025.1 GCA_001768965.1 archaeon RBG_16_50_20 | reverse complement strand
TTTGTCCTGTGGATCTTCTAGTGTGACGATGTTGCATTAGCCAAGCTAATTAGGAACCCTTTCGCTGGTTCGCTTCGGTCGCAAGAAGTCGGTAAGCAATGAACCCCGTAGAGGTCCAATCGCTTTCAAAGGTCTTCGAAACGAAAGAAGGACCCCTTTTTCGAAAGGTTCCGAAGTCTCTGGTTGCAGTGGACGCAATAGACTTCAGCGTCCCAAAGGGCGAGATCTTCGGACTTCTCGGTCCCAACGGCGCTGGCAAGACTACCACGATCAAAATGCTTTGCACGTTAATCACACCGACGTCCGGCGACGCATACGTGAGCGGATTCAGCGTAATGAAAGACCAGCAGAAGGTTCGCGAGAATCTCGGAGTCATGCTAACCGGAGAGCGCACCTTGTATTGGAAATTAACAGGCCGCGAAAATTTGGAATACTTTGCGGCATTGTACCATATGGAGTCATCCTACGCCAAGAAACGAATCGAAGAACTGCTGGAATTAGTCGGATTGAAGGACCGTGAAGGCACACTCATCGAAAACTACTCGACTGGGATGCGTGTTCGCCTGTCCTTTGCAAAAGCACTTCTCAATGAGGCGCCTGTATTACTGTTTGATGAACCGACAGCTAGTCTCGACCCGCAATCGTCCCGACTTATTCGCGACATCATACGCGATCTCAAAAACAAGGGCCACGCGATCATTCTAACCACCCACAACATGGAGGAAGCTGATGTTCTGAGTGATCGGGTTGCGATCATTGACCACGGTAAGATCGTGATGCTTGGCCCACCGTCAGAACTGAAAGAGAAAGTGAAGAGCAGCGATATCATAGAGATTGAGGCTAGGAACCTCTCCGAAAATGCTGCTGAGGCTCTTCAATCCTTTAGTGAAGTCTCGAATGTGGCTGTCTCCGCACTGGATCCTTCCGAGGATAGAGGTCTGTTGCGCGTTCACGCTGAGAAGGGCAAGGAAGTGTTGCCGAAAATTCTCGAGTTCTTGGTGCGGAAGCAAATTAGCATAACCAAAGTGAGTTTCATACAACCTACTTTGGAAGATGTTTTCATCGCACAGACTGGCAGGAGCCTACGTGATTAGAATGGAAACAACCTCTGGAGTCAGGGCCATACTCCAAGCATGGGCGGCAATTTTCTGGAAAGGAATTAAACACTACACACGCTACCCGGGTAACTTCGTACTCTACCTTGTAATACCATTCCTGTTCACGCTGCTCATCTTCGGCATGGGACAATTCGTAGGCGGTAACAATGCCGCGACTAATTTTGCCGCCCGAACCGGGACGACAAACATCATAGTTTACGAGATTCTCGGAAGCGCGGTCTGGATGACAAGCTGGGTTGTAGTCGAGGATGTGGGAGTTGTACTTCGCGACGAACAGATGAAGGGTACTCTTGAACAAAACTTCTTGGCCCCCGTGAACCGTTTCACTCTATTGATAGGGATGAGCCTGACGGATGTTGTCATCACAACAGGTATCTTCTTCATTGTTGTCGGCGTGACCCTCGCTATCGCTCTGCCCTCGGCGTTTCTGACGATTATTCCAGCCTTCCTAGCGTTGCTTGTGGGACTGATTCCAATGTTCGGAATTGGTTTTCTATTCGCAGGGTATATCATCAAGTTCAAAGAACCCTACATCCTAACACAGATTGTCAATCTACTCTTCGCGACTTTGACAGGCACTTACTACCCGGTTACCCTCCTTCCCTATTGGGTGCAATTTCTATCAGGTGTTTTGCCCCAGACCTACGTCATTGATGATATGCGCCGTATAGTCTTAGCAAATCAGACCTTAGTGAGCCTATACGGCAGCGTGTTCATTCTACTCGCCCTAGCGTTGGCCTACCCGGCAATTGGCTACGCAGTTTTCAAGCAATTCGAAAAGAAAGCGGGTGTGACAGGTGAATTCTCCAAATACTAACTCAATAGTCAGACTCATCACGGAATTTAGAGCCTCTTTCGTGAAGGAACTTCGCTCATACTTCCGTCAGCCAGCATGGGTCCTAGGCGAGTTCATTAGCACTCCGCTCTGGTTCTTTTTCTTCGCCCTTGGAGTGACACTTTTCGCTCCCACAACTTCAACAACCCCTCAAGAATCAGGGGGGTTCAGCTTCTTCCTTCTGGGTTTCGTCTTCATAATTCTCTTCAGCACCGCGGTTTGGGGGATTGGTCAAACAGTGCGAAACGAGCAGACCGCGGGCACGCTGGAGCAATTCTTCCTAGCTCCCGCGAGTCGCATAACGCTGATCATAGGTAGGTGGGCGCGCGTCTTCCTTACCGACACGATAATAATCGGTTATACAACGCTACTTCTGTATTTGATCGGCGGCGGCCTTGTGACCCTTTCCAACCCGGCCCTATTTCTGTTGGGTCTAGGGCTCTTTGAGATTGCGCTGATAGGATTTGGACTGTTCTTCGCCGGGTTGACAATGCGCATCAAATCCTACAACACCATAGCCAATCTGGTGTTCTTTGGTTACATGATCATTTGTGGTGCACTTTTCCCAATCACCGTTATTCCCATGCCCTTCCGGTACGTCTCGATGGCCATTCCCTTCACATACTACATTGACTTAATGCGCCACGCTGCTTTCTCGACGCCGACTATCTTACCAGAAGTCATCGAGTATACTGCGTCCGCCTTGCTGTCTGTCTCAATGCTCCTAGTCGGATTCATAGCTTTCAACAAGATTGAAGAAAGCGCCCGTAAGCAGGGTAGCATTGCCACAAGCTAAAACAACGCGAAACAGCTGAATCGCACTCCCCGGAGATTCGCAACACCATGACAATTCAACGTCCAGTATCCAAGGTAGTTATGGGCCTTCTTCACGGTACCAGTGAATACCTAAGATTCGATCGCTGAGTCCAATTAGCGTCAGTTCGTGAGAACATATCTGCCTAAATTCTGGGCGATCTATCTCCCGCAGTTGACCATGACTACCATCAAGATTGCACCGGTGAAACCTACCATTTCCATTGACGTGCTTGAGAAAATTGACATCCGCGTTGGAACGATCGAGTTGGGTTTAATCGTTGGAGCCACATTGTTTGTAGCAATTTCACTGGTGAGACACCATAACACGCGGAAAGATTAGCCTCTGAGTTTTTCCCAAAACCCGAAACCATTCAGGACAGAAACCGAATATGGAGTATCGAGAGTTAGGAAAGTCGGGAATCAAGGTTTCCGCTGTTGGGTTGGGGACTTGGCAGTGGGGGAGCCGCGAGTGGGGGTGGGGTGGTTCGTATGGCAAGAAGGATGTACTCACGGCCTTCGAGACGGCTATGGAACTTGGAATTAATCTGATCGACACCGCGGAGCTTTACGGTCGCGGCAGGTCTGAGGAGCTGATCGGCGAAGCTCTTCGAGGGCACAGAGAGGATGTTGTGATCGCCACGAAAGTCTCGCCCTGGAATCTAAGTTATGGACGGGTTCTGAAAGCCGCGGAGCGCAGCTTACGTCGACTTGGGGTTGACGTCATCGATCTGTATCAGGCGCATTTCCCTAACCCGATCGTCCCAATAGGCAACACGATGAGGGCAATGAGAAAGCTCCTTCATGATGGGAAGGTTCGGTGTGTTGGCGTGAGCAATTTCAATCTAAGAGGAGTTAGTGCAGCGCAGAACGCACTGGCACCGATAGAATTGACCTCGAACCAAGTTAGATACAACTTGCTAGATAGACGCGTAGAGAAAGATCTCCTCTCCCATGCTGCGAGCGAAAGGATCACCATCATCGCATACAGCCCACTTGCGCAAGGTCTTCTTACAGGCAAGTTTTCTCCCAATTCTGAACCCACTAATTTCGTTCAGAAGACGAACACCAGGTTCTCCTCTCGAAATCTTGCCCAACTCAGCGAGGTTAATCGCGCTATTGAAGAGATAGCGACCGCTCGCGGGAAGACCGCTTCTCAAGTTGCACTGAACTGGTTGATTATGCGAGAAAACGTGGTCGCGATTCCCGGAATCAAGACGCCTCAACACGTGACCGACGATGCGGGCGCCGTAGATTGGCGAATGAGAACTGATGAGGTCGAGAAGTTGGAGAGAGCAGCGGCAAATGCAAAATTCGATCGACTAAGCGCAGTTCCCAATCTCATTAGAGCCTTGGCCCACCATTAGTCAACTGTTTTGAGCCGGCAAAGTCAGCTGGAAGCTTTAAGCGAAAGTTGCCATATGTAGGGTCTGCTTCAAGGGCGCGTTCGATTGGCGGCCACGCTTCGACTCGGGTATTGGGCAGCTCAAGAGCAGTATGATCCTCAGAGATTGCTGCAATATGCTGTACGCGCCGAAGTCGTCGGCTTCGACATGATTGTCACTAGCGACCACTTCCATCCTTGGGGCGACACAGGCGGGCAAGCGGGATTTTCATGGATCTGGCTGGCCTCCGCAGCTGAGAAAACAAGGAAAGTTGAAGTTGGGACTGCCGTCACAACGCCCATGTTCCGTTATCATCCAGCTTTAGTCGCTCAGGCCTTCGCAACTCTCGACAACCTCTACCCGGGACGAATCTTCGTAACTCTGGGAACCGGGCACGCAATGAACGAGATCCCACTAGGATTCAAATGGCCTGGATTTGAAGAGAAGATCGGACGTCTACAAGAGGCTCTAGAGATCATTCAGAAGCTTTGGAAAGGCGACTTCGTAACCTATGAAGGCAAATACTACCAGCTCAATCGAGCAAAATTGTACACGAAACCTAAGACCAGTATTCCAGTCTACCTAGCGACTTCGAATGAACGCGTCGCCCGGATTGCGGGACAGTTCTGTGACGGAATTCTAACTAATCCGAGGGGCTTAGAGCGCTTCAGAAAGATCGTAAGCGCGATGGATAAGGCAGCGACAAGGGTAGGGCGGGATCCGTCGAAGATGAGTAAGAGCATGGAATTCAAAGTTGCATACGATATTGACTACAATCGCGCATTGAAATCCGCCATGTTCTGGGCCACCACAGCCATCCCACGAGAAAAGCGAGAACACGTCTGGGATCCTCGCGAACTCGAAGCACTCGTAGGTCCCGAGGAGGAGAAGAAGATTAAGGAATCTTGGCTGATAACAACAGACTCAGATGACATCATCAAAAGGCTCGGCGAGTTTCTAAAAATGGGTTTCGACAGGGTGTACATTCACAGCGCTAGCCCGATTGAAGAAAGATTTCTGAATCTGCTAGGACGCGAAATACTGCCATGGATGCGAGAGTATTATGAAAGCCTCTTCCGACCCGTTCGTACAGTGGCTGTGGAATAGAGACCACTGAGCGAACCGTTTGATGACTTCAAGACTTGGGGAATACGGAATGCAACGAGAGTATCCGCATCAACCTCGCGTGGCAGTGGGGGTTGTGGTCGTGAAGAACTCAAGCGTCTTGCTTGTAAAACGAGGACAGGAGCCCAGTAAGGGACTGTGGTCCGTTCCTGGAGGTTTAATTGAATTAGGGGAGACCCTCGAGGATGCCGCTCAGCGAGAGGTCAGAGAGGAGACTGGAATAAATGTCCGAATCGAGAAACTTCTGGGCGTGGCGAACAACATCGTCCGCGACGACGAAGGTAAGACACGTTTTCACTATGTCCTCATAGACTACCTTGCACATCCCCTCACAACCTCAGTGAAAGCACAGTCAGATGCCTCCGAGACAAAATGGGTAGACTTCAAAGATCTCTCAAGTTATTCCATCACAAAAGGTGCAAGGAAACTCATACGAAAGATAAGCACGATGAAATCAGATTAGAAAGCGCGAATTCCACGAGAACTTATCCAACAGGACCTGCAAGGCCACTGTTGAATCGAAATCCACCCGATCGTTAACTCCGACTTCGACGAGCCCACTCGTTTAACCATGCCTCATCCGAGGACTGATAATCCGTCAGCCATCCAGATACTGTGGACTTGGGAGCACCTTGCACTGGCTTCGAAAACTCAATCAGCATAACAGGATCATCCGACCTTGTCTACTGCACATGATTTGTTCTGAACCTTCGTCTTCGCGAAGTTCGTCACATTACGGGGTTCTTGTCAGCTTTAGTTGGAAGAAGAGCCATTCATCACAGACGTAAGGCCACCACTAGAAGCAGCTTTCAAGAAAGCTTGAACGGAAAATAAAACAAGAAATCAAGGAAAAAAACACAGGGTGACGGCAAGAGTCCTTGCCGTTCAGAGGACAAGCTTATGCTTGGTATTCCTCAGATACTCTCTCAGCCCTGCTGGATTCATCGCCAATGCGCATCTTGACCTTACGTTTCTTC
>MEMY01000024.1 GCA_001768965.1 archaeon RBG_16_50_20 | reverse complement strand
GAAGAGGCTCTCAGGTGGGGAAACTGCGCTGCCGGATTGAAAGCCACTAGACCAGAAACGCGAGGCAGCCCCAACCGAGAGACGTTACTCAAGTACCTCTCGTGATACCGGGTTGGACTTGCCGGATCCCTCAACTCACAGAATCGATGAACGCCAAAGCTTCTTTCAACGAGGTTATCCTAGCATCTGGCTCTATTTCAGAATCCGGTACTCGCCTATCGACCCTTGATAGTGCAAATAGCGAGGTTGGCACTCGCTTGAACCCCTCTGGAACTGGATAATCGAAAAGGAGAGCACGCATTCCAAACTGCTTTGCGCCCCAGATGTCTGCTTCCGGATCATCTCCGATGTGAATGGTACGCGCCGGATTTGAGCCAAGTTGTGCAACGGCAGCTTCGAAGATCCGCTTGTCCGGCTTGCGACATCCGACCTCGTCAGAGAAGATTGTCACGTCGAAGAACGGCAGGATTTCATATCTGCCCATTAGTTTGCGAAGAGCTGCACCGGGGCTGCGGCCCGTGTTGCTTATCAGCCCCAGCTTGCGAACCCGACCGCGCATTCCTTCCAGAGTGGCCATTGCTTCATCGTTGAGCTTGGGAGGAAATTTGAAGAGGGGGTCAACGTAGGCATTCTGTAACATGTCGACGGCACTTGGATCCTTGGGGAGATCGACTGCATTTCTCGTTGCCTCCCGTATTATCAGCCGAATCTGGTCTGTCGCTGAGATGCTTTCATTTCGTCGCCAGATGCTCTGAAACTGGTGCGCGCTCTCCTCGTAGGCCCCCCGCAAGTCGTCCAACGGAATCTCGATGTCTAAACTTGAGAGTACTTGGTGGAGGCCCTCGTACCGCATGCGGTCTCGCTCATGGTCTAGTTCATGGCGGTCAATGAAAAGAGTCTCCCACAGGTCGAACGTTACGCAATAATCTCGTTTCACTTGAACGTGGCGACTCCCCAAGTCTCGATAGCTCTCTGAAGCTCTCCGTGGTCGCGGGCATAGTCCTGTAGACTTCCACCGTCCATGCCCACTTCGATAGCCTGTCTCAAGGCACGTGCTCCAGCCTCGCCGCCGTCAGGATGTCCCCAGACCCCGCCGCCTGCCTGTATGATGACGTCTGAACCTACAATCTTCATCAGTTCCGGTACGAGGCCGGGATGAAGACCTCCGGAGCAAGTAGGGAAGACTGGTTTCATTCGACCCCAATCCTGACCCAGAGTCGAAGAATTGACGGCCACTGTTCTTTTCTGGAGGTTGTCTCGCAGGGCAAGGACTTCTTCTTGAGGCGATTCGAGCTTTCCGATCACAGTTCCAATGTGAAGCTGATCAACTCCAATCAACCTCGCTACGTCAGAAACAGCAAGCATGGACATGCCGTGGAGACGATTTCTGGTGAAAGCGGCGTGGAATGCGCGATGCGCATGAATCGCGAGTTTCAGGCGTTCACATTCTTTACGCAACGTCTGGAGCGCCGCCCAGCCGCATGTGAGAATGTCAACCATTACGTATTCGCCACCCGCGTTGGCAACCGCCTTGGCCCGCCGAAGCATTTCGTTGGTCTCAGCGGTTACGTTGATCAGGTAGCTCTTGCGCTCTCCAGTTTCTTTTTCGGCTTTGTCACGAAGTCTGAAACACTCGTGCACTCGCTCTTTGAATTTGTTGAAGGGTTGTGAAGTTAAGTTCTCATCGTCCTTCAGCAGGTCAATTCCTCCCAGCCACGCTTCATAGCCGGCTCTTGCGTGTTCTTTCGCTGTAAGACCGAGCTTGGGTTTAGGAACAGTTGCAGTTAGAGGCCTCTTTTTCTCTCGGAATATTCTTCGAATACCAGATGTCCCAAGGAGCGGCCCCTGAAAGCTTCGGAGCAATTTGCCCGGCCAACGGATGTCTTCCAATCTCACGTTCTGGACTGCTTTCATTCCGAAGATGTTCCCTGCAACCGAGCTGAGTATTTGCGGCATGTTTGCTGGCTCAAAGAGCGCGGGTGGATAGGCAACTTTCACCAGGTTGCCTTGAATATCGTATGCTTTGGCCATCAGTTTTCGTATGCGAGGTTTCATCGTAGTGAGTTCGGTCCATGTGCCAACAGACGATTCC
The DNA here is from genome assembly GCA_001768965.1 of archaeon RBG_16_50_20. Classification (GTDB taxonomy): domain Archaea; phylum Thermoproteota; class Bathyarchaeia; order 40CM-2-53-6; family 40CM-2-53-6; genus FEN-987. The sequence continues at coordinate 7,505 of MEMY01000024.1, read as the reverse complement.
GAGGCTACCCTACCCGCGGCATCTTCAATCGTGAACCCGGAGGCCGGTTCCAAGCGGAAGAGGCAAAGCAAATCATCCGGACCGGGCTTGTAGTTTCGGTCAACAAACTCGTGATACCATTCACTCATTCGAATTCCTCTCTATTGATCAACAGATGAACGTTTGATTCAGACCTAGAGCATCTTGAATATGAAGGTACGGCCGACAGGGGCTAAATCCCGCGAAGCGACTAAGCTTCTTCTTCCAATGAGTAGGTCTGATACTCTCGAAGTTCCTCGGGCGTGACAACTCCGAAGACTTCTTCAAGAATCAGTATGGCACCCACTGGCGGGATGATTCCGCGCTCGGTTATGATGAGGTCGATGAACTCCGGTGGAGTCACATCGAATGATGGATTTAGAACCTTAATTGATCCGATCTGCCTCCGCTGCTCCGGCGAGATCATCTCGGCGGGATCACGATCCTCTATCTTTACGAGCTCACCGATCATTGTCTCTGGACTGAACTTGTAGGTTTCAGCCGCTACAAAGACTCTGACTCTCGCCTCGTGTGCAGCCAATGCAACCATAGAAGTGCCGATCTTGTTGACAAGTGCCCCATTCGCGGTTATCGCGTCCGCTCCAACAAGGACCTTGTCTACATGCTGCATGAAATACCGAACAGCGTCGTCCAAGATCAATGTGACAGGTATGCCTGCTTTTGCAAGTTCGTGAGCAGTGATGTGTCCTTGAAACCTAGGCCTCGTTTCGGTTACCAGAACCTCAAATTTCCTACCCTGCATCCAGGCGGTCTTCATTACCTCGATGGCAGCGCTGCTATTGCAGTGGGTGAGCAAGACATCGCCGTCCCGTATCCTTCTCGCACCAATCTCGCCGATTCGATGAACCGCGGTCTTCGCATTCTCAATGAAATCTTCAGTAGCTTGGATCGCGACAGAACGAATGCCCTCAACAGTGGCAGCCCGACCCTTCCCTCCGTTGACCCGATGCATCACATACCGTATGCCGTTGGGAAGGGAAACCGCGGTCGGTCTTGTCTGAAGAAGAAATCTAGCAGCCTCAGTAAGCTCCTCGACGAATGCTTCTACGTCTTTGGCTTTGGATTGGCGCGCCACAATCTCGAGTGCTTCAACGGCCGACCGCGCGATTAGGCCGGCACCACGAATCCGCATGCTACGTATTCCATCGGCGATTCTCTCCGCTTCCTCAGGAAGCTTCACCTGAACCCTTCCTTCCTAACCTGTTCGGCGATCAAAGGGGCAACGGAGACGTAGCTTATCGAGCTGGGAACAGTGTCCGTCCCTATCACGTTGCCTGCACCTGTTTCATAGATCTTTGCGAGCGCGCCGCCCGCAAGTATCGGATGCGTGCACGCCACGTCGATCTTTCTTGCTCCTTGTGAGAAGAGTATTTTGAGCGCTTCGACGATCGTGCCGCCCGTGCTTATTATGTCGTCCACTATCAGGACATCCCGATCCTTAGCGTTCGCCTTCCTGGGTCGTATCTGCACGCTCTCAGATCCGAGCCGCTCCTTTTCGAACACATCGTAGTCGGTATGGAGTCTATCCGCTGCCAGCTTGGCCCATTGCTCTGCTTCTGCATCTGGACCTATGATCAGGGGTTTCTGAAGATTGCCCGATCTCTCGACATAATCTGCTAGCAACGGCATTGCAGACAGATTGTGCGAAGGGATCTTGAACACTTCAGACGATTTCAGAACTCGATGCTGATGCATGTCGATTGTGTAGATGGCGTCCGTCCCGACACTTTCGATAAGCTTGCTAACTGTCTTGAAGCTTAGAGCCTCGCCAGGATTGAAACGTTCGTCCTGCCTCGCGTATGCGAAGTAGGGAATGAAACTGACCACCTTCCCCGCACCGAGGTCTTTCAGCGTGTCAACCAGCAAAAGGTATTCGAACAGAAACTCGTCAGGAGTGCGGTTGATCGATTGAATAACCGCAATGTCTTCACCTTTCACATCATCCAGAACACGCAAGTACTTCTCTCCGTCCGGGAACTTCTTAATCTCAAGTTTTCCCGACTTCACGCCAAGCTCGCGGGCAACCTTTGTGGCAAGTGCATCGGATGCTGACCCGCCGATTATCTTCAAGTGAACGTCCTCGTGTTGATGGCCTACTGCAGGTCAGATAAAACTTGTTTTAACTGGTACCAGAATGTTAAGCCGCGAACATCATGGGACCCTTCTGCTCTCTGACTATCATTATGGCGGCTTGCGGTGGGATGACTCCGCGTTCTGTTATGATTAGGTCGATGTCCTGTGGGGAGGTAACGTCGAATGCGGGATTCCGTACACTCATGTTGGATAGTTTTCTCATCTCAGGGTCGTCTAACACGAAAATGGGATCCCTTTCCTCGATTTCGATCAGTTCGCCGAGCATTGTCTCAGGGCTGAACTTGTATGTGCTCGCAGCCGCGTAGACACGGACTCGTGCACTGTGGGCGACAGCTGCAATTGTCGCGGTTCCAATCTTGTTTACGATTGCGCCGTTAGCCGCGACAGCCTCCGCGCCGACCAGAACCTTGTCTGATTTCTCAATGAAATGAGACACAGCCGAGTCAATGATTAGCGTCGTATCGATTCCTTCAGCAGCTAGTTCGCGTGCGACGTCGCGGCCTTCCAGTTCGGGGCGAGTCTCCGTTACGAAAACTCTAAGCCGTTTACCCTGCTCATGCGCTTTCTTCAGGATAGCTATGACCGAGCTGCTGTAACTATGTGTCATGATCACATCTCCGTCTTTGAGTCGGCGAGCGCCTATTTCGGCGATCTCTTTGATCGATTCCTCCAATTTTCTGTCGAAGGTTGTCGCTGCTTCTGAAACAACTTGTTTCAATTCCTGAACATTCGCCCCTCGTTCCATCGACTTCTGAACTTCCGAGACAACGTAACGAATTCCATTGGCAAGTGGGATGGAGGAGGCTCGGATCTTGGTAAGATAGATCGTGTTCTCTTCGAGCTCTGTATAAAATTCCTTTGAGGATGATGCTTTCGATTTGAGCGCCGCGGACCGGAGGGCCATTAGGGCCGCATGTGTGACGATCGTTCCGCCTCTCATTTGCCGAATTCGCACGTCTTCAACGGCCTTCAAAACATCCTCGTGAGCCATAATACAAACCCTGGGTAAGATGAGCGGTGTAGGAATTAAAGCTGAATCCGCACTTCAGCACACTATTGACGACTTCACCGGTGATGTGATACGTTGTCTCTGATTGATTCCACTACATCTTGGAAGTCAGTTATCTCTCTGAAAGAGATACCTCCCATCTTGCAGAGTTCGGCTAACCTCGATCCTTCAATCGCGAATGCGAGATCAGCAATTTTGGCAGCAGGGAAGTCGCCAAAGCCGTTGCCTACGTACGCCACTTTCTGTCCTCGATTCCTGTAATACTTGGCCAAATCATCTTTGAAATTCGTGGATGCCTGATCGAAAAGGTCAGGGAAAGTGACCGATACACCTTCCTCAGTACACTGCGCTTTCGGCCCGTAGATTTCCAGGTCCTCTAGCCATCCCTTGAGGCCTAGGAAATGTCGTAGGGAAAACTCTAAGCCCCCACTTACTACAATGAGCGGGAAATGATTCTCTTTGCAATATTGAATCATCATCTCGAAATTCGGTCTGAAGTGAGTTACAGGTTCAAGCGCTTCCAGCATCGCTTTTTCGGGAACCTTGAGCATCGCAAATTCCCTTTCTAAGGACGCTTCGAAAGTTATCTCTCCTCTCTCAAGCTGCACGTCGATAGCTCGCCAATCTTCCTTCACGAACTTGTCCAAGACGTATTCGGCGGTATCAATAGTGACGATGGTTCCATCAAAATCGCACAGAACAACGAAACTCATCGGTCCCACCATGCCATCGTCATTCCTCGGTGCATTGTTCATGATTAGGGGAAGTTTAAAGCGTTCCGCGAAACACGATGAGAAGATTCGAAATGAAGAAACGCCTTCTGATCGCCGGCTGCATTATTGCCATTGGACTAATCTTGATTGCATCTTCAATAACCGCGTCGATATTGCGTGATACACTCCCCCTCGGAAGCTCACTTCTGGTAGGCATAGGTGTCCTTCTCCTCATCGTCGGTTTGTTGCTCCTCATAAGCGAGATCTTTGAGTCGTTGCTTACTCGAGGTCAAACGATGTTGGTCGACGGCCTGCAAGCCGGATGAGTATCACGGGACGGTGGCGACTGATTGAGCATCGAAGCAAAACTTCTGGACCTGGCGCAACTTGCGGCAGAGGACGCGGGAAAGAGGCTTCTGAAACTTTTTTGCGGGAACAAGCTCTCGGTCCGTAGGAAATATGACTATCCAGGCAGCATAGTGACAAACGCCGACTGGGAAGCTGAGAAACTTATCTTGGCAAGGATCCGGAAAAGTCGAATCAAATGTACAGTGAACTCAGAAGAAGCTGGCAGACTCAACTTTGGCTCAAGCCGCCTGTTGTGGGCAATAGATCCACTCGACGGGACTCTCAACTACTCAAAACGTATCCCATACTTCGCGGTCTCAATCGGTGTTCTGAAAGAACGTAAAACGATTCTCGGCGCCATCTACAACCCGATCCTAGATGAAATGTTCACGGCCGTTCGAGGCCGCGGTGCCCGCTTAAATGGAAAGAGAATTCACGTCTCGGACGCCCGTTCGCTCCGTAATTCTTCATTGATTTTCGATTGGTGGACCACAGAACCTTCTATTCCCGACCCATTGCTTTTGGCGAAACAGATCTACGCATACACGCGGACCTTGAGGTCGCCGGGAAGCGTCGCGCTCAACTTATGCTCGGTCGCAGCAGGGAGGTTCGATGGACTGATCACTGTCTATCGGAAGGCTCCAGTTTTCGAAACCGCAGCCGGATGCTTGATTGCCGAAGAAGCGGGTGCAAGGGTAACAAATTCGACTGAGGAAAGTTGGGAAGGGTTCTCACGATCCGTCATCGCTGGTGGCGAACGTATTCATCGTCAACTTATGACGTTGATTCGCCAACGTGCTTCGTGAGGCTATAGCCCTTCGCGGAGAAGCTGTTCGACGAGGTCACGTTGACGAGCCGTTAACCGCGTTGGGGTTTTCACCTGCACAACAACGAGCTCGTCGCCTCGCCCACTTTCGCGAAGCATAAGCATGCCTTTCTTCCTCAACCTAAATGTGGCTCCACTCTGAGTTCCCGGCGGGACCATAATCTTTGCTGGACCATCGAGCGTCGGGACTTCCAATTCGCCGCCGAGTGCAGCCTTCGAGAACCCCAGGTCTACGCGGCAAATCAGGTCACTCCCTTCTCTCTGAAAGATGTCATGGGACCGAACGTGCACAACAACGTAGAGATCACCTCTTCGCCCATCGCCATTCGGCGCATCTCCTTCCCCCCGCATAACGAGTTGCGAGCCAGTATCAACACCCGCAGGTATCTTCAGGTTAATGCGACGGGCCCGTCCAACTATACCATTCCCATGACAGACTGGACAGGGTTTCTCAATTACTGTGCCTCGACCATGGCACTTTCGACAAGGCTCGATACGAGCAAAATGCATGAACCCGGAAACCTGCACATGCTGTATCTGACCTTTCCCACCACAATCTGGACATTTCTTGGGAGATGTACCGGGTTTCGCTCCTGTACCGTTGCACTCGGAACATCGCTCGCTTCTTGGAACTTCAATTTCTGTGGCTAGCCCTGAAGAGGCCTGTTCTAGTGAGATCTCCAAGTCATACCTCAGGTCTTGTCCTTGTGTAGGTCCATGCGCGCGCCCTCTGCCTCCCAAGAACAGGTCGAAGATTGAGCCGAAGCCGCCGCCAAATCCGAACCCGATGTCTCTCAGAATCTCATCGAAATCCACGCCGCGGAATATGTCCTCTGCGGAATATCTCGAATCTATGCCTGCGTGTCCGAAACGGTCGTACTGGACTCGCTTGTCATCGTCTGATAGAATCGCGTAGGCTTCTGAGATCTCTTTGAAACGCTCCTCGGCGTCGGGTGATTTGTTTCGGTCCGGATGGTACTTGAGCGCTAGTTTTCGGTACTGATTCTTGATTTCCTCCTTAGCTGCATTTCGCGGCACGCCCAGTATGTCGTAGTAGTCACGCTTTGACAATGTTGATCTGCCGCATTCTCAAGTCTGCTTCTTGTCGTCCACGACCTTGTAGTCAACATCAACCGCGTCTTTCTTGTCACCCTGAGGAGCGGCCCCTGCAGAGGGGCCAGCGGCCTGCTGTTGGGCAACATTTTGGTAGGCTGCGGTCCCGATCTCTTGAAGTACTTTCTGGAGAGCCTCCAGCCTTTGCTTAATCAGAGAGGAATCCTTGCCTTCTAGAGCCTCGCGGAGTTCTGAAATGCCCTTGGTAACCTGCTCGGATTGCTCCTTGGAAATCTTCGCTGCTAGTTCCTTTGTGAGTCTCTCTGCACTGTAGATCATGTTGTCAGCTTGATTGCGGAGCTCAGCCTCTTCCTTGCGTTTCTGATCTTCTGAAGCAAACTGTTCCGCTTGCTTCACCATCCTATCGATCTCTTCTTTCGCTAGTTTCTTCGAGGCCGTGATCGTGATCTTCTGCTCCTTGCTGGTCGCCAAGTCTTTTGCTGATACATTCAAAATGCCATTCGTATCAATGTCAAACGCCACCTCAATCTGAGGTACTCCTCGGGGTGCCGGCGGAATCCCTGTGAGGTTAAACATACCCAAGGAAACATTGTCAGCAGCCATCGGCCTCTCTCCTTGGAGCACATGTATTGTGACGGTGGTTTGGAAGTCCGCCGCTGTTGAGAAGACTTGGCTTCGACGAGCTGGGATTGTGGTATTTCTTTCGATTACCTTCGTCAGGACACCGCCGAGAGTCTCGACGCCCAGTGAGAGCGGGGTCACATCTAAGAGTAAGAGGTCATGGACTTCGCCCGCGATCACTCCAGCTTGTATCGCCGCGCCCATGGCAACGCACTCCATGGGATCGACACCTCTCTCTGCCTCCTTGCCCATGAATTCTTCTACGAATTTTCTGACGATCGGCATGCGTGTCGGTCCGCCGACAAGAATGATCCTATCGACATCCTTCGGCGCGAGCTTTGCATCTTCGACGGCTCGTTCCAAGGGACCTCTGCAGCGATCTATCGTCGGTCTCACGAGCTCCTCCAGTTTAGCCCGCGTTAGACTCATGCCAAGATGCTTCGCTCCTGATGCATCTGCCGTAATGAAGGGCAGGTTGATGTCGGTTGTCGGAACAGTTGAGAGTTCGATCTTTGCTTTCTCTGCAGCTTCGCGGACACGCTGGATAGCCATTTTGTCGTTGCGCAAGTCGATACCGTTACTCGCCTTGAACTCCTGCGCGATGTAGTCGATGAGTGCGTTGTCCATGTCAGTCCCGCCGAGCTGAGTGTCTCCATTCGTAGATAGAACTTCGAAGACTGGGGGCTCCTTGGGACCCGGCCGTCCCACATCCATCATCGTCACATCGAGCGTTCCTCCGCCCAAGTCGAATACCATGATCTTCAACTCCTTCTCGGCTCTA
>MEMY01000023.1 GCA_001768965.1 archaeon RBG_16_50_20 | reverse complement strand
GCCGCTTCGACAGGATCAACACTTGTGGAAGTGATGGGTCATACGTTCACGCTCTACAAACGGCGGGAATTGGCCAAGCCCAAAGAAAAGCACTGGGCAGTGCCTGCAAACTAGATTTATATTGCGCTCACCGGTTTTAACGTGAAGACTCCGCTAACGGATGGAAATTCAATGCCGACACCACTAGATGTTCCTTCAGATGTGTTACTCGACAGACTGTCGAAGTATCTGAAGGAGAATGTAGGTGATGTGGCTCCACCAAGCTGGGCCTTGACCGCCAAGACCGGTTCACACAAGGAGCGCCCTCCACAGAATCCTGACTGGTGGTACGCTCGCTGCGCATCCCTCCTGCGAAAAATGTACCTCCACGGCCCAGTGGGCATATCGCGTCTAAGGGTGGAATACGGAGGTCGCTTGCGATATGGGACGCATATCGAACATTCCAGAGTTGCTGGCGGTTCCGCGATTAGGGAACCTTTGCAGCAGCTCCAGAAAGCAGGGTTCATCGCAGTCGAGGCGAAGAAGGGCAGAAAGCTAACGCCCGAGGGAATCAGCCTTCTCAACAGGATGGCCGGAGACATTCTGAAGGGTGCCAAGAAGGCGGAAGGCCAGTAATGATGAGTGAAGATGACGAGTATGCTGACGAAGAGCTTGAAGCGATAAGGCGAAGAAGATACTCGGATCTTCAACGTTCAGGTTATGAGGAACAGAGGCAGGCGGAGGCTCGCAGACAGTTTGAAGCTCAGAAGCAGGCTGCGCTCAAGCAGATTCTTACCCCCGAGGCAAGACAGAGATTGACAAACATTCGAATGGTGAAACCAGAGTTCGCCGACCAGGTCGAGGTCCAACTAATTCAACTTGCCCAGTCGGGGAGAATCAAAGTCCCGATAACTGACGACCAGTTGAAAGAGGCATTGGCACGCCTTCAATCGCAGCGCAAGGAAATTCGAATTAGGAGAGCATAAGTCATGGCTAGAAACAAACCTGCAGGCAAGAAACACAGGCTCGCCCGAGCACTAAAGACTCGGAAATCCGTCCCAACTTGGGTTATGGCGAGGACTCGTGGTCACACTCGAACTCACCCTAAGAAACGACATTGGCGAAAAACCAAACTGAAAGCCTAGTTAGAGGTAGCACAAAATGAGTGAATCTGAGAAGAAAGAGGAAGCGCTTTCGGAACCCGAAGCAGTAGTTGAGGAGGAAGTTGCAACTCCAACTGAGGAAACGGTCTCAGAGGAAATTGAAACTGAAGCTGTAACCGAACCTGAAGCAGCCCAGGGGAAGGCCGAAGAGGTCGAGCCTGAAGCCGAGGAGAAAGAGGGCGAAGAAGAGATAGAGGTAGTGGAGGAGAAAGTCTACACGATTTCACTTCGCCACGTTTGGGTGGTTACACCCCGAGGCAAGAGAGCGCCAAGAGCTGTAAGAGATGTTCGCGCCTTCGTCTCCCGTCACATGAAAGCTGAAGAGGTCGCCATAAGTGACGAGATCAACTCAGCGATCTGGAGTCGCGGGATCAATAAGCCCCCGAGAAAGATAACGGTTCGAGCCGTAAAGGACAAGGAAGGCAAAGTCATAGTCTACCCCGCCAAGGCTGCTTAACCGTGTCTGTTCTATTGGCTAGTTTGATGGGACCCTAGGAATGGCCGTCATCCTCGCTGACGTATTCGGCAGCCCAAACATTGGAGTCTACTGCTTCAGCAACGAAGATGTAGCTGTCGTCCCACCCGGACTTACAACTCGCAAAATGAACCAGATTGCCCAAGCCCTCGACGTACGCATGTGCAGTACGACTGTAGGAGGATCAACTCTAGTCGGCGCGTTGGTGACGGGAAACTCGAACGGACTATTGGTGCCCCACATCATTCGCGACTATGAATACGACCGAATCCAGAAGCTCTCCAAGGTTTCTATTGTTAAGTGTCGCTGGACAGCTCTGGGAAACGTTGTGTTGGCAAACGATTTGGGGGCCGTCGTGCACCCTGACGCTCCAGAGGAAATCGGGGACTCAGTGAATGATTTGCTCAAGGTGAAACCAGTTCAAGCAAAGATTGGGACTTTGTCTTTTGTTGGAGCGCTTGGGGTAGCCACGAACAAAGGTGCCATCCTCAGCCCAAACACTCTCAAAGAAGAACAATCACTCGTAGAAGCAGCGCTTCACGTCGAGGCCCAACTCAGCACCACCAATGGTGGAGTGCCATTCGTCAAATCAGGAATACTAGCGAACTCAAAAGGCGCCGCCGTCGGTCCATTGACTCGCGGCGCGGAACTAATGCAAGTCAGCAGAGCACTCATGCTCTAGGTTGCTTGCTGGAATAATTGGTCCCATTTTCCTTGGTCTAGTTCTTTCTGGAGTTCGCGTGGGTCTCGGCCTTCGATCGTGATTCCTAGGCTGACGCAGGTGCCCATGATTTCCTTGGCTGCGGTCTTGGTGAATTTCGCGTAGCTGGTCGGCATTTTCATCGTAGCGATCTTGGCGACCTGTTCCATCGTCAGGTTCCCCACTTTCTCAGCTTTCGGATTGCCGGAACCTTTCGCTATTCCCAGTTCCTTCACGATTAGTGCAGATGTGGTCGGGGTTCCGATGTTTACTTCGAATTCCTTGGTTTCGACGTCAACGACCACGCGGACTGGTACTTTCATCCCTGCGTAGGCTTTGGTCAGTTCGTTGATCCTGTTCACGATCTGGAGAACGTTCACTCCGAGCGGACCCAGGGCTGGGCCTAGGGGTGGGCCTGCGGTGGCTTCGCCGCCGTTCAGTAATGCTTCAACTTGCTTCTTCTCGCCCAACTTGTGCTTCACTTCCTCTACTTACAAGCTTCACGTAGTCCGCATGCACGGTGATCGGGAGCGTAGCGAAACCTTCCTCGAGCAGCTCTATTGTGACTTCTTCTTTCAGTTTGTCCACGTTGGTGATCCGAGCTTTGAGGCCTCTGAAGGGGCCACTTATCACTTCAACCGAGTCTCCAGACTTGAGGTCCTCTATCACCGGTTTGGATACTATGAACCGGTCAAGGGCTTCAGGTGAGATGACGCCCTTCGTGCGCGCCCTTGCATGGCGAACGCCAGCGATGAGATCGTCAACATAATGCGGCCCAGCTGATTCGACGAAAATGTAGCCCTTCACAACATCAGGAGCTAATAGGCTGACTATTGGGAGCTTCTTCAAACCTACACGTGACGAAATCAGGTCGATCACAGTTCTCTCTTGGCCGCTGGTTGTGCGGACCGCGTAGATGAGCGTCTTTCGCTCGGTGCTCATCCGCCTTGTGCTCCGGGTTGAGTTGCAGTTTGCGATTGAGGAAGCAGGTTAAGGAATAGGAATAGGACTCTGATGATGAATCCGAGTGAACCAATTATAGCAATACCCAGGAAACTGATCTTCACCATCAACGAAACCTCATCCCTCGAAGGCTTCGTGGTGACTAGTAGGAGCCGTCTAACTGAATCGAGAAATTCGCGTGGGGTCAACGAATAAAGCCTTCTTGAGCTCTTGACTTAGCGCTTGTTATGATCGACGTCTGAAATGAAAATCCAGCTATTTTAACCTTTGAATCAAACCCGGATGACTTCTATCTCCATTTGCTTCAAAGTGTCTAGAAGTTTGGCGCGTTCGGGGCCGCGAATTCCCTTCCAATCAATGACCGCTGTTCTGCATTCGCCTCGAGTTCGAGCAAATGCCATGTGAACCATTTTTTCATCGTATTCTTCAAAGAAGTACTTTGAGAATATGTGGCCAAACGCGTATCCATCATTTCTAATTGCCATGCTTTGCTTGTCGCAGTAATGGCCTCCGCCGAACCCGACGGCGTTCTTTCCAAGGAGTGGGTTGGTTGCGGCTTTCCATATTGCATCACTCGCAGCCCTCGCCGCCTCAACATCGTTCCATTCCTTCTCGGTGCTTCCTATCTCGACAAAGAGTGTGGGTACTCCGAGCTCAGTTGGGCCGTGATGCGTCGCCTCCAAAGTCACCGCATAATTCAGCCTCCGGGCCTCGCGAGCTTCATCCAAACCCAGCAATGCTGCACGCAGTCTAGGCGGGTCGGTAAACGAAAGACTCTTGGGATTTCCACCGAAATCCGCTCGCGACGTAGTATTCCCAGTCCAATGAACGGTCAACGCTGGCTCGTTTCTTTCGCTCCTATGCCGCGAAGCGAAGATCACAGCATCAACTTGAACGTCCAGAGCGAGCGAGCTTGTATGAATACCATCCGTATCGACATGCTTCAGGAAAGCATTTCCAGACTGAAGCAGGTCTCCTGATGCGCTTGGTACTGATTGGAATCCTTTGCTGTTGGTCAATTCGCGCGCGATATTTTGGCCTGCGGAATCTCGTTTGGAAGCTATTATGAGAACTGCCAAGTGGACTCGAGCCTAGCCGATCATATTTTCAACCATTTGTTCCGGTTCGAAGGAGACTAAGTCTTCATAGTTCTGGCCGACAGCTGCGAAGAGAACTGGTTTACCAATTACTGCGGCCATAGAGATTGCGCTGCCGCCTTTGGCGTCAGCATCGAGTTTTGTGAGGATAACACCGTCTATGTTGACTGCCTCTGAAAATTTCTGACCTTGATCGACGGCATCATTGCCAGTAAGCGCATCGACTACCAATATCGTCAAGTCTGGTTTGGCGACGCGGGCGATCTTCTTCATCTCTTCTAGGAGGTTCTTGTTGGTCTGCATTCGTCCCGCCGAGTCTATCAGAACTACGTTGATGCCATGAGCACTTGCATAGTTGACTGCGTCAAATGCAACAGCCGCTGAATCGCCTCCGTAATCATGCTTGATGGTCTTGATTCCAATTCGCCGGGCATGCTCCTCGATCTGTTCGATGGAACCTGTTCTGTAGGTGTCGGCGGCCGCGATCACAACCGAGAATCCCCTGCGCAAGAGGAGGTGGCCGATCTTTGCGATGGAACTCGTCTTTCCAGTCCCATTGACACCGACAAAGAGGATTATGCAAGATTTCTGCTCGCTCTTTCGTTCATTCAAAACCTTGAAGAAGCTCTCCTCGCCGCTGCCTTTCAACAGTTCCAACAGAACCTCTCGGAGCACCGTCTTTGCTGGTTCGGTGGAGTCTGAGAAGCGGCGAACTTCCACAGTCTTCAACCTGTCCCGTAGCGAACCGCATATCTTCTGCGCCACAGAGTAAGCTACATCGTTCTCAACCAAAACAAGCAAGAACTCGTCAAGGATCTGTGAAATCTCTTTGTCCGAGAGTTCTTTTTGGGAGATTTTCTGAACTAGGCCGCCGAAACTTGATTTCAGCTTATCGAACACTGCAGCTCACCGCGACAGAGGGTCATTTGTTGTGAGTGTCATCAGGAGGTCCGTGTTGTTGCGGAGCAATCGGCTTAGCGCATCAGTTTGCGCCTTGTTGAGCGCCGCTTCGCCTTTGCAACAGTTCTTCTAGGGCGTCGCGATCTTGCTGGTATCGTGCGAGGGTTTGGTCGAGTTGCTGTTGGATTGAATTTCTCGCCTTATCCAACTCTGCGATTCGCCCCTTTAATTCTTCAATTGAGCTCCCCACGTCCTTCTCAATCGCGGTTCCGGCGCCTGCACCCATTACAAGCTTCTTTGAGTCTGCTAGTTTCATCCTGATGTATGAGCCAGCGCCTACGGGTATCAGAGTATCGTCTCCGTCCTGCAGTTTCGTGAGCCCATCGAGAGTGGCGTGAGCTAGTGATATCTCATTGATGGCCGCTCTCACAATGTCGAGCCGCGATTGTAAGGCAGAGGCGGATCCTTCTAGGATTCGAATTTCAGCTGCTAACTGGCGGACTAGGTCTTCTTCTTTCACCTGTGGAGTCGACATAGCCGATGCCTTGACCTATGCAGTTGCTTGCTTTATCTCTTGGATATTCGCGATTTTGATCTCGAATCTTCGAGCGCGGTGCCTGCTACCCATCTCAGCGTAGAGCCTCTGCAACGCATGCTCTTGCTTCAAAGCGTCGTAAGCCACGGAGAAAGGAATCTTCAGCTTCGCCTTTCGTATCTCGCCGGTGATTGTGAACTTCTTTACCTCTGACAACTATGCTGCCAACCTTGCCCTATGACAACGGCGTGTGCTATTAATCTGAAGTTGGAGAGGTTTTCTGTCTTCTGAAACGTTTTTATTGAGCAGGGCGAATCAGCCGTTAGAAAATTGACCAGATGGGCTATTGATTGCCACTTGCCAAGGACGAAATCGCCAGAGCACTCGGAGAGTTACGCAAGAATCTAACCAAGAGAAAATTCTCCCAATCTATAGATCTGGTCGTTAGGCTTCGAGAAGTGGATCTGAAGAAGCCTGAGAATAGGATCAATGAGACCATAGCCCTTCCGAACCCGCCCGAGAAGGCTTTGAAGATTTGTGTGATAGCGTCTGGAGATCTGGCTACACGAGCCAAGGCTGCAGGTGCAGACATGCTCGTCAGCAGGCAGGAGATTGAGAACTTGGGCAAGGACAAGAAAGCGGCTCGGAAGTTGGCTCAGGATTATGATTTCTTCATCTCTGAGGCTCCGTTAATGCCTCTTGTGGGTAGGGCACTCGGTTCGTTCCTCGGTCCGAGAGGCAAGATGCCCACACCCGTTCCGCCAAACGCCCCCATTGATCAGGTCGTTAGCAACCATCGGAAGATGGTTCGCGTGCGAATGCGTGAGCAACCGGTTCTCCAATGTCGAGTGGGAACGGAGGGGATGGCCGATGAGAAGCTCGTTGAAAACATTCAAGCTGTTGTTTCGCGGATAGAGCAGAAGCTTGAAAGGGGTTTCAAGAACATCGGCGAGATTCTAGTAAAGGCGACGATGAGTGAGCCAGTGAAGATAGCCTTCGCGAAGTGACAATGGGATGTTAACGCAACAGGTTGCGGTTTGGAAGAAGGAAATCTTCGGTGACCTCATTGAACTTCTTGAGAAGTATTCGGTTGTAGCGGTCGCCGATCTGCAGAAAGTTCGTTCATCCCAGATTCAGGAGATCCGCAAGAAGCTGAGAGGCAAAGCGGAGCTTATTGTTGCCAAGAACACGATTCTCCTGAAGGCTGCGGAATCCATCGCGAGCAAGAAAGGGAATATCGACAAATTCGCGAGCGATCTGACTGGGTCGAAGGTTCTAATCTTCACCCAAATGAACCCGTTTGAACTCACAATCTTTCTGGGCAAGAACAAAGTCCGAGTTCCTGCGAAGGGCGGGGACATAGCCACGAGCGAGATTGTTGTCCCGGCAGGGAACACCGGGTTGCAGCCAGGACCTGTTATCAGCGAGTTCAACGAAGCCAAAGTCCAAACGCGTATAGAAGGCGGCAGTATCTTCGTCGCGAAAGACTCTGTGGTCGCCAGAAAGGGTGATGTGATTTCGACAAAGACCGCTTCACTCATTTCCAAGCTTGGAATGAAACCCATGGAGGCTGGCCTAGCGCTCTCGTATGCCTACGATAACGGTCTCGTCTTCGGTCCGGACGACCTTGCCTTCGATCTGGATCAAATGAAGAACGAATTCGCTTCTGCGGCGAGATTGGCTTTTGGTGTCGCGGTTGAAGCGGGCATAATGCTTCCAGAAACTGCGCCGGTTATCATATCGAAGGCGTACCGTCAGGCTGTAGCTGTTAGTGTGGAAGCCGGCTTCTTGACCAAGAATACTACCGAACTCATAATTCAGAGAGCTTATCGAAGCATGAACGCGCTGTCAGCAGCGATTTCAGCCGTGAAACCCGAAGCTTTGGCGACTCAGGAGACTGCGAGCGAGGTTCCTGCCGAAGGAAAAGGTTGAAATTAGGGATTTCGAGTAAGCACTGGAACCCTATCAAATTCGGTGTAAGAAAATGGAATACGTCTACGCAGCACTGCTGCTTCACTCAGCAGGTGGAAAAGTCACAGAAGAAGGAGTCAAGAAGGTCCTGACAGCCGCGGGCGTCAAGACTGAAGAACCAAGAATCAAGGCTCTAGTCGCCGCGCTCTCAGAGATCAAAATCGAAGACGCCCTCAAAGCTGCCCAGGCAATGCCCGTAGCAGCTGCACCAGCAGCAGAACCCAAGAAGGAAGAGAAGAAACCCGAAGACGACAAGAAGAAAGGCGAAGAAGCCCTAGCGGGATTGGGCGCCCTATTCGGCTAGCCCAAATTTCATACTCCATTCTCAAGTTTCTATTCCCACTAGAGAAGAATCCATAGCTCAGCTAGAACTATCGACACGCTCAAGCTCGCATGGGAATTCCACAGCAAATAGTTGACCTGATACGGTCTAAGACCTTGCTTGCTGGAGATTTTTCCCAACCAAAATATTCTGATGCACAATGATGTGCATCGTGAACTTGCATAAGGCTGAAATCCTCCTCTGGGAATGTTTAGCGATTTCCAATGAGTCTGAGCTACTTAGCCAAGTCAATCGCTGAATCACCCACACTACGATTGAACGAAGAAGCTCAATTGTTACGTGAACGCGGCGAACCAGTCATTCACCTTGGGATCGGTGAACCCAAGAACAAAGCTCCAATCAACGCTATCTTGAACTCCGCCGCGAAATTGAACACTGGCGATATCAAGTACTCACCGACGGACGGAATTCCATCACTGAAGAAGTCAATCATAACCTACACAGAAGAGAACTACGACAAAGTCGTTGAACCCGAGAACGTGATTGTCTCATCTGGTGCAAAACAAGCAATCTACAACATGTTGTACGCGCTTCTGAACCCGCAAGACGAAGTCATCGTGCTTGCACCATACTGGGTCAGTTATCCAGAGATTATCAAGATGGTTTACGGTGTGCCGGTGATCGTGACACCAGAGGACGGTACCCTGCATCCTCGCATGGCTGACATTATGAAAGCCGTAAGTCCATCAACAAAGGCTATCATAGTTAATAGTCCAAACAATCCATCCGGGCTAGTCTTCTCTGAAGACTTCATCCGGGACATTGTCCAGTTCTGCGAAAAGAAACAGATCTATCTCATCATGGACGATATCTACCACAAACTGGTTTTCGACAGGAAGAAAGTTCCGTCATGCTACGCCTTCACGGACAAGGACATCGAAGACTCCAGACTCATAGTGGTCAATGGAATCTCCAAACTGTACGGGATGACGGGATTCAGAATCGGTTGGACCATAGCGCCGAGAAGACTTGTCCAGGTCATGACTAACATCCAGGCGCAGACGACATCATGTGCTTCCATAATCTTGCAGGCCGCAGCTGAAGGTGCCCTAAACGGTCTTCAGAGCGTTGTCGAGAACCTGCGGCTGACGATTGAGAATAACCACAGGGTCATGATGCGAGAGTTGGAGTCTTTCAGCGGTGTGAAGGTGACCAACCCTGACGGCACCTTCTATTGCTTCCCCGACTTTCGGGCCTACACTCAGAACTCAGTTGAGCTTTCGGAATTTCTGCTGAAAAAGGCGTTGGTCGTCACAGTGCCCGGCAGAGAGTTCGGGATGGACGGTCATTTGCGCTTGAGTTACGCAGGATCGGTGAAGGATATCACGGAAGGGATTGCACGAATAAAGTGGGCACTCGACCCAGATTACCCCAACGAGATCTACATCGGGGACAAGAAGATGGTGAGAGACTGGTCATGAACAACATACTGGATATCCAGACACCAACCCAGAAAGAGGCGATGGCCCTCAAGAGCGACCATGGAATCGAAAACCACGGCCTGACTAATTTACACCAAGCCTACTGGAATCTGTCCGCGGAAGCGCTCTACGAGGAGGTCGTCTTTCGCGGGGAAGGTAGGATATCGTTTTCCGGAGCCATGGTGGTAAACACTGGAAAGCACACGGCTCGATCTCCTAACGACAAGTACATCGTTAAGGAGAGCACAACGGAGAGGGATATTTGGTGGGGCGAATACAATCGTCCTCTTAGCCCTGCGAAGTTCAACGAACTATACGACCGACTGCAAGGCTTCTTACAGGGCAAGGATGTTTTCATTCAAGATTGTCATGTTGGTGTTGATCGAGAGCACCGGATGCCAATCCGCGTCATCACCGAATACGCATGGCATAGCCTCTTCGCCCGTAACATGTTCATACTGCCGCGCAACCGCGAGGAGTATAGGCATCACATTCCTGACTTCACCGTTCTCTCCGTCCCATCTTTTCAGGGATTTCCGCAAATTGATGGAACGGAGACGAAGACGTTTGTTGCGATAAATTTCGCTCAGGGCCTGTGTATCATTGGGAATACGGCCTACGCAGGGGAGATCAAGAAGGCCGTCTTCTCTATCCTGACCTATCTGCTGCCTTTGCGAGGGGTGATGCCGATGCATTGTTCAGCGAATATTGGACTAGATGGCGACGCTGCGCTATACTTCGGGTTGTCTGGCACGGGAAAGACCACGCTTTCAGCTGATCCTAACCGCCGGTTGATCGGAGATGACGAGCATGGGTGGAATGATAGTGGAATATTCAACTTTGAAGGCGGCTGCTACGCCAAGGTGATCAAACTTTCCCCGTCGGCGGAGCCTCAGATTTACGCCTGCACCCGGCGATTCGGAACCATCCTGGAAAACGTTATTTTCGATCCGACAACGCGCATGATCGATCTCGATGATGACTCGATCACGGAGAACACTCGCGCGTCCTACCCTCTTGAATTCATCGAAAACGCAGTTACAGAGAAACGGGGTGCGCATCCGAAGAGCATTGTTATCCTAACCTGCGATGCTTTCGGCGTGATGCCTCCAATAGCAAAATTGACGCTAGAGCAAACGCTCTACCAATTCATCTCTGGATATACATCGAAGATCGCCGGCACCGAGATCGAACTCGGCAGGGAACCAGAGATAACCTTCAGCACATGTCTCGGCGCACCTTTCATGATGCATCATCCTTCCACTTACGTGGAGTTGCTGAAACGGAAGATCGCACGCTACGGAGCCAACTGCTGGCTAATCAACACGGGTTGGATTGGCGGCCCGTTCGGTGTTGGAAAACGGATTAGCATAGGATACACACGAACCCTGCTCGACGCCGCGCTGAGCGGCAAGCTGCTCGCTAACAAGTTCTACACGGATCCGTTTTTCGGATTCCAAGTTCCGAAGACATGTGAAGGTGTGCCTGAAAGGATCTTGGATCCTGCTGAGTCTTGGCCCAGCAAAGAAGCCTACATGAAGAAGTATCGACAGCTGGTCCTCCGCTTCATAAACAACTTCAGGAAGTTCGAGGCAGAATGCCCTCCAGAACTCGGGCTGGCAGGTCCGAAGCTACATGAATAGTCTTCCACGATTAGTCTGGACCGAGGCATTCCAAAGCCCTGACATTGACGACTTTAGTTGGGCTTCTTCAACTTGAAGAGCAGCCACTGAGCGCGACCATGTTCCTCTCTCAAATAAACAAGCTCGTAGTCCCCGACAATTTGCTGCCCCTAAGTTCCAAACGAATCTTGTTGGCCTCTCTCTCCTTAAGAACGAAGTCTCCCCTGTCCCAGATCTCGACTTTGCCTGCGCCATATTCACCCTCTGGTATTGTCCCTCCAAAGGAGCCGTACTCAATATCATGATCTTCTACGGCGATTGGGAGCCTTCGGGTTCCAGGTTCAAGCGGTGGTCTCTTCGATACTGCCCAGGACTGCAGAGGCAAAGAAGGAAGAGAAGAAACCCGAAGACGACAAGAAGAAAGGCGAAGAAACCCTAGCAGGTCTCGGCGCACTCTTCGGCTGATTTCGGTCTCGTCTTCTTTTTCAACTGCTCTTCTTGAAGAGAAGCCACTGTTCCTGGCCTCGTTCTTCTTTCATGAATATGAGCACGTAAGGTCCTCTCAGCCTGGCCCCTTGGATGTCAATGAGGATCATGTGCGGCTCTCTTTCCATGAGAACATACTCTCCGCGGTCCCAGATTGTGACTTTGCCCGCTCCATACCCTCCTTCTGGGATTGTTCCTTCGAACGAGCCGTATTCCAAAGCATGATCCTCCACGGCGATGGCAAGTCGCTTAGTCCCGGATTCGAGGGGCGGCCCTTTTGGTACAGCCCAGGATTTGAGTACGCCGTCCATCTCAAGGCGGAAGTCAAAGTGATGTGCAGTAGCCCAGTGTTCATGGACAACGAAGGTAGGCATAACGTTCCACTGGAATAGTACCCGGCTCGGGGATTTTTGGCTTGTCATAATGTGAGATTGGAAAACGTTATTATTGTTTTTTCCACAATTACACAACGGGACGAGAAATTTTATGGACGCCTTGCAGTAGAGCGACGTGAGCGGGTGTATTTCATTAGTATGTCTATTGAAGATCAACAGCGTTTCCTGAATCTTGGGGCGCCAGATAGCTCCGACTTGCAGGTGGTTGAGCGCCTAGACTACGTCTCGTTGATGGACTTTTGCATTGAGAATCGGCGTTTGAGCTGGAGTAAGGCTAAGGACCAATTGCAGACGCTTGTCGGCAGCGTTGATGGGTTACAAGTCAAAGGGGCACGTGTGCTCGTCCTCGCCGACCAGTATCTCAGGAATGCATCTCGCGATATATTGGTGCAGTTCGAAAGAGTGTGGGGCTGGTCATTTCCGTTTCCGCTTTCGGTGATTTGCAGCTACGACACGAGGAATCTAGCAGATCCCAACTGGAGTGATCTAATTATTGATCTCTGCAGAGTCCATGGTCATTTGATTTTCAAGGGGCTTGCCGCAACTAGGGCGGAGCCATTAGCAATCCAGCCGCTCTCTGACGCCATGCGAGAAGTACAGCCCTAGGCTTTTACTAGCACTTGCGCTTAGTTGAAGTGGAGTGCTCAAGGCATGGCGGAAGAGTACACCGTCTGCAGGTGCGGTGCTAGGTTCACCAATGATGCTGAGGGTAAGCGGCTCGACGATTTGCACCAGTCCTGGTGTGGAAAACAAGGCACAATGCGCTCTGAATCGTCAAGTCGCAGCTGAGGTAATCGGAGGAGCGGGAACTAGGACAATTGCGAAGGGTAGGGAGGAATTGAGCTGATTGGACGAGGGCATGGGTCTGGATCGAACTAAGGGTGAGTTTCGTCTTTTCGGTCGGCGGCATGCCGCGGTCGATGCACAGTCTCTTTGTGACCATTTGGATTCGTTGGTTGGCCATGTCGTTGGAGAGGTCATAATGAACAACTTGGAAACACGACTAGGCAAGGAGGACGGTGTTAGGATGCGTGAAGCTAATCCAAATGCTTCAGCTGGGGAGCTTGTCAAGATGCTTGAGGAGACTGATTTGATATCAGGAATGGGAATAACAAGAACAGTGGTTCCAGAGGATCCGAAAGCTCCCATCAGAATCGAAGTCTGGAATCCTGTAGTAAGAGGAGAAAAAGGCGCTGCTAAGTCGTTTCTCTTCTCATGGTGGAGCGGAGTATTAACATCGATACTACGCAGGGAACTTGAACTGAAGACTGTTCAATATGATGAGAAGGCGAACATGATGAAATGCGAAATTGTGCCAAGGCTGAGTGTGTAAGGGGATGCTTTTCGAATGACAGATGGACCAACAGCCGATGAAGTCCTCAAACTGCATCCCAAGATCAGATGGGCTGGTCTTGCGTCTGAGTTGGGTGAAGTGATTTGGGTTCAGCAACGGCAAGGGCTTAAGAGTTATTCACCTGAGGACGCTGATCGCGCTTTCGTCCAAATGGGGCCGCTTATCGTAGGCGGGGTATGTGAACGCCTAAGCCCGTGGACGGGCCGCGTGGGGAGCATTGTCATCAACTACGAGAAAGTCACAAGTCTCATCACGAAAATCAAGGCCGGGTACCTCTGCATGACGATTGAGAAAGAAGAAGCGCAACAAAGCATCCAGGAGATAGTGAAGTCGCTGGAGAAATGGATGACATAGATCTGTCAAATCGCGATTTCTTGGCCGGTGACATTTCATATATATTCAGTGCCGGCTAGTGCGGGCGTTCAATCGGGAGGTGAGTATGTAATGTCTATGGATGCTAACAAAGTGAAGAAGG
>MEMY01000022.1:21806-21947 GCA_001768965.1 archaeon RBG_16_50_20 | reverse complement strand
GGCATACCGCCCATGCCTCCTGGCATTCCGCCGCCAGGTGGACCGCTTTCCCTCGTACCCTTCGATGAGACTACGTCGTCGATTCGCAAGAGCATGCTCGCGGCTTCTGTAGCGGATTTGATGACTTGCTCTTTCACCCTG
>MEMY01000022.1:19984-21770 GCA_001768965.1 archaeon RBG_16_50_20 | reverse complement strand
ATTTTTCCAGTTTTCACTTGCACGCCGAACCATTTGTTGTTGGGTTCTGCATGTCGGGATCTGAGTTCAACCATTATGTCGATTGGATCCAGCCCAGCGTTCTCGGCGATTGTTAGTGGAATAGTTTCAAGTGCTTCGGCGTACGCTTCAATGGCCAATTGTTCGCGGCCTCCAACTTTCACAGCATACTCGCGTAACTGCTTCGCGGTTTCAGCCTCAGGCGAACCGCCGCCTGCAACGATCTTTCGGTCCTCAACGGCGTTCCTGACAACGCAGAGTGCGTCGTGGAATGATCGCTCCGCTTCATCAACAACGTGCTCGGAACCTCCTCTGATCACAACTGTAACTGCTCGTGGATCTTTGCAGTCGCGAACGTAGACGAGCTTGTCGTCTCCTATCTTGACTTCGTCGACGAGCTTCGCTTCTCCCAGTGTATCGGCAGCTAGGTCCTTGGTGCTCGCAATGATTGTTCCGCCGGTGGCTTTCGCAAGCTTCTCCATATCTCCACTGCTGATGTTTTTGATTGCCATTATGTTCTTCTTGGCCAGGAAATGCAACGCGAGATCATCAATGCCCTTCTCGCAAAAGATCACGTTCGCCCCGCTCTTGCTGACCCTATCAGTCATGTCCCGCAGCATGGTTTCCTCCTCGTCGAGGAACCGTTTCATCTGGTCAGGTGAGGATATGTTGATCTTGGCATCGAATTCAGTTTTCTCGATCTCGAGTTTAGCGTTGAGCAGAGCTATTTTCGCATTCTTGACCTGTCGCGGCATTTGAGGGTGCGAGACTTCCTTATCGACCACTATGCCCCTGACAAGCTCGCTTTGCTCCATGCTTTCCCCTTTCTTCTTGACAACCTTGATCCTGTCGATGTCTGCAACAGTCTTCCCATCTCTCTCTTCCATAACCTGAGTAATGGCCTTCACGGCCAGGGTGGCGAAGTGATCTCTTGATTCAGTTGCAGCTTTAGTGGCCATTGATGTCTTTGCAACTAGAAGGAGCATCTTCTCGTCATCGGGTTGAATGTCGATAGAGAGGTTTCGAAGGATCTCCAGCGCCTTGTCGGAGGCTTTCTTGTAGCCCTCTACTATGACAGTCGGATGGACCTCCTGATCTAGAAGCTTTTCCGCTTTAGTGAGTAGTTCGCCTGCGAGTACAACGGCTGTGGTAGTGCCATCGCCGACCTCATTGTCTTGGCTCTTCGCGACTTCGACAAGCATTTTGGCGGCGGGATGCTGAACGTCTAACTCTTTCATAATCGTGGCGCCATCATTCGTTATGACCACGTCACCCATCCCCGACACAAGCATCTTGTCCATCCCTTGTGGTCCGAGGGTGGTACGGATCGTCTCTGTGATTACCTTCGCAGCCAAAATGTTGTTCCGCTGCGCGTCCCGACCGCGTGTCCTGCTAGCCCCTTCTCTCAGAATAAGAATGGGAACACTTGCTTCAGACATCAGTTGTAAACTCCAGCGACAGCATACAATTGGTCATACATAAGTTTGTGTTCCTTGTACCAGAGCAAGGCCGATACGGTTGGGAACGAAACAGGACATCGTAAGATAGCATCCCGGACTCCATGGAATGTTGAGGATGAATTCTGTCACTGACCAGAGGCAGATTGCTCGAAAAGTATTCACTCAATCGTCCGAAAGCTATGCTGCTAGAAAGGCGAAAGTCGATCGAGTCTCTCATGAGGCCATGGTGCGACTCTCCGGTGTCAAGCCCACAGACTCGGTTCTAGAGTTGGCCTGTGGTCCCGCCTTCGTGGGCCTCTTGTTTGCAG
>MEMY01000022.1:17109-19826 GCA_001768965.1 archaeon RBG_16_50_20 | reverse complement strand
CAACCCACGTTCTGCAAGAGATCCGTCGAATCCTTCCCTCTCACGGTAAGCTAGTGCTGGGTGATTCCCTCTCCTCAGAAGACCCAGCCAAGAACGCCCTACACAATGAAATCGAGAAACTCCGCGATCCTTCACATGTGAAGATGTACGCGCTAGCAGAGTTGCAAGCAGCGGTATCATTATCTGGGTTCAAGGTTGAACGCTACGAAGTCTTCGAGGACGAGCGCGACTTTGATTGGTGGATGTCCGTAATCAACCCGCCCGCAGAGATCGTGGAGCAAATCAAGAGCAGACTCATTCGAAGCTTGCCCAATGATGGAACTGGGCTAGGGCTTCGTCTGAAGGGTGAAAGGCTCTGGCTGAAACGGCGGAGCGTTGTAATCGCCGCTGTGAAGACTTGACATATACGATTCAGCTGTCGCTCGGAAAGACTTTAATTGCGATTTCGAAGGGTGTGCAAGACGATTCTGAAATCCGCCTAGGCGTAGGAAAATGGAAAGCAAGCATGAAGCTGAACGAGGCAGAAGGCCGAATACTCAGACCATTGCTCTACTTCTGATTGTTGCTTTGTCGATTGTGGCTGCCGGCTGGATTATGGTTACGGTGAGCACAACCAGCCAGATCCCGCCTTCGGACTTCGTTACTCTACCCACAACGCCTCTCTCAACGAAGGGAGAGAAAGTGATGTTCGTCTCGGTTTCAGCGGTTGGCCAGAAAGGTGTAGCCGTGGGCGTTAAGGGATATCTGATGACGGCCTCAGGTGCGCCTGTGGTTGGAGCCAAAGTTTACATGACCTACTATCTCCAAGGTGCCTACCGGACGCAAGTCGCAACGACAGATCAGAACGGCTACTTCGAGGCGCAGTTCCCAATGAACTGGACCGGCTGGCTGCCCCTAACACTGACCTACTTCGGTGACGATCAACACCAAGGATTCACACACGTCTTCAGCGTTTCGGGAGAGAACTAAGAAGTCATGAGGACTCAGCTCGGGCATTGAACGCGGCCAATAGAACTTGCTGCGCGCATCCCAAAACTTCAGCTCATTGGCAGAGCTCAATTCTGTAGCAATTTCGTGCAAACTTTGTCCTAGACTCAGACAGTATTGTCTCTTGATTTCCAAGAGGAAGAGAAGACAATTCATGAATTGGGCTTACTGGGGTAAGCCTCTTCCAGGGTTCGGCGATCCCAAGGGGCGATTACTGATCTTAGGACTTGCTCCTGCGGCCCATGGTGGGAATCGAACTGGACGAATGTTCACGGGCGATGGGTCAGCCCAGTTCCTGATGGCTGCATTGCATCAATTCGGCTTCGCTAATCAGCCCACCTCAAACAGCGTAGAAGATGGGCTTCAGTTGGAGGATGCTTACATGACAGCCATAGCGAGGTGTGCTCCACCAAAGAACAAGCCCAAACCGAACGAGATCGCGAACTGCAAAAGGTACTGGACCCAGGAGTTGAGGCTTTTAGGAAACGTTCGAATCGTTCTAGCCCTTGGGAGAGTCGCCTTCGACGCGTATGTTAGGTTCCTGAAGGAACAAGGCATTGAAACCAAGAATCTGAGATTCCGTCACGCCGCCTTCTACAAATTGCCGAAACCCCACCCCGCTCTCTGCGCATCTTACCATCCGAGCCGGCAGAACACCCAAACGGGTAAGCTGACTATGAGGATGTTCGCGAAAGTGTTCCGGGAAATACGAGGGTTTCTTGTTTCGGAGGCTTCAAATCCCACTTGAATGAGATTGATGGCTGCTGAGGAGTGTCGAGGGATGGAAACACCTTCAAGACAACCCAATCTTGTTTTCTGTAGCAAGTGCGGAATCGCCAACCCAGCGGCCAACAAGTTCTGTTATGATTGTGGTGGGTCTCTGTTCACGACAACATGTTCGTACTGTAGTATGATCAATCCGCACTACGCGAAATTCTGCGGATCCTGCGGACGCCCGCTCTGAGTCACTTAACGTTCACGGATCGAGCGGCTTTCTTCATCGCTTTCGCTAGATTCGTCAACTTCACAGCAGCGCGCTTTATGCTGCTGGGATTCTCTTCGATGATCTTGACGAAGGCACTGCCAACAATTGCTCCGTCGGCTCCAGCTCGTATGATCTGCTTCACGTGTTCGGGACATGATATCCCAAACCCAGCTGCAAGCGGAACCGTGCCCGCTACGATGCCTTTGTACTTCGTCACTAGATTCAAGGCGGATTCAGTGATCTCCCGGCGGATACCAGTAACGCCATACAAGGAGACTAGGTAGAGGTAGCCAGATGTTTGAGAGAGAATGCGCTTGAGCCTGGTCGAGTCCGTTGACGGTGAAGCAAGAAAAATCGTGTCAACCCCAGTAGCATCGCATGCCTCCTTGTATTCTTGCGACTCCTCTACGGGAAGATCAGGCACGATGAGGCCGGAGATTCCGGATTCGTGCGCTAGGTCAAGGAATTTTGAAATGCCGGCTCTGTAAACCAGATTGTAATACGTCATTAATACCAACGGCGTGTCGTATTTCTCGTGAACGTTCCGAGCGATATCAAAGGAATCGCTCGGTCGCGCTCCGCTTGCGAGGGATCGGGATACTGCGTTTTGGATAGTCGGACCGTCTGCGATGGGGTCTGAGAAGGGGATTCCAAGCTCGATTATGTCGGCCCCACCTTCGATTAGTGCACATACAAGGTGAGGTGTCTTCTTCGGGTGAGGGTCTCCTACGGTGAGATAGGCGAC
>MEMY01000022.1:4973-17070 GCA_001768965.1 archaeon RBG_16_50_20 | reverse complement strand
TTCTGAGATTCTGCTCATACTTTGACGCCCAGCCTGTCTGCCACAACGGTCACGTCCTTGTCCCCGCGGCCGGAGAGATTGATAACAACGATTTGGTTGCGTTTCATCTTCGCGGCCAAAGTCATTGCATAGTGGACTGCATGCGCAGCTTCCAATGCGGGTATGATGCCCTCCAATCTGCTCAGGGTCATGAAGCCCTCCAGCGCCTGTTCATCAGTCGCTTCAACGTAGTGAGCGCGCCCACTTGTCTTCAGGTAGGAATGCTCTGGTCCTACTCCAGGGTAATCCAAACCTGCTGAGATGCTGTGTGTGGATTTGATCTGCCCATCTTTGTCCTGAAGTATGTAGGTCATCATACCATGAAAGACGCCTTCGTCTCCGGCGCAGAGTGGTGCAGCATGCTTGCCTGATGATAGTCCGAGCCCCCCCGCCTCAACTCCGTACAGTGCCACGTTCTCGTCTGCGATGAATGGATAGAACGCGCCGATTGAGTTGCTGCCACCTCCGACGCAGGCAACGATCGCATCGGGAAGCCGTCCTTCTTTTCTCAGAATCTGTTGCTTGATTTCCATCCCGATTACGCTCTGAAAGTTTCTGACCATCATGGGATAGGGGTGCGGTCCCACAACTGAACCCAGCAAATAGTAAGTGTTCTCAACGTTCGTAACCCAATCGCGGAAGGACTCGTTAATTGCGTCCTTCAACGTTTTCGAACCAGAATGGACTGGGTGAACCTTTGCACCAAGAAGATCCATCCGGAAAACATTCAGCTTCTGCCTCTCCACGTCCTCAGACCCCATGTAGACCTCACACTTCAAGCCGAGCGCCGCGCATGCAATGGCGCTTGCCACGCCGTGCTGACCCGCTCCGGTTTCTGCGATCACTCGTTCCTTGCCGATTTTCTTCGCCAGAAGCGCCTGACCGAGAGTGTTGTTGATCTTGTGCGCGCCACCATGGGCTAGGTCTTCACGTTTGATGTAGATCTTTGCCCCTCCAGCTCGCCGTGTAAGATTCGCAGCGTAGTACAGCGGAGTCGGGCGTCCCGCGAAGTCACTGAGGAGATATTCTAGTTCAGACCGAAAGGTCGGGTCATCGTTCAGTCGCGCGTATTGCTTCTCCAGATCTATCAGCGCGCTCATCAAGGTCTCTGGGACGAAGCGGCCGCCATACTTGCCGAATTTTCCATTTACCGGTTGGACATACGCTTGCGTCAAGCTAAAGTCTCCTTTGCATTCCGAATGAAACCTCGTATCTTCATAGGGTCCTTCACACCAATTCTGGTCTCTACTCCGGTGGAAACATCCACTGCATACGGCCTCACTTTCATTATAGCGAGCCGAACATTATCGGCGGTCAACCCACCGGCAAGAATTAACGGGTGGGGAAAGATTTCCTCGCGAATCATCACTGTGATGTTCCAATCATGAGTCCGTCCTGTTCCCCCCATGCTGTCTGCACCGAGGCTATCTGCCAAAATTGCATCAGAATATCGTGAAGCCTTTTTCGCTTCAGCTACAGATGACTTGCCCCGCACTGGTGTGGCAAGTATCAATTCAATTTCAGGTCGCTCTTTCCTCACTTCTAGGGTCGTTTTATGAGTCGGTCTGTGGAGTTGAAGCGCATCTGGATTGAGCCTGGCGCAAATCTTGCGGAGAGTCTTGCCATCGTAGGATGATGTTACCGCCACTTTAGACGCGAAAATCGGGACGGACTTTACTAGCTTCCTGGCTTTGGTGATTGAGAGGTTGCGACGAGAGTTCGGACTTGCCACGACAAAACCCAAAGCATCTGCGCCACTTTCCACCGCTGCCCTCACATCAGACAGCCGCATTAGCCCGCAGATCTTGACACGCACAACTTTCACCGTTATGCAAGAACGAATTCGCGGATCTTACCTTCTAAGTCATCGGAGAGCATCAGAGATGATCCAATGAGAAAACCATCGAGCGCAACATGTCTTAATTTCCGGATATCCGCCGATGTCTCGATGCCGCTTTCGCTTATGATCGTTTTGTCACCGCGGTCTGTTAGGTTTTCCAAAAGTCGCGTTGTGGTGAGTAAGTCGATCTCTAATGTTGCGAGGTTTCGATTGTTTACGCCGATGATGTCGGCTTCGCTTTTCAGCGCTCGGTCGAGTTCATGTTTGTTGTGGGTTTCGAGCAGCACTTCCAGATTGCTCTCGTGTGCGAACTGGAGCAGTTCATCTAATGGCATGGCGGGATGTTTGGAGAAAACTGATTCGATTAGAAGAATGCAATCAGCCCCGTATCGCTTAGCTGCTTGGATCTGAGTCTTGTCAACGACTATGTCTTTCATGAGGAGGGGAATGCTCACTCGTCTTCGCACCTTTCGCAGACTTTCGATACTTCCTCCAAAATTATCAGGTTCTGTCAAGACAGATAGGCCCGTTGCCCCACCTCTTTCCAGCTTTATCGCAGTGTCCTCGGCGTCGATTTCGGGACGAAGAGGTCCGCGAACAGGTGAGATAGGTTTGATCTCCGCGATTATCGCATTGTTCTTTGCGGATTTGATTGCGCTCTTGAGACTGATGGGTTGATGTTCTACGGTTTCCAAGACAGAGTAGTATCCAGCATAGATTCGTTTCTGAGCGTCGTCGATTAGCTTGCTGAGGAAATCAGGCATTTTGAGATTCTATCCTTTCTAGCTTGGACTCGTCACCATTGGTTAAGCGGATTAGCTGCCTCAGTCGCTCGTACGCTCTCCCACTCATCACAGATTCCCGGGCAAGCTCAACTCCCGAGGCAAGATCGTCCGTCTTTCCTCCAACGACCAAAGCGGCTGCGGCGTTCGCGAGCGCCATCTCAAATCGAGCCGAATCGCGTTTCTCAGAGCCATTTAGTATGTTTGCCAGGAGTCGCGCGCTCTGTTGAACGTCGAACCCGGAAATATCATTCGGGCGGGCCAAATTCAGCTTGAGGTCCTGAGGCATAATCTCCTTCGTACTAACCTGACCATTCTTTAGCCAAGCCAACTTCGTCTTGCCAATTGTCGATATCTCATCCAGCCCATCCATTCCATGGACAACTATAGCCTCCTCAATCCCGAGCTTCTGGAGTACTCGTGCCATCGGCTCGACAAGATTCGGGTCGTAGACTCCTAGCACTTGGGCTGTAGCGTTCGCGGGGTTCGTAAGCGGACCAAGGATATTGAAGACGGTTCTGACTCCTATCTCTCTGCGGGGTGTGATAGCGTTCTTCATGGCGGGATGGAACGCCGGTGCAAACATGAACCCTATGCCAATCTCCTCGATCGCTCTCTGGACGACAAGAGCTGAGGCGTTAAGATTCACACCAATTGCTTCGAGAACGTCTGCGCTGCCACACTTACTAGTAACTGATCGATTCCCGTGCTTAGCTATGGGTACGCCTGCCCCGGACGCTACAAGCGCGGCCGTAGTGCTCACGTTGAACGTCTTTAGCAAATCTCCTCCCGTCCCACAAGTGTCAACAGTCCTCCCGTCCACACGCGGACTAATTCGCACAGCATGTTCCCTCATCACCATCGCGAAGGCGGTGATCTCGTCAATGGTTTCCCTTTTCATTCTGAGCGCTGTTAGGAATGCACCAGTCTGCGCTGGTGTTGCTTCGCCGCCCATTATTTCGCGCATAGACTGTTGAGCATGCTCGAAAGAAAGATCCTTGCCGTCCACGAGCAGTTGGATCGCTTCTCTAATCATTCTCACAATTCCTCAAGGAAGTTTTTGATGATCTTGAGTCCATCAGAAGTCAGGATGGATTCAGGGTGAAATTGGACTCCGTAAATCGGGTATTCCCTGTGTCGAAACCCCATGATCTCTCGATCGTCAAGTGATGTCGCGTTTTCTTCCAAGCACTTCGGAAAATCTTTCCTAGCGCACACTAGCGAGTGGTATCGTGTAGCGGTCAGGGGATTTTCGACCCCGTCATACAATGCGTCGCCGTTGTGCTCAATCCTGCTCGTTTTTCCGTGCATCAAACGCCGCGCACGCACAATTGAACCACCAAAGGCATACGCGATGCCTTGATGACCAAGACACACTCCAAGGGTTGGTGTCTTCGGCCCGAATTTCCTGATTATCTCTAAGCATGACCCAAAGTATCTTCGATCATCTGGTCTGCCGGGACCCGGTGAGATTAGGATTCGGTCCGGTTTCAAGTTGGCGACTTTGTCTGCTGTTATCGCATCATTTCGGTATACTAGCGGCTCGGCGCCCAACTGGCCGGCATATTGAGCTAGATTGTAGACGAAGGAGTCGAAATTGTCTATGATAAGTACTCTCATTCTAGTTTCCTCCAGATCTTAAGGCATGAAGTAATGCTCTGGCTTTATGTTCGGTTTCGAGCCATTCGCGGCTGGGTTTGGAGTCTGCGACTATCCCAGCCCCGGCTTGAATGTACGCTCGATCTGCCTGTGCGAAGAGAGTTCGGATTGTTATTGCGAAGTCGGCGTTGCCATTGTACGAGAAATATCCGACTGCACCCGCGTAAGGTCCCCTTCGAGATGGCTCCAGTTCTTCGATAATCTCCATAGCCCTTTTCTTGGGAGCTCCTGACACGGTGCCCGCGGGAAATACGGCCTCTAGAACGTCGATGGAATCTGAACCGGCACGAAGTTCACCTGTAACTCGCGAGACCATGTGTTGCACGTGACTGAATTGCTGAATCGTCATAAACTCTGGGACTTTGATGGTTCCAAACCGGCACACTTTGCCCAGGTCGTTTCGCGCCAAGTCAATCAACATAACGTGCTCAGCTCGTTCCTTCGGATCTTTGAGCAGCTCTAACTCCAAGCGCGA
Source organism: archaeon RBG_16_50_20 (assembly GCA_001768965.1). Taxonomy (GTDB): domain Archaea; phylum Thermoproteota; class Bathyarchaeia; order 40CM-2-53-6; family 40CM-2-53-6; genus FEN-987. Next base: position 12,275 of record MEMY01000022.1, on the reverse strand, counting down.
ATTCTCTGCCAAGTCCTCCACGACTGGTCTGGTGCCTGCGATTGGGAAAGTCTCAGCGTATCTCCCATCAACTCTCCCGAGCATCTCGGGGCTCGAACCTACGATGGCTCGGTCTTTCATCTTGAGGAAGTACATGTATGGGGAAGGATTGATTTCACGCAATGCTTTGTAGAAATTCATCAGGTCGCCTTTGAACGAACATTCCAAACGCTTTGACAGTACAACCTGGAAGATATCTCCCGATCTGATGTAGCGTTTCGCGCTCTTCACCATAGATTCGAAATCGAGCCGAGCAATGTTGGCACGTGGTTTTTCTGAGACGAGACTTACAGAGGCGATTCTCTTGGAAACGAGCCTCTCAATTTCCTTCAGACGGTTGTTGTTGTACCAGTAGTAGTAGGCCTGACCGGTTAGATGGTCGAAGACGATGCCGTCATCATAAACGCCGAACTCAAAATCGGGAAACTTCAGGTCATCTCTTGTGTGGTTCGGGATGGATTCCAGGTATCGCACCGAATCGTACGAGATGTAGCCGACGACTCCACCGACGAATCTGAAGCCTCGATAGGTTGTGTAGTTCTCGCCCAACACCTTGCGCAGTAATCCGAGCGGGGCCTCCGCGTGAATTGTTGCCGAAGCGCCATCAGAATTCGTTTCCCTATAGTTTCCGTTTTTCGCTTCGATGATTTTCGAGGGTGAGAATCCGATGAATGAGTATTGCGCGAGTCGCCGTGGTCCTTCCGCGGATTCAAGCATGTAACAATAGTCAGTGTGCTTACTGAGCGAGAGAAAGGTTTGAAGTGGGCTGGGAGAATAGCGAAATCGCTGAAGCTTCAGCCTATGATCTTTGTAGGTTGTGATTTGTTGGGTGCTCGGCCCAAAGGCTATCCCCCATTGATCTCTTCTCCAGACGGATGGTGATGGTGGCTCTCTGACTTCACTACGCTATTTAAAGCTACAGCGTACAGAAATGTACATTACGGCCGTTTCTTCCAGTCTCGCAAGATCCTAAGCACTTCCGAGCAATTGCGCTCTTCTAAGAATTTCCAAACCTCCTCGTCGCGCGCGAGCTCACGCTTCAGGGTTTCGGTTAGACTCGCTTCATAAGTTGACAGCACTACGCAATCAGCGTAATTGGAAGCCACAGCAAGAGCTGAAACCAGATGCTTCGTTGGCGCTCTTGGATAACCAGCGTACAGCTCGATGAAGTAGGGTTTTGAGAACTTACGTCTGAAGCAGTTTGCAAGAATGTCAAGCCAGTAGACGATCGAATAATCCATGTACAATGGGGTCGAAACGAAGTCCACGTAATTGACTATCTGCTCTAAGTCAAGTCCAAACCGTTCTTTCCCGTAACATGGATCGGGTTCTATTGTGAGGCCCAGCTCACAGGACACTGAGTCCCGCACTTCTCGAATGAATGATCCAATCTGATCGGCGCGCCACTCAATCAGATCCTTACCAGATGTCTTTTGGACCTCAGTGCACACTTTGCAATCGCAGTAGCCCTCACGCGGGAAGCATACGCTATCTAAGCGAATACCTGCAACATCATGTTGAGCAACTTCTTGGATTATCTTCAGGCAATATTCCCGGTATTCCGCTCTGCTGGGACAGATCCAATCCCATAGAAAACGACGAGGGGTCCCGCGAACGGCTCTGTCCCCTTTGCATGTGGCAATGAGATCAGGTTTGGTTTGTGAAATTGTGTTATCTGCAAAACAGTTAACCACATTCCATGCTTTAGGAAGCGGTCGGAGAATTCGGCCACTTGATGGTTTCACTTCGTAGAAGACATAATCGAACCCCAACGGGATCCTCGGTTCGTCCAATAAGACTCCAATCTTCAAAGATTCATCCCTTGCCTAGTGGAGACCAACGACTCTAAATTTCCCTATCACACATTTAGCCCTGAGTGAAAGGACTTGGCGAGAATATACACGAGAACAGGAGACGAGGGCAAAACAGGCCTTGTCGGTGGCGCCCGCATTTCAAAAGATTCCTCACGCGTCGTAGCATATGGGAACGTTGACGAATTGAACTCCGTCCTTGGTCTAGTGCGAGCAGTGTCGCAAAATCGGGAAATAAACTCGCTATTAGAGGAACTACAGAGGGATCTGTTCACAGTCGGTGCAGATCTCGCTTCGCCTTCGGAAGGTAGCCGAACCGTGCCGAGAATCACAAAAGACATGGTCGCCTCGATGGAAAAGACGATAGACAAGTTCCAGGAAGAGCTCCCTCCGCTGAAAGTTTTCATATTGCCAAGCGGCGGACAAGCTGGAGCTCTGCTTCACTTCGCGAGGTCTGTTGCAAGACGGGCTGAAAGAAACATCGTGGCGTTGGCTCGGACCGATAAGATCAACGAGAATCTCATCCCATACATGAACAGGCTGTCAGACCTTCTATTCGTTATAGCACGGGTGATGAACCACAGAGAGGGACAAAGCGAAACAGAGTGGCATCCGTCAAAGTAGAGATTCAGCGCATGGTCGTCCACAGAAGGGTTGCGAAACCAAGCACCCCGATCACGTTGATAACCAGCAATGGTGCCGCCACTGGTGGGCCATAGGCTTTGGCGAGGTCAAAGTACATGTAGGCTGCAACTAGATTATCGGCGAAGAGAAGGAATGCGAATACCATCAGTCCTATGACGAACTTGGAGCGCAGGCGGCTGAAGTTTCGAAAGTACGTGATCAGAAGTATCGCCATTAGAACTGCGCTCAATAGAACTAGGCCAATGTTTGCCAGCCAGAATGGTCCGATCAACTCAGGGCCAACTACGATGATAGGCTCGATACCGGCCGATTTAACTTCTTTCCAGAATCGCATACAATGAAATTGACTGGACCAGTAGAATTGCAGCGTAACTAGAACGGATGAGATGTCTTCTTCTCGGCAGCAAAGGATGTCCCATAGATCAAAACAAAGGTTTCATAGTTGCTTTCCAGTTCTGGGCTTATAGAATAGATCTGGCCATATCGGTTGCCACTGGCGGTTATCAGATTGTTTTCAATCAGTACCTCAAGATGATGACGAATTGTGCTATAATCGTACCCGAGCCTTTCCGAAAGTTGATGTGCGTTCAGTTGCTGACTCCTGATGGTTTCAATGATCCGAGCTCGCGCGTAGCCACCTCTCGTGCCCAGAATGAGATAGTTCAGAAGACGTTTCACGGCCTCGGGCGTAAGTAGCAAGTGGCGCACCAAGCACAGAGTTCCATGGTCACCTGGACTACTTTAAGCGCTTGACTCTTGACATTCCTGGTGAAGCGCACAAACCTCTTTAGGCGCACGGAGAAAGTCCCCATTCCAATTCAGGAATCTAGGGAAAACCTTTGGCGGAAAACACGATCACAACAAAAGGTCTAACCAAAGTTTTCGGACATTTCACAGCGGTTGACACTCTAAATCTTGATGTCAAAGGCGGTGAACTCTTCGGGCTTCTTGGCCCCAACGGAGCAGGCAAGACAACGACAGTGCGCATGCTCTGCACATTAATCGACCCTACTCGAGGAACCGCAAATGTAGCAGGTTACGATATACGTGAGCAAGCTGCGGAAGTCAGACGGAATATAGGAGTTGTTTCTGAAGGCGTGTCGCTCTACAAGGACCTGACAATCGAGGAGAACCTGAGACTATTCAGTACGCTATACGATCTCCCACGCACCAAGGCAGAAGCGAGGATCCGCGAACTAATGGAAATGTTTGGCTTCAGAGAGAAGTCCAAGCGACTTGTGAGTGCGCTATCGTCGGGGTGGCAAAAGAAGGCAATGATCTGCGCTGCCCTACTTCATGAACCAAAAGTGCTCTTCCTGGATGAGGTAACCTCAGGACTCGACCCTCAGTCTGCGATCGCGCTACAGGACTTCACCAGAAAACTCTGCGACGAGGGCGAGACCGTAATTTGGACCACTCATTACATGGGAGAGCCAGAGAAGATCTGTGATCGGGTCGGTGTCGTTTTTGCCGGTAGGCTTGTCAAAGTTGGTTCGCCGAATGAGTTGAAGCACAGTGTGAGCGAACTCAGTACGGTAGAAGTGGAGACCCCGGGTCTATCTGCGACTCAAGTGGAGAAAATTCGCAAACTCGGGAAAGTCTGCAAAATATCCTATAACGATCCACTGCTTCGTGTTACTTGCGAGCATCATGAAGACCTAGCTGAGGAAGTCACGAAGGCACTCATGGGAGCAGGTGCTCGGATCAGAGCGGTGAACACCAAGGAACCCACCTTGGAGGAAGCATTCATTTCCCTGACAGGCGGCGAAGAGGAAATAGATCGTTTTCTGGAATCATCTGCACGAAGAAAGTGATCCGATAGGAGTAGCCGCTGGCGTGTTCATTTAGGAGCATGCGAATTTGGCGCTTAAGCTCCTTCGAGATATATTTGCGGTTGCAGGCAACGAGTCTCGCCAATTCTGGCGGAATCGAACAGCGATTCTCATTTCGCTCGTGATTCTACCCCTCTTCTTCACGGTGAGTCTCGGTGCAGCGGGCGGGGGCGCGACTACTCGTTTCTCACCTACCGCTAACATCCCTATAGCATTCATAGACAACGATCTGTCGACCGATTCGAGTCGCTTGCTGCAGACTCTCAGAAGCTCAGGCGATTTCAATAATCTTTTACTCGGTTATAGAGAGGACAGCGCTCTGGCCGTTCTTGGGACTGGGAAAATCTATGCAGCCATAGTCGTCCCCGAAGGGTTTCACAATCACTTGGCGAATAACCAGACCAGCAAGATCATACTCTACGCGGACGATGGAGAACCAGGCGTCGGGGACCAAATTTCTGCGACCCTTCGCACGGTGGTTCAGGATTTCAATCCAAGAGTTGAGGTGCAACCAGAGAGGAGAGGCCTAAGCCAGATCGAGATCGTTCAGAAAGGCGCGTTGTTCTCAAGCTTCAACATTGGCCTTGTCGTAGTGCTGGGTGTCGTGCAGATCTTCGCAACCTTCTATGAAATTGCTGGAGGAATGGCTCGCGAACGCGAAGATGGGACCCTTGCACGACTTCTGGTCAGTCCAACAGGACTTGTACCAATCATGCTGGGGAAAACTCTGTTCGATTCCGTTCTTGCGACCATCCGCACGTTCATTGTGCTAGGTTTGTCTGTCTATATGTTCGGAGCCCGACCGAGTACTGATCTGGCCACCCTGGTGATCGTTTCGCTAATCGTCGCTCTCTTAACAATGGGATTTGGATTTGTGGTTTCCGCGCTGCGAGTTGGAGCGAGAGCCGTAGTCATTGTGGAGTTCTTTCTGGTTCTTTTCCTCTTTGCCTTCAGCGGTCTGGTAATTGACAAGGAGCTACTGAGGGGTCTCTCCAAAGCAATTTCGAACATCCTCCCCTGGGCTTATGGCTTCGAAATCCTTAGGCGCACAGTGCTGATTGGTCGCCCATTGCTGACTCTTGCAAGCGATTTGCAAATCATACTTGCAGCCACAGTGATATTCTATGTGGTTTCATACGCAATCTTTGCTCTGTCCCGGGAGAGGCTCGCTTTTTGATGCGTCCTGTTCGGGATTCCGCCGCCATCGCATTCAAGGAAATACGTCAACTCGGTCGAGATCCTGTATCGCTAATCCTTACCTTCATGTTTCCCATATTGCTGATCGGGATATTCATCATTATTACGGCTGCTTTCAGTGCGCCGAGCTACAACATCCCCGTAGTGGTAGCTGACCTCGACACCTCACCTGCGTCCGAGGTTCTCGTGGACAAAATGACTACGTCTTCAATCATTCGCGTGACTGAACTCTTACCGACGGAAGAACAAGCTCTGCATCGTGTGGAGACGGGTGATGCCATGGGAGCTGTTATTATTCCGCAAGGGTTCGGCGAATCTCTTCTTACTACCGGCCGTGCTTTCATCGTTCTACAGACCGACAATTCAAAAATAACAGCGCCGACTTTGATCCAGGCTGCAGTAAATCGAGAAGCGGCGGATTTGGCCTCAACGGCGGGCGGCCAATTTGGAGTCAAGCAGGTTGCTGTCGAGGTGATCGTGCGCCCCATCTCAGGACGCCCGCCGACGGGCGATCCCATTCTCCCAGGATTCTTGGGGATGATCGCGATTCTCGGAGCTTTCGATGACATAGTGAACGCCATAACAAGAGAGCGCGAGCGAGGTACGTTTCCACGCTTGCTCCTCAGTCCCGTCAGCATAATCTCCATTTACTCAGGGAAGATGGCTGCCACAGTCCTCCTAACCGCGCTAAGAACAACGCTAATGCTCATAATTTTCGTGCTCATGGGTTTGGCAGTACGGGGCAATATCCTGCTGATCTATCTCACAACTTCCTTGATCGCCGTCTTCACATTGTCTTTGGGTTTGGTCATGTCCTCCAGAATTCGAGGGTCTTCAACTCTGACTGTTCTTGAAATCGCCTTGACCTTTCCTCTCTTCCAACTTACAGGCATTTTCCAGTCACCCGAACTATTGACCTCTGGTGGCCGGGCAATTGCTAGAGCGTTGCCCTGGACTTATGGAAACGAGGCCCTTCGACGTGTTATCTACCTGGGATTGGGACTTGACGCAATAGCCGGCGATTTGCTGGTTCTGATGATAAGCAGCCTCATCATGTTGCCGATAGCCACAATGCTCTCCAAGCGAACAATGTAGGGGTTAACTCTCTCAGCGTCCGGTCTTCTTCCCTGTGCGTTCTGGTCTAGTGCGTATAGTTCCAAACGCCAAAGCGAATGTGGCAAAAACGATTAGGATTGTCCCTGACAATTCCGGAATAGGTATGCCACTTTCGTCAAGTGTCACTGTCGCTGCCCTATTCATCTGCCCAGCACTAACTGTTTGTTCGAGTTCATGAGTCCGATGCCCTTCACCTTGACCTGTCCACTCGTAGACGAGCATCTGATAGGTGCCTGAGTCAAGGTAGCCGTCGAACCATCCGTCCCATGTGTACCAGTTGTACGTTGTAGGTCCGCTCTTGATCTGGACCGACGCCCAGCTTATTGTCCTCATTGCGTCGTTCCAGTCGAGTCCCAGAACTAGGCCTTGAAGGTAGCCTCTGAGGTCAAGCTCAAACTCAACCGAAGTTTCGCTGCCCTGTGCGGCGTTTGGTATCTTCGTGTAAGTACCTTGCCGATATGGACCGAGGTGATTGTAAGGATAGAAGTACGGGGACTCCCCCTGCAGAAGCGCTGGGACTGGAGGATAGGAGTCATGTGGAAGATACCAGTTCACCATGTCAACCATTATCGTCCAAGCGCCAGTATAGGATCCTGAGTGCGTGGATCGTCCCCAGACACCGTGGTCCGGAGAAAATAGAGTCGCCCTCCGGACACTTTCAC
>MEMY01000022.1:4586-4907 GCA_001768965.1 archaeon RBG_16_50_20 | reverse complement strand
TTCCTGCAGGTATTGGATGCAACAACAGTTTTGTTCCATCAGCGAAGAACCCAGCCTCCGAGTTTGGTACCAAAGTTCCGGCGTCAGAGAACACCGTAGTCGCGGCGACTATGTTATCGCCTTCATCAAAAACCCGTATCCGTATCGACGAGTTGTAGGGGATACCGGAGAAGATGCCTTCAGTCTTGAAGACGATTCTGATCGTGAAATTGACGCCCTTGATGAGGCGAACACTCGAATCTGCTATAGAACCCAACGATGCGACCGAGACGCGAACGTTTCCCAAGTCACCCAAGTTTGCTACATTGTCCTGCACGTAGC
>MEMY01000022.1:0-4561 GCA_001768965.1 archaeon RBG_16_50_20 | reverse complement strand
CGATGCGACCGAGACGCGAACGTTTCCCAAGTCACCCAAGTTTGCTACATTGTCCTGCACGTAGCCGTAAGTCCAAACGTTCACTGCATAGATGCCTGGGTATATTGCAAGATTGGATTGAAATGTGGGTGTCCGATAAGAGCTGGAACTCCAGAGAAATCCTGCATGGAAGTTCTCCTCCAGAAAGACTGCTGTTGCGAGGTCTTGGGAAGAGTCAAGTGACGGGAAGTTCTGAATGTCAGGTCCGAACCTATCAATAAACGTGGAACCATTGGTCACCAACAAGCTGGCGCCAGGACCGAACGAGGCCTGCCAACCCGGCCAGGGCAGAGTTGAGAACTTCGAGTTTTGTTTCGGAATCGCCCATTGATTTGCACTTGCGTTCCAGAAGTAGATCACGTCGATGAAGGTCTGAGATGCGATATCGTAGACTAATGCGCTTACGGACGCATTACTCCACGCCCAGCTTCTTTGAACCGGCGGCCTCTCCCAATCAGTCGAGAAGACAGTAGTGTTGATTCCGCCACCGCGATACATGTGTGTGCTAAGCACCGCTAGGCTGGACCCTATCGAGAAGGTCACCGCAAGCGGTTGATCCAGCTCGTCGAAGGTCGTGGCGGGGGGAAGCGCTTGGATGTATCCTCGCATGAAAACTCGAATCGTGTACGTATCCGTCGGTAGCCCGTAATCATAAATTCCCCGATATCGGGCAAGAGAGTATTTGATGAATGCGCGAGGGTCGGGTGGCGTCACGGGTCCAGCCATTCCAAACCCGTTCAGCAAGATTGTGGTCTGTGCGCTCGTGGAAGGAACCTGGGTAAAATTGAAAGCAGCCAGCGTTCCATCGCGAGCGAAGGCCTCTGCTATCAGAAAACGACTCGGGTCCGGGCCTCCAATTGGCGCGTTTTGGAGTGTTCCGGGGAGGTTGTGAAAATGAATAGTGACGTTCAAGCTGCCGGATCTTTGCAGATCAATTGGAAGAAAGATGTCGCGAGAGTAACCACTGTCAAGGATCTGAAATGAGTAATCGACGAACTTGGTTCCGTCGTTCGAGGTCTGAACATAGCCGTTGATGAACACCCGCACGTAATACGTGCCAGCTGTGAGACTGTCCGTCCAAGTTGCGAAAATCTGTGGCACCATTCCAGAAAACTTCGAGGGCGCGCCATACACGGTCTTCGAGCCGAACTGGAAAATAAATTCGCTGGTCGATGATCCGATTAGGGTGGCGGGATCCAGTGAACTCAGAGGATCAACCCACCAGGATTGCGCAGGGCCCACTCCGTTGAACAAGCCAAAGGGGTCTTTGAAGGTCGGGGCTGAGGTGAACGTGTAGTAACCAAGTGGTCCATCCCACGCAAAAGCCACGAGTTTTGGAATGTTTGGTGCTGACAATCTGTTGCCCGTGAACTTAGTATTGCCAATGACGTAAGATGAGTACGGGGCGTGGGTAAGGTTCATCGGGGAATAGGTGACGATGCTGTCGGGATCGTAGGTGTTGCTGTCATAGATCACAACGGTAACAGGTAGCTGGCCTGGCCAAGGGGTAGGCCCAAACTCTTCCTTCGAGAACACCTCACCCTTGATCTGCGGTCCAACTTTCAGATATGCATCCGACCTGAAGGATTGACCTCGCAATATCCTAACGCTCTCAGCAATCTTCTGCTCGGGAAAACCCGCGGCAGAAGCATAAATATCATACACACCCGCCGCGACCCCTTCAATTTCAAAGTGGCCTTGTGAGCTGGCGTTGAAGTATCCCCATGCTTCTACAGGGCGATCCATTGAGGCTCCTGTTACTGGATCGATTGCAACTCCAGCGGCTCTTACCCTGCCCGGGAGGTTTAGAGGTGTTCCGTAGAGGGTGCCATTTGCAGTGTCTCCATATCTGACGGTTCCCCAGATTATGGCTGGATCAACTTCCCCTTTCACAAGTAGAACAGGCCAATTCTCCATGGGCATCGTGCTGTTAATGAGTGCAGGCAGGCCTCCTTGACGGCGGACTGGGTAATGATTGTCCAGAAAAATCTTGAAGAAGTATCGTCCCGCGACATGAGGAGCTTTCATCTGATTAATGCGAATGTAATACCACTCCGACCAATCGCGAGCGGCTGTGAAGGTTATGTTATTCGGAGCTGTAATGAACAGAATCCACGAGCCCGGTTCAAAGGGGTCGTTTCGGTCGGCCCTCGTTATGAAAATGCTGCCATAGTTATCCGTGATCGTCGTAACAATGTTCGTGTTCTCTCCTCCGTCCCAGTCGATTCCACCAGCAGGCTCAAACCCATCTTGAAGCAGCGCGCCTGTCTTGTCGAAGACGGGCGCGGGAAGGTAAATGGCAATGGTTGTGTAGGTGAAGTTGGGATTAGGATTGCTTATCGTACTGAAAGCCCGGGGTTGTGAGAAGTTTATCGCGAAGATTAGATCGCCAACATTTTCGTGGTCGATCGTTGATGTCAGGATAGCGCCTTCAGGAGCGTACACGTTGCCCACCACTTGACTTGGTTCCTCAAAGTCCGTGAAGGGCGACTGGTATCCAGGCGGATTCGAAACCAGTCCAGAGTACATGTTCAGGCCACCACCAGGCCATACGTAACCCAATGGTCCCGGGACGTGTCCACCGAACGTATTAGTCGGGTTCAGCTCATGGTCGTTGGATCTGAAGTAAGGAGCGCTACCATTCAGATTCCCGAGGGTTGTGTGCGCGTATGCTGGGACAGAAAGGCTCACTGCCAAGACTAACATGAGGAGGATAATGGCCCAACGTCGAGCCAAACCTCTCCCTGCTCCAAACCACATAGACCAGTCCGCGAAATCCTATTTGGGAGTGGCTTGGGCTGCTTTCATTCTCCGTCTTCTAACGAAGAAGTATCCACCAGCTCCAATTATCACGATCACACCAATTGCGATCAAAGTCACAGGCGCGCCTGCAGGCACGACGAAGAGCACTAAATTCAACGTGTCATCTAGAGCGTTGTCTTCCTGGGTCCAATCGATCCTGAAATCGAAATTGTACTGCCTAGGCTGGGCCTTGCTGTCGATATCGACTGTGAAGAAAGCGACCTTCGTCTCTCCTGCCAGCACAGTGCCCAGGAAGTCGGTCAATGTCCCTGTGAAGAAGTTACCTACGCGGAGTTGTACTCTCACAGAATCGGCCTTTACAGATCCTTCGTTCTTCAATTCAACCTTAATTACGCGCCCCGAGTCGCCCGATGATACAGTATCAGGTGTGACGCTAACGATATTGAACTTCACCTTCTCGTTAATGTACAATGATAACTCACCCACTGGAATGATTTGGTCTCCAACCTGCTCGCCTATGATCACAGAATACTGACCGAACTTTGCATCACTTGCTACATCGATGATGAAGCCTGCCTCGCTCACTTGACCTGCGGGAATGTTTCCCAAATAGATCTTATCAGAACTGCTTGAAGACGCCGTGAATGGAGGTTTCAATGCCAATCGAAGTTGAAGGTCTTTGGCGGCGCCTCTACCAGAGTTCACGATACCAACTCTCAACATAACCTGCTTACTGTCTGGATAGATCTTAGTTGGGAGAGTGACCACGCCTTGAACGTGCAATTCCCCTTTCCAGAGAGGAACATCTATCATTAGACTACTGCTAACTTGCTGAAGTTCCCTCGCAGATTTGTAGGCCAATTGTAGCTGGTAGCGATAGATTCCTTCCTTGGCATCCGAATCGACACTTACAGTGTAGCCAATCGTGAAGCTGTTTCCTGCGTCGATATCTCCAGCGATTTTCGAGACAGATGATGCTGAATATTGAACTCCGTTGAGGTAATAATCGTAGGTAAGCGGTGGACCTAGGAGGAGAGTTGCATTAACGCCGCGCGCAACATCGTCTCCCACATTCGATAGGACAACTGAAATTTGAGAGTTGACGTCGCCGGGGTGGGCCGTCGATGGATCCATTGGGTCCGATCCCCAATACACACTGGTAACGACAATATTCGCAACCCCTATCGCCCTAACGGGAGACAGTACATAATGTGCAGATATTACAACCGCGAGCAACATTACGAGAATCAATATCGCTGAGTTTCGTATCCTCAACTCATTCACAATCCGTTCATTCGATGCTTTTTGGAAGACGAGATTTAAGGTTGCGGTTCGAACATCAGCGCTTGCGTCATCCTATCCGCTCATCTCATCTGTTCGGGGTTTTACAGGGCTCGCTTGAAGGCTAACGTTGCTATGACGATCATTATTGCAGTGAAGGCTGCTAGAAATGCGAAGTCTATAGCGACAGCCTCGAAGCTCGCTCCCTTGTACATGAGAAGTCGAAGGGCGTGCACAGCGTAGGTCTCTGGATTGATGGCAGACATCTGCCGCATCCAGTCTGGGAAACCGTCGATCGGGTAAATCGCCCCACTCGTAAAATATAGAACAAGATTGATCGGGAACGCAGTGAACTGATAAACCTCAGGTGCGGGAGCTCTGACCGCAAATGCGGTCATCATCGATATCAGTCCAAGGGCCGTAAGGAAGAGAGTGAAGAGTAAGAGGACGAAGTTTGTTGCATCGGCCATTGGGCGGA
>MEMY01000021.1:9611-9790 GCA_001768965.1 archaeon RBG_16_50_20 | reverse complement strand
TTTGACTACAACTCCGCCTGTCTTGTATCTTGGAATCAGCACATTCTTTCCTCGTTCAAGGAGCTTGCCTCCGGCGAAGGATTTCATTGCCACAATTCCGATTCCACGCTCGACACATTCTTTGAGCGTCTCGTCGCGTCCCTGCATATCGTGGTTTGCGATGTTCACCTGATACATTA
>MEMY01000021.1:3348-9533 GCA_001768965.1 archaeon RBG_16_50_20 | reverse complement strand
CCCGGATTTCTTTAATCTGCATGCGAGGTCAACGACGCCGCCCTCATTGACCTGTTTCCATGCTTCTCTGTCCTTCACATAGTGAATGTTGGCGACGTCAGCATGGTCGGTGCCAAGATTGTTCAATGCGTCGTCAAAGAACTTCTCACATTCGTCAGCTTCCCGACTTCGACAGTATCTGCCGTTCTTGTGGCCTGAGCCTAAATGAGCTGTGATGAATACCTTCTCTCTTCGCCCCTCGATCCCAGTCTTCACTCCCTCAAGGACAGACGGCAGGCTCCAAACTAAGTCGAGGTAGTTGATTCCATCCTCCAGGGCCTGATTCACCACTGTCACAATCGTTTGGAGTTTCTGTCGTTTGAGGTGCTCAAAACCGAGACCTATCTCGCTTACGCGGAACCCAGTCCTTCCGAGAGTTCTTTGATTGATCAACAGGCTCGGTTCCTCCAATCAGCGAACCTAGCCCCCACAGATTAGATAAATGATGAAGGTTCCGAATCTCTTCGTTAACCCGTCGTTCGTCGTTTGTGTGTATGTGGGGAGCGTGGTGCGCACACACACGAGTGAAAACGACGATGGCATACCTTGGTGCAAGACACGAGAGTCTACCAAAGGCCAAGTCCGCTCAGCGTGCCCCCCCGCAATCGTCGGTTGCATTCCGAAATATTAGTCAGCTCATTTAAGGGAAGGGTTGAGGCTAATGCGTGAGCTGTGAATGCGCATTGAAACTGTTGATTGCTGATAGGCTCCCCAAAGACCACGTGGAGAGATTACGTAAGATCGTTGACGAGGTTGAATACAATCCTGACCTCACAGCCGAAACTTTGGTGGAACATATCGCAGGCGTCAATATTCTCGTGGTGAGAAGCACCAAGGTCTCGCCGTCTGCTATCGAGAAAGCTGACTCATTGGAGCTTATAGTCCGATCAGGAGCTGGGACTGAGAATATTGATATGGGAACCGCATCAGCGCAGGGAATCTTCGTCACCAATTGTCCCGACAAGAATTCAGCAGCAGTTGCGGAATTGACCCTAGGTCTCCTGTTGGCTGTTGACCGACGGATTCCAGATCAAGCGCAAGCGCTGAAGGAAGGAGAGTGGAACAAGAAGGAATTCGCGAAGGCAGACGGCCTGAAGGGGAAGACCTTCGGCGTTGTAGGTACGGGTCCCATAGGCAACGAGGTAATCAAACGGGCAAAGGCCTTCGACATGCTGGTGATAGCCTGGTCTCGCTCGCTCACAGAAGAGAAGGCTCAGAAATTGGGAGTGACGCGCGCAGCTACTATCGATGAATTGCTCGGTCGGTGTGACATAGTGTCCTTCCATGTAGCGTACAATCCTGAGACCAGGCATCTGCTCTCAGCGGAACGTATTGCCAAACTGAAAACGGGAACGATTGTTCTGAATACGTCGCGAGGTGCTGTCGTTGATAATGTTGCACTTGCCGAAGCGGTTCGACAAGGTCGCGTTCGCGCAGGACTCGACGTATATGAGAATGAACCCGCAGAGGGCGAAGAGCAGTTCCATAATGCTCTTTCGAATGTGCCGAATTGGGTGGGCACGCATCACATAGGTGGCTCCACTGACCAAGCACAACGAGCCACTGTTGACGAGACGGTCCGCATCATAGAAACCTATGTGGAAACAGGGGACGTCGAGAACTGCGTAGACTTCGCTAAGGATACGCCCGCCGCATACGAATTGATGGTACGTCACTACGACAAGATCGGCGTTCTGACTCGGATTCTGAATGATCTTAGGGAATCAAACATCAACGTTCACGAAGTACACAACGTCATCTTCGAAGGAGCCAAAGCAGCTGTAGCCACCATACAGCTTGACACATATCCTGCCGAGGAAGTGCTCAACAAGATTTCTGCACGCAAAGACGAAATTATCCAAGTGAGAATAGTGAGGCTGTAAGGCGGTAGGGTAGGACATGTTCCAGAAGCGGTGTCGGATGTCGGATTCGTCTTGGTGAATTTACAGTTATGCGGAAAGAGGGGGTGTTAGGAGCGGTTCCCCTAACGACAAGAACAGTTACAGGCTCAAATTTCGTGTGTGTGCGCACCAAAAGACCCACACTCAAAATGACTGTTCCTTGTGTGGCTACGGTGAGACAAAGAAGAAACAATCGATTCTCCGATTGTTTGTGATTGGTGCGGGGGAGGAGACTTAGCCTTTGAAAGAGTATATCGCTTTCAGCCTTGCCTTGCCCTTACTCCCTCAGAACAGCCAGATATTCCCGTCGGGATATTTGTGACGTCTGCCGCGAACAGTTCTCCGAGCCACGACCAGTAGAAGTCCGCTGGGGCGCACACACACACGAAAAACTGTCTGTGTCTGTTCCTGCAGTTAAGGGAAGTTTCTCCTAACAACCGCTCCTCTGTGGGTTTAATTTGTCAGAACGGCTTCCCCTTTTCCTCTAATTTCGATCGTGTGCCACGTAGCGTCGCGGGGTTGTCCCCTTAAGCTTCTGACTCTGAGGAGATCTTTGGCGACACCTTCTTGTTCGATGACTCGTATGTCTATGACCCCATCACAAGCCGCTTCCATACGCTTGTAAAGCCACTCGCTGTGAATCCCTCGAACGATACCGTAGAGCATGATCCTCCCGAATCTTCGGTCTTCAGGTAGAACTCTTGTTTCTGCATACTCCATGTACGCCTTTTCTTCGTTAAAACGGAGAAGGACCGAAAGTGATTCACCAACAAAGAGAGACCCAGCTGGCCAAGTTGTATCCACATCATGAGGTTGAGGTCCCTCCTTTGCAGTTTTCAGCCAAACAACGCTCAGATCTGCGACCTTGAGGGAACGGACCCGGAACCCGCTGGGTATTGGTTCGAAAAGGCTGGCCTCAGGCTTTGCGCTGTCGAGCCGCCCGCCTGTTAAAGTGGCAGAATACCAATCGCCTAGAAGTAGTCGACCGCTCTTGACGGCTGCGGGGACATCGACACCTAACGCCGATAGATCCCTGATGATATCCTCCGGCGGCCTTGCGAACGCTACGTACCCCGCATAGTGGCCCTCTTGCAGCCATCTCGCAATAATTGTTGTGGCTACAGTGAACCATTGGGATTCCGGATCAAACTCAACCAGTAGTATTGTCCCAGGTCTAACCCCATCAGGAATGAGCTTGGCTAGTAGTGGAACGCTAAACCGTTCGCTCGAAACCATTCCTTTACCTACTGATGCACCCGCGAGCGTAACAGATTAGCTTTATTGCAATTGTTTGAGCGGATAAGTAGCTCGAGCGGTTTTCCGTGTGTGTGTGTGTGTGTGTGTGTGAGTCCGCTGGTGCGGGCAACCAAATTTGAACCATCAATTTTGTGTGTGTGGTATTACTGGTGAGGGCGTCGTGATTTGAACCCTCGGTGTGTGAGGACATCTTGTTGCGGGCACTGTAATTTGGACAGTAGTTTCTTGAATGGTAGCGGTGAAGCGTTTCAGCAGTGTTTACATCAGCGGGAATACAATTCATGGTTGTTCTCGGGTGAGAACCGAATTGGCGATTATTCGGAATGAACGCATTCAGTCTCTTGCAGGCAGGGCAAGGTGAAAATGAGCATTAAGGTCAGAGAGTGGCTGCGAAGGCTGGGGATCGATACGACCCACGAAGAACGCGAGGAGATAGATCGTGAGATCGAGCGAAGGACAGGACAATACTGCGACAAAGGCGTTGAACTGCTCAGCGAGGCTGAGTTCTTGACGATTGTGGATTCGGTGAGACGTAGACGTAGAAAGCAGATCGCTGAGCCCCTGGTTGCATAGGGGCTTTTTCTTTCGTTACATGCGCTGGATTAATGTTGTAGAATATTTTGGATGCCAATCGGCTGGATTAGGGACCCAAGATTGGTCAAGAATCGGGCTTTCCTAATAGCGGCAGTGTTCGCGATTGCGATTTTTGTTCTCGTTTTCAGAATCCGCGATAACAAAAAACCTCCAAGTCATCCAGTCGAGTTGCCTCACGAAGAGGGGGCTCTTCGCGGCAAGCCTAGCCATGCATCGTGCCACGCTGTGTTGGTTTGGTGAGAAAGTTGCTTCGAAATGTGTGGTGGTGTGTGCGCACCAGCTAGACCCACACAGACGAACTAGTCCAATTAGATATCCTGCTCACAATTCATTCTTGACTGAATCCGCGGTCAGGCCTCCAATTCGGCCCTAACTTCGTAGTGCTGTGAGCGTTCATCAAAGCGCGAAAGCAAAGCTCTTGCCTTTGGAGGTACAACTGACAGCTCAAATTCTTCTCCGGCGAAGACTCTCACAGCTTCAATTGAATCAAACCACATCACCGTCACGAACTCTATCTCATCGCCCATACTCCGTCTCAACAAGTGAATTCCACGGTAGCCCGAAATCCGACGGTTCTTTATGTCCATGAAGATCTCGGTCCTGAGTAGCGATTCATAGGGGTCAGCGTTCGCCAATGTAGTCCAGCCATGCCAAACTCGACTGATCATATAACTTCAAGTTCCTCCGGCAGAGCACTTGCGCAAGCCGACAGCATGATATCTGCGCTAAGAAATCAAGCTTTGCGGTCCAACCTCTTTAGCGAGCAGGACATCAGGAGTTTTCGTGTGTGTGCGCGCACCACAATGCCACTATGCGCGCCCGTGCGCGGGTCAGGTCTTCGATCTTAAGCCATGTTCTCGTCTACCTTTGGGTGTCAGACTATAGGGCCAATTTTCCATAGCGTGTGATTTGTATCTCGGGAAGGGGACAAAAGGGAGCAGGCACGCAAGTGCCTGCCGAATTTACGGTTTTAGTGTCAATAGATAGTTGTAGGCGCTTAGTGCAGCGTTGGCGCCTTCACCGACAGCGATGACGACCTGGTGGGCGTTTACGTCCGTTACATCCCCAGCGGCAAAGAGACCTGGAACATTCGTTTGGTTGTTTTCGTCTATGACGATTCTTCCCTCGCGGTTGGTCTTCACGAGTCGTGAGAACATTGCAGTGCCTGGAATATAGCCGAGTTCTACGAAAACGCCTCTGACGGGAATCTCAGTCTCGTCTTTCTTGGATTTTATGACGATCTTCTCAGGAGAGGCGTTGCCTCGAATCTCTTTGACCGTGTAGCCGCTGAAGAACTCAGCCTTACCTGAGTCCTTGACCTTCTTGCCCAAGGGTGTTGCGATGAGCTTGGCAGGAACGCCTACTACGTTGACTTTTCGTGCGATCTGTGCAAGTTCCGCTGCTGCTTGGAGGGCTGGGACACCATCGCCCACAACGGCGACGTCCATGTCGATGAAGATCTGAGCGTGGCTCATAGCAGAGTAGCTCACGCCTTTTCCCAGAAATTCCTCTTCGCCGGGAACGTTGAGGCGTTTGGGCATGACGCCTGTTGCGATTATCGCGGCTTTTCCCTTGAAGGTTCGGTCGGCTGTTGACACCACAAACCTTTTTCCAATGCGTTGGAACTTCGTGACCTTGCCTAGGTGTCGTGCGAAGTCGAGGTATTCTAACTGGCTCTTGAATTTGCTGACTAACTCCTCTCCGTCTATGATCAGATGTGTTTCAACATCTGGGAGTGTAAAGTGATAGTTGGTTTTTCCTCCGAGGTCTTCGCTGATCAACATTGTTTCAATTCGTTTTCTGATTGCGTAGGCGGCTGCTGTGAGACCTGCTGGTCCTCCGCCGACGATCAGAAGGTCGTATTCCTTTTGTGAAGTATCCATGCTCATTTTCATTCTCCTCCTAATCAGGTGCCTTCGGGATATACCCGAGCTTCATGGCGGTCTGCGTCATCTCACGTGAACGCTTTATGATAGCGGTCGCTTGCTCGTATAGTTGTGTTCTCGTTAAGTTCACGCCGGCAAGGCCCAGTTCCTGAGCTTTCAGGGCGACTGCCACAGCCTCTCTCGGATAGACTTCCCATTCATCCATCGTCGGTGCAATGTAGTCCTCAGTAAGTCCCTTTTCTCGAGCAAACTTCGCCAGCGCATCCGCTGCGGCTATGCACATCTCATCGGTGATCGTTCGCGCTCGAACATCGAGAGCTCCGCGGAATATTCCTGGAAATCCGAGTGAGTTGTTGACTTGGTTCGGAAAGTCTGACCTGCCAGTCGCTACCACGCGAGCTCCAGCCTCCTTCGCCTCCCAAGGCCATATTTCGGGAATTGGATTGGCGCACGCGAAAATGATAGAGTCCTTCGCCATTGTTGATACCCATTCCTTCTTGATAGTGTC
>MEMY01000021.1:0-3296 GCA_001768965.1 archaeon RBG_16_50_20 | reverse complement strand
GGTATGCCGCCTGAACGCTGTTCCTTGTTGGTGGTTTGGCAGAGCCGCCATTTATCGACATATTCGGCCTTTCGCATTTCAATGTCCTTTCGATCTCTCTTCAGAATGCCTTTCGTGTCGACGACAATGGTGTTCTCTGGTTTTATGCCATAGGCGAACATCAATCTGCTGCAAGCAACATTCGATGCTCCCGCTCCAATCATGGTTAAGGTCACGTTGCGCGCCTTCTTGCCGACCACTTCGAGCGCGTTAATCAACCCTGCTAGGACGATTGTCGCGGTACCTTGTTGGTCGTCATGCCAGACGGGGATTTCCGCTGTTGCTCTGAGTGTGTCGAGGATGCGGAAGCATTTTGGTTGTGAGATGTCCTCTAGGTTGATGCCACCGAAGGATGGTTGCAACCATTTGACTGCGGTAATGATCTCGTCGGGGTCTTTGGTTCCCAACATGATTGGAACTGCATCGACGCCTCCTAGGTACTTGAAGAGAATCGATTTCCCTTCCATAACCGGGAGTCCGGCTTTTGGCCCGATATCTCCCAAGCCAAGCACGCGTGTCCCATCGCTCACAACTGCGATCATGTTCCACTTGTTCGTGTAATCGTACACTAGCCTTTCGTCTTTGTTGATGGCTTTGCAAGGTTCCGCAACCCCCGGTGTGTACCAGATGGCAAAGTCGTTGAAGTCGCGGATACAGCATTTTGGAACGATTTCCATCTTGCCGTGGTAAAATGGGTGAAGCTTCATCGCATCGATTGCTGGTTTCTTCGTTTTCTCCAGTAACTGCTCTTTGGTGAGTGTTTGCAGACTTCTCCAACTCCTAGCTTGATAATGATCGAACGTAGATTGCTCGTGATTTATTTATGACGCACGTTTAGCATATACTTCTACATAGGCCACCTTGTTCTAATGGAACGCGAAAGAGCCCATCGCTCCCAGACATTCCAAGAGGCGTAACTGATGGCAAGTGGAGCGGACGTTTGCTTTCAAGATTGCTTGAGGTAAAGATCAAGGGACTAACGTTGACTTGATGAGTTGGCTCGTCAACACTTCCTAATGATTTGATAAGCTCCGCACAGGATATCTTCCTTAGTTCTTGGTTGTGTGAATGTGAATTATGAGAGGTCATAAATACGGAGCGTTTCGAAATTCTGGCAGGCGTTGGGAATATCCAAAGGACAGTACTTCTGAGGGTTTCGGTTGGCTTCACGTGAGAGTGTTAGCGTACCTCTACTAGCCGAGCTGATTCCTGGCGGAGTGAAGCCCGGTGCGATGCTGTTGGTGGAGTTTGATCCCGAGTCCCAATGGTTCGCCGTCGCCACAACGCTCGTGGCGCGTTACTTTCAACAAAATCGGCATGTCTGTTACTTGGCCATGGCTAGATCTCCAGAAGATGTCAAACGCTGCGTATCGGAGATCGGTGTCGATATTCCCGCAGCGGAGAAGAGCGGTCGCCTAGTCGTGGAGGATTGGTATTCTGCCACACTCACGGGGGGTCGTCTTGAAACTGCGAACGCTCAGGGTGGCATGTTTGAGCCAATTCAAGGAGGACTGAGAGTACGTTCTCTAAAGGTCGCAGATCTCAGCGTTGAATGGTTAAAGACTACGAAGGTCGGACCACAAGCCTATGACATCGTCGACCATTGGCCTGTTGGTTCAATGATTGTTGTGGAGTCGTTTTCTGGTATTCTGCGATTTAACGAGGAGAAGCCTTTCGTTGAGTGGATGGAAAGCCGAGTTAATCCCGAGGAGCGCAAACGGAAGAGCATCACCTTACAAGGTTTCGTCCGGGGAATCCATAGTGACTGGCTCTACAAGCGGATGGAAAGCGCGAGCGATGGCGTTATCGACATTAGGGTCATGGAACGCGGAGAAGAAACCAAAAACCTTCTCCGCGTCAGGAGCTTGAAAGGACAACCGCACGACAGCCGTTGGCACGAGATCGAAATCAAGTCAAACGGTGAAGCGAACCTGGTTGAAAGCAAAGCGGATGAGCGCGCGAAGCTACGATTTGATCAGAATTGATTTCATTGTGTAACTTGTCTATTTGATTGTCAGTTTGCTCGACTTCAGTCGCGGCACTAGGGTCAGACGATGGTCCACTGCTAGGAAAGCCGGGTCTACATTACCCGGCCAGTGTCAAGTCGTGTGTCTTAAAGCGCTTGCAACGATATGTGTGTCGGAAGTCATAGGCGAGCCTCCTCCAGGATTGATCCACGACGCAAGGAACTTATTGTACGTCTCGACATCTGGCGCATCCCAGATCACAACCATATCGTATCTGCCCCATGTCAGAAACGTCGCGATTTCATGTATGTCCATCCCGTGGCGTCGTCTATTCATGTTCTTGTGAAAAGCCACCCAATCACTCGGGCCCTTTCCCGCCGCGAATTTTACAAGTTGCACAAAGAACTGACGGTCCGGAAGAACTAAACTATAGTCACGAGTTTGTTTCAGAACCTGACCTTTGAATTTCCTCGGTCTTCCTTTTCCTGGCAAATGAGTAAATGGCAAATTTGTCTTGGAATTCTTCTTCATAACATAATCACCTCAGAACCAAGTGCGACGCCTATCGATTTATGATTTGCCACATTCTACTAATCGCTTGCTCACTAGGTGCTTCTTTTCGAACTATTGAGGACGTCACAATCGCTTTGTATAGCCTCCTCTATACGCCCCAACGTGCTTGTTCGCATGCCGTCACCAAAATCACCTGTTGATAGAGAAGTCTTCGAGATCTGGCGTGACGCCAGTCCATCAGACGCTTTTGTTGCTGGTATTGCTAACTGCGCCGGGAAACTCCCCATACCATCGCGCGCGAATATTGAAGCCATAAGAAAACGAATAGTCGCCGTCCAAACTAGATGTGAGAATGATTCGCAGGGTAAGCTTCTGGCATGCATTGACACCTATCTCGTAATCTTGGAGCCTGCGATTGTGCCTAACCTCATTCTCGACGCTTTCTTCGGGCATCTGATCAAGGAAGGCATCAAACCCGTCCACATGTCCAGTTTGGCCGAGTACGGAAGGAAGGTTCTCCAAGCATACATGGAAGATAACCAGGGTAGAGAGTGGCCGGTCGGCCAGAGAATGCTGGCTGTGATTAGGTGCGATGGGCTAATGGAAATCTTGAATGTGGTCAGCTCAAAATCGAAGAGCAGAGCTCTGAAGTCGCAGGTGAACGAGCTCATGGGAGCCGTGAAGGATTACGAGAAACGCGTTCATGTCGATGGCTTCTCGACCGGGACGTTTGATGAAGCCTGGAACGTTATGAAAGCGCAGGGTTGTCGGCTTGAG
>MEMY01000020.1 GCA_001768965.1 archaeon RBG_16_50_20 | reverse complement strand
CTACGCTTTCGTTGATCAAAGAGCGCGCTACGTTGGTAACCTGCTTGCGCACTTCAGCGGAACTTGCGGCGTTTTCAGACGACAGGCAATAGAACAGGTTGGTGGCTGGAATACGAGTTCACTTACGGAAGACTTGGACCTTTCCATAAGGCTTCACCTGGAAGGCTGGCGCTACATTTACCTGCCCGGCGTCGCATGCCCGGGAGAAATTCCACATGACTTCAAGAGTCTGATGTATCAGCAGTTTCGTTGGGCGCAGGGATTTTCGGAGTGCCTAAGGAGACATGCCCCCGCGATCTTGCGAAGCAAGCGGCTAAGCCTCTTCCAGAAATTGGAAGCCTTTCTGCACTTGGGGACCTACTTCATCTGCCCGTTAACAATAGTAGGCTTAGTCGTTACTCTGCTCTTCTATGCAATCTTCCCGCCGTCGTTCTGGCTTGAGGACATCTGGCGCTACGAGGTCGCCTGGTTCACTCTCGCACTTTCGGTTGTAATATACACAGCACCATTCATGGCGTCCGGAGTCACTCTGCGGGAATTATCCAAACTGAGACGGCTCACTCACCTTGGTTACTTGGGAGCCGTACTCTATGGACTGCTACTGAGCAATTCCAGGGCCGCCATAGAAGGGCTATTTTCGAAAGCTGCATATTTCTACCGGACACCGAAGTTAGCATCTCCATCCAAGACATGACAAAACACCCAAGAAAACATGGGACAAAAAGGAAAGAGGAGAAGCGCACGCAGCGCCTCAATCAGGCACTTATGCCTGATATTCCTCAGCGACTCTCTCAGCACGTGAACTCTCGTCGTTAACACGCATCTTCACTTTCTTCTTAGGGGCCATTGCAATTCACCTCGCAGATTACTACGACGTGGTGTGGTCTCTGGAGTACTTAAGACTGAGTGGAATGCTGTGCGGCATTGGAGAAAGTACTACTTTTCCACCTAGAGGATTCTGCGCATATTCTAATCTGGGCAGCCCGTTTCTTCAATGCCGGGACTTACTGCGGGTGCTTCGAGGTCGTCTCAGGACTTGATAGCGGCCTTTTCAATCGGTCGAGTATTCTGTCCGTTTTGAGCGCATTTCTTCTGTCGATTAGGAGAATCAGGGAGAGGCAAAGGAATACGAGGTATACTACGAGTGACGCGTTGAAGGCGGCGGTCTGAATGTCAGGATACCAGCCTACGAGGTTTACGGAGGCGAGTGTAGCGTAGAGAAATTCTGTGAAGTACAGAGGAAACGTGAACAGTCCAAGCCAGAATGCCCAACGGGAGACTGAGTATAGGGCCACGGCGATGATTATCGAGACAATCCCCAGAACTGTCAGGTGGTATGCGGCACGGTCGAAAATTGCCCAGAACGCGAGCATGTACACTCCGCCAACAGCGTAGAAAGCTAATGGAAACCATATGCCGGCCGTTCTTTCCGCGAATTTTTCGGTCAATGTTGCGCCACCGCAAATTTGAGAGGCCTTATTACGCCTGAACATGTGCCATAAAGCTTTACCAGTTGCGAACGGAGTCAGACCGAATGGAGAACCTAGCGCTTCACACATCCAAGATCGATAGTTTCTCAGGATTCTCAAAACCTCTGGAAGAAGCACACTACGTAATAGTTGGCGTACCCTTAGATCACACCAGCACTTACCGAACAGGTTCACGTTTTGCGCCTCGCGCGATCCGCGAAGCTTCGCTGAACATTGAGACCTTCAGCCTCCGCACAGGTATTGACATCGAGCATGTAGCCATGCACGACGCGGGAGATCTACACATTGTAGATGACGCGACCGAAACTTTGCGGCGATTGAGTCTTGTCACGAAAGACATTCTAGGTGCCGAGAAGATGCCCATTTTCATCGGTGGCGAACACACGATCACTCTGGGCTCGATTCGGAGCCTGCCGAAGTCCGTAGGAGTCGTCAGCCTTGATGCTCATGGGGATCTAAGGGACGAATATGGTGGTGGTAAGTATTCTCACGCGACGGTCCTGAGGAGGATCAGTGAGGTCGTCGGAACAGATGGAGTGTTCGTTTGCGGTGTACGGGCACTGTGCAAGGAGGAAGTGGAATTCATCGAGGAGAACAAGATTCAGCATGTGTCACCCTGGGAAATGCGAGAAATGGGCATCTCGAAAGTCTCGCAACGCGTTACCGACTTTTCGAAGAAATTTGACCATGTCTATCTGACGATCGACACTGACGTGCTTGATCCTGCCTTCGCGCCAGGTGTAGCGAACCCAGAATTTGACGGAATAACTCCGAGCGAGTTGATCTCAATCACGTCGGCTGTAGCAAGAGAGCGCATGATCGGGTTCGACTTGGTTGAGGTTTGTCCAAACTACGACACGGGCGTGACCGCTGTGGCGGCTGCGCGCGTTCTGTTCGAGGTCATTGCCCAGGCCGAAAAGACAAGAATGGCTTAGTCGGTTCTGCGCAGTTTGGCGATGAAGTACCCATTACATTCGTGCAGATGCGGGTAGAATCGTTGACATTGTCCTAACCCTCTCAACCCGGGAGAGCCAAGGAATGGTGTTTGGGGAACAACCTCGAACTCTTGGGATCGGCGTAGAAAGTTTTCTATGACAAATTCGTTCTCCTCGGGGAGTATGCTGCACGTGCAGTAAACCAGTGTGCCCTCCGAGTCGACGTGGTTGGCTGCAGCTCTCAAAATAGAGTATTGCTTTGCGGCATATTCGTTGACGCGGGCTGGCGTAATCCTCCATTTGATGCTTGGACTCTTCGCTAACACACCTGTGTTAGAACAAGGGGGATCAACCAACACAACGTCCACTTTTCGCTGAATCGGAGTCTCCGCCGCGTCAGCTCTGATGGCGTTGGCAATTTGGACTCTCGCTCGCTTCATCTCGCTGCCCCAGTGCGCTAATCTGCGATCGGAAATATCGATTGAGTAGATTTCTCCTCGGTTGTTCATTAGGGCTGCGAGGTGACTCGTTTTATTGCCTGGGGCCGCGCAAAGATCGAGCACGGATTGATCCGGCTTAACAGAACAAACCAGACCAGTGACGATGCCTGCCAGGTCCTGCATAACCAACGCACCAGATTGGATGAGGTTGGTCCCGGTCAGGATGTCGGATGGCTTCTGTATTTTCCAGATCCCGTCAAGTTTCGGTACCTTTGAACCTTTGATTTGCTCCGCGATCTTCATCGCGCGATCAGCGTTTGAAATGGCGAGCGTATTGAGACGGATGTAAGAAGGTAATCGCGACAAGTTGCGGTGCAGCATCCTGAGAGCGAAGTCTCTCCCAAAGACGCGAATCGTTCGCTCAACGAACCAGACAGGATGACAAGTCTCAAGGGCGAGCCTATCAAACTCAGAGAGGTCGGCACGATGCATCACTACGGTTCCGGAGGCTAAGAGGGCGATGGCCTTTTCGAAGGGATGAAGCTCTCTCCAGTCAAGTATGTCTCTAGCCCACCTAACCACTCTTAGCAAGTCCTTGCGCGATGCGCCATCGACATACTTCAGATAGGCGAGAATTCTGAGGAAACTGGCTACGCCATGCGCCGTACGTTTGATCTCGTTCCCTCCAATCGCAATTGCGACGACGCTGTCGAGACGGTTTCGAAATCTGGCGGTCTCCATGATGAGTCTGTTAGCCTGTCGAAGTTCACCGGCCTCTTCGACCCCGAGCTGTTTAGCTGCCCTGAAGAGTGCGGTTCTCTCGCCGATTCCTTCGTAGGCCATCCAACTCAGCGCTTCGATTGCGATGGCGAGAGAATCTCTTGTCATTCTATCAGCCCTACCGATTACCACCATTTCGCCTGTGCAATTATTTAGTAGGAACCCTACCTGAGTGCTAAATCGGTTCTGCGGAGGCTCAACTAACGGCGAAGACACTTGAAAGCTTCTTCGCGGAGCATGTCGAGGAAGCTGTCACGAAACGGACTGACAAGCGAGAAAGCCTTGTCTTCATGCCACAGACCCCTGAAACAATTCCTCCCTCCTATTTAGTCTCAATTGGATATGATGGTGATCGCAAGAAATGCTTCTTGCGATTCTATGATCCGTCGACCCACAGGATCCATTTCTGGTTTGATGATTCTGATCACAAACCCTACTGCTACAGCAAGCAATCGGCTGAAGCGCTTCAGAAGATCGACGCAGTTGTAAGAAACCCCGGATTCGATCACTTCGAGGGTGGTTTGCGATTTGATGCGTTGCGAAGCCAGCAGGTCAAAGTGACAAAGATAGTTGCTAAAGATCCTCTAACGATTGGTGGGAAACCAACCGGATCGATTCGCGACTCCATCACCGCTTGGGAGGCCGACATAAAATATGTGGAGAATTACATTTACGACCGCGGCCTCGAACCTGGAATGATGTACGAATACAAGAATAAACGCCTAACGCAGACTAGGTATGAACTTCCCGATCAGGTCGTCAAAGAGCTCGAACGACTGATGCCTGATGAGGCAACGGATTACAAGGAGCTTGCGAGAGAATGGACAAGATTGCTTGAGTGTCCAGTTCCACAGTACCGCAGAGTCGCTGTTGATATTGAAGTCTACCAGCAAGTGGAAACGCGCATCCCGGACCCCGAGCTTGCCGAACACCCTGTAATTTGCGTGAGCCTCGTCGGTTCGGATGGCGCGAGCAGAGTGCTTTTGCTCAGGAGACAAGGCGTTCCGGAGGGCGAGGCGCAGCTTCCCGCTAGTGCTCGTCTCGAATTCTATGACACCGAACAGGACCTTTTGGTTGCTTTGTTCAGGGCGTTTCTCGAATACCCCTTCATTGTCACGTTCAATGGGGACGATTTTGACCTGAAGTATCTGTATCATCGCGCCCAGCGACTTGGATTCAGGAACGAGGAGATTCCGATCGAGATGGGTAGAGATGTTGCCTTCCTGAAGTACGGCGTCCACATCGACCTCTACAAGTTCTTCTTCAACAGGTCAATTCAGATCTATGCCTTCGGCCAGAAATATCGCGAGAACACGCTCAACGCAGTGGGCGAAGCGCTCGTCAACAGCGCGAAGCTTGAGATTGATTCAGTCTCGACCGCTCCGTACAGGGAGCTTGCAGCTTACTGCTACCGCGACTCTCAGATCGTCCTGAACTTGACGTCCTTTAACGACGATCTCGTGATGAAGTTGATGACGGCTCTGTCCCGCATCAGCTACATGACCTTGGACGATGTGTCTAGGCAGGGGGTGTCCGGCTGGATTCGTAGCATCATGTTTTGTCACCACAGAAAGCTCGGTTACTTGATCCCTCGAAAGGACGAGATCCTTGAAGTAAAAGGTCAGACAGCGACGGAAGCGGTCATCAAAGGAAAGAAGTACAAGGGAGCAATTGTCGTCGAGCCCAAGCCCGGCGTCCACTTCAATGTCGCAGTGCTCGACTTTGCGTCGCTGTACCCGTCGATCATCAAGATCTGGAATCTTGGCTACGAGACTGTGCGATGTCCACATGAGGAGTGCAAGACCAACGTCATACCGGGAACACCACACTGGTATTGTGGGAAGAAGAGCGGGCTTGAAAGTTTGCTAATCGGTTCATTGCGAGATCTTCGGGTTAAGCGGTATAAGCTGAAGTCGAAGGATCGCACACTGCCCCCGCCACTTCAGGGATGGTATAAGGTTGTTTCAGATGCGTTGAAAGTTGTATTGAACGCGTCCTACGGTGTCTTCGGAGCGGATAACTTCGCTCTATATTGTCCGCCTGTTGCTGAGGCCACAGCAGCAGTGGGTCGGCATGTGATAACTCAGGCGATTCAGAAGTCGCAGGAACTGGGCCTGGAGGTGTTCTATGGAGATACTGATTCCATTTTTCTCGGTGGTCAAGATGCTGATTCCTTGAGCAAGCTGATTGAGTGGTCGCGAGATCAACTCAAGATGGAGCTTGAGATTGATAAGAACTATCGATACTTGGCGCTTAGTTCGAGAAAGAAGAACTACTTTGGAGTTTTGCCCGACGGAAATGTGGACATAAAGGGACTCACGGGCAAGAAGCGGCACATACCTGAGTTTCTTCACGCCGCATTTTATCAAATGGTTGCAAATCTCAGTCAAGTGAAATCGCTTGAGGATATTGGAACTGCGAAGGCAAGAATCACTGACATTGTCAAAGAATGCTACCTTAAGCTTCGGAACAAGGAGTTTTCTCTCGAGGAGTTGGCCTTCTCGATGATGATGAGCAGAACTCCAGAGAAATACACCAAAACAACCCCTCAACACGTGAAGGCGGCTCGCCAGCTGGAACAGGCCGGGACTGAGATGAAGCCGGGGGACATCGTTTCTTTCGTCAAGGTACGTGGTGAGGCCGGAGTCAAACCTGTTCAACTGGCACGGATCGAGGAAGTGGACATTGAGAAGTACATTGAATACATCAGAGGTACCTTCGAGCAGGTCCTCGATTCACTCGGGGTCGAATGGGAGGATCTGGCTGGAGTCAAGAAGCTTGAGACGTTCTTCTCAGGATAGGTGCCAGGAAAATGATTGAGATATTTGGCTTGAGCAAGATCCCGCTCGTAAAGCGCGGCGACAATATAGGCGGACACATCGTACAAGCCGCAAAGGAACAAGGGGTAAAGATCCAGGACCACGATGTCGTCGTTATTGCGCAGAAGATAGTTTCAAAGGCGGAAGGCAACCTCGTCGATCTGAAGTCCATTACGCCCTCGCCACTCGCGGAAACGATATCAAAGGTCAGCGGAAAAGATCCCAGGCACGTTGAGGTGGTCTTGAAAGAAACGAAAAGCATCGTGAGGATGAAGGAGGCCCACCTGATTGTCGAAACCCATCATGGCTTTGTCTGCGCTAATGCAGGCGTCGACAAATCAAATGTGGAAAATGAAGATTCGATTACGCTTCTTCCAGTCGATCCTGACAAGTCTGCGCGTGAGATACGGAAGAACATTATGGAGTTAACTGGGGCGGATGTGGGGGTCATAATCTCTGATACTTTCGGTCGCGCTTGGCGGATTGGGCAGGTCAATGTCGCGATAGGTGTCGATGGCCTGCAGCCAGTGGCGGATCTTCGTGGCTCGAAGGACCTGTTCGGCTATGTTCTCAACGTGACTCAGATGGCTATTGCAGACGAACTCGCATCAGCAGCAGAACTCGTCATGAAAAAAAGTGATGGTGTCCCCGTCGCTATCGTCAGGGGATTCAACTATCCAAGAGGTTCAGGATCAGCAAAAGACCTGATCAGGCCGAGGGAAGAAGACCTGTTCCGCTAAGCCCCAGTGACCATTACTGAGTTCGTTGTTCACGGTTCTATGCAGCGGTTCTTCGCAAAGTTAATCTGTACTTGTCCTTGTGTCTAGCTGAACCGGTGTTCTTTATGGAGTCGGTCAAGCCGCCAGTGCCTGTCCATGTCTTGGACATGTTGGGCTTTGCTAGGTTGGCGTTGGCCTTGACTGAAGGCTCGCAGATCCTCTGGCATTTCAAGCACAAGGACAAGCATGTTTTGGGTTTGTTCACAGCCTACATGTACTGGGATGGAGACCTTCCAATTCTAGCCTACACGATCTCCGACTCGCCGCCCAAGGCATTCCTCGCGTATAGAAGTGATTCAGCCAAAGGTGAGGAGTGGATGTTTACGGATGAGATTGGAGATACCCGGTTCAGGTATGCATCCCTTGTCGATTTGAAAACCATTCCAGAAGCTTTTGCGGAGAGTCTGGAAGGAAAGTATCCTGAAGTTGCACATCCATTGTTAGCCGAGGTTGAGGACGTCAGATCCATCGCAAGAATTCTCCTACCTCTGTCCCTACGTGAAGGAACACTCTTTCCGCTCTGGCACTTCGAACGCGGCAAGAAACATATCATGGGAACCTGCATACCTTTCGAACATTACTACGAAGCCGACGCCCTGCCAGTATTCTTCTATGTCTCACTGGATGAACCGCCCAAGGACGGTTTCATCAAGTATATCGCAGTCAAACCGGCTGGCGAGAAGGTAGAGTATGTGAACAACACGAACGACGCGAAGTACTTCTATGCCAAGGTAGTTAGCGTCAAAGACATGCCGATATTCCCCAAGTAGCGGATCCGCTTAGCGATTCTTATTAGGGGAGCAATTCCACGTACATCGAGGTTAGCAGGTGTCTTTTGAAGAGAGGATACGGAAAGCCTCTGAAACAAGCAAGAGCAGGATAGTTCTCGCGCTTGATCCTGAAGATCCCGATCGCGAAAAACTCATGCAGAGAAGCATCAACATTCTCGAGAAAGCGAGCGAGTACATCTGTGCTTTGAAAATCAACCGACAGCTGGTACTCTCTTTGGGACTGCGGAATGGAGTGGACTCCATAGTCCAGTTGGCGCATGAGCTATCCATACCCACAATCATGGATGCCAAACTCAACGACGTGGGGCACACGAATGAGTTCATGGCACGATCATACATGGATACCGGTTTCGATGCGATAATCGCCAGCCCGGTCGTCGGATGGGAGGGCGGCATGGATTCGGTCTTCAAGTTGGCAACGGCGCGAGGCAAGGCATTAATCATGCTCACCTACATGAGCAACCCAGGCGCAGAAATCTTCTATTCAAT
>MEMY01000019.1:6655-6767 GCA_001768965.1 archaeon RBG_16_50_20 | reverse complement strand
GAAAGCCACCTCCGGATTCCTTTGGATCTGTTGGCCTTTCAACCGCCCTAGTCGGGTGGTGAAATAGAAGAGTCCGTTCTCATAGATGAACCAAATCGGACTGACATGTGGC
>MEMY01000019.1:6524-6607 GCA_001768965.1 archaeon RBG_16_50_20 | reverse complement strand
AGGAAGGCTTTCAACTCTGACTTTGACAATGGCAATTGTGGTATCACACGTCGGGATCGAATTAAGCAGCTGGCCTATCAAGT
>MEMY01000019.1:6217-6498 GCA_001768965.1 archaeon RBG_16_50_20 | reverse complement strand
ATGTCATTACCGTATGTCTCAAGGAAAGCAAGTTCTCGAAGCGGTTTCCGATTCTTTCTCCCAATGAGCTTCGCACCGGGATAGCCAAATGCCACTACGATGCTAGGACTCAGGTCTGTTGGAATGCTGAAATCCCTCTTCAGCGCTTCCCGATTTATTCCCGTATACAGGCAAGACGCAACGCCATAGTTCCAAGCGGCAATCTGCATGTCCTGAGCTGCTCTGCCCGCGTCTATCAAGTGGAAACCGTACTTGGGTTCGGTCAGCACAATAACAGCGAA
>MEMY01000019.1:0-5724 GCA_001768965.1 archaeon RBG_16_50_20 | reverse complement strand
TTGTTTTTCATTGCGACCCCTGCCGCATCCATAGCCTCAGTCAGGGACCCAATCTGGTTCACCTTGAGGAGCAGAGCGTTAGCAGCACCAGCCTCGATTCCTTTCTTCAACCTGACGACATTAGTAGCGAAAATATCGTCGCCGATGATCTGAACCTTCTCACCTATCTTCTTGGTTAATTGAGCAGTATGGTCGAAATCTTCCTGCTCGAACGGGTCTTCGAGGTAGCGGATTGGAAATCGGTCAACCAATTGAATGTAGAAGTTCATAAGATCCTCTGGCGACTTTGTCTCGCCATCAATCGTATAGCGTCCGTCTTCATAGAATTCTGACGATGCCGCGTCAAGACCAAGAAAGACCTCGCTTCCGACTCTGTAGCCCGCGTCGGAAATTGCTTGGAGGAGCAGTTCGAGAGCCTCACTAGTCTTGTTCAGTGGCGGAGCAAAACCGCCCTCGTCTCCGACATTGGTCGATTGACGTCCATGTTTGGAGTGAATGACACGTTTGAGCGCATGGTAAATCTCTGAACCCGCTCGCAGCGATTCACTGAAGCTCCCCATCGCGGATGGGATGACCATAAATTCCTGAATCTTGAGCCCGGTCCCAGCGTGTTTTCCACCGTTTATCACATTCATCACCGGCACGGGGAGCATGCGACCCTTTCCTTTGCTGAGGTAGTTGTATAGCGACTTACCTTCGAGCTTGGCTGCAAGTTTCGCCACGGCTAGAGACACAGCTAAGATGGCGTTTGCGCCAAGACGTGACTTGTTCGGCGTCCCATCAAGCTCAAGCATCAGCCCATCGATTTCACGTTGTTGTCGAGGATCCACTCCCTTTAGCATCGGAGCGATGAGCTTCTCAACATTGTGCACCGCCTTCAAAACGCCAAGGCCATTGTAACGTTTCGGGTCATCGTCGCGCAGTTCAACTGCTTCGTGTTTGCCTGTTGACGCTCCAGAAGGAACAGCAGCTATTTCGCATATACCACCTGCGCAGACAGCAGCCTCAACTGTCGGGTTTCCTCTAGAGTCCAGTATCTCTCTTGCAGTGACCTTCGTTATGCGGTATCCACGTGGCATGTGCATCTGTGGTACGTGAAAAGAGTCTCCCATATCAATGATTTCAGAGACCACAGAAACAGAGAATAGCATTGCTCCGTATCGCGCGCAAATCTAGGAGTCTGCCAATTCCGCGCCCCAATGATACAGGGATACGTTCTCTCCGATAATTGATAAGCATCAATCCATTCAACTAGAGAGGAGGCTTAATGTGAGTTGCGGGCAAGCATTCTCGCCATTTTCCTAGTCATGTTCGCTTTTGCGGGATATCTAGGCTCTATGACGCAAGTGCATGCATCTCCGCCCACCACAAGCAACCTCAACGGCTTGGTGATCCTCAGTCCAAGTAATGGTTGGGCCGTGGGTAACGGTGGGACTGTTCTCCATTTTGATGGTTCTTTCTGGAGTGTAATTGCTTCTGGAACAACGTCGGACCTGTTCGGAGTTTCCTTCGGCGCACCGAACGCACCTACTTCGAACGCGGGCTTCGCTGTAGGTGGCAGTGGTGGGACTCCAGTCGCGATTTATCGTAGCGATGTCACTTGGTCGAGCGCAAGCGCTGGGCTCTCTCCGCCAGCAGCTCAGAAACTTGCTTCGGTGTCTGCGATAAGTTCCAGCGATGCTTGGGCTGTTGACTCCGTTTCGGGTGCGTTTTGGCATTGGTCTGGGGTTGCTAATCTCGGAGGTGGTTGGAATTCGGTGTCATCAGCTGCAGCGGGGCTCAATTCGGTTTTCATGATAAGTTCGACTGAAGGTTGGGCGGTTGGAGCGGGCGGAATAATCTACCACTACACGTCAGGCGGGTGGACGTTGTATTCAGCGGTCGGCACTACTTTGAACTCTGTTTTCATGTTAAACGCAAATGAAGGATGGGCAGTTGGAAACGGGGGAGTGATCTACCATTACAGCTCAGGGTCATGGAGTGGTCCTGTGTCACCAGGAGCCGCAGGTCAAGATCTGAGATCGGTCTTCATGTTGAGTCAATCTGAAGGTTGGGCCGTCGGAACTGCCGGCACAGTCTTGCATTTCTCAGGTGGAATATGGGCAGCTCTCCCCCCGAACTTTCTCGCAACGAATCAGAACTTGAACGCGGTCTACTTCTCTGGCGGAGTCGGATGGGCTGTCGGTGATCTTGGGACAATCGTTACCTTGGGCGCCCAAACTCCTCAAGGAGCGCCCTCAGCGACCTTCAAGTCAGTCTATCTAACGAGTAGCAGTGATGGATGGATAGTTGGTTGCTCAACAGGCGGTTGCGGTTCAGGGAGCGGTGAACCTGTTGTCGTTCACTGGAACGGAGCATCATTCACTCGCGGAACTGTCTCCGGTCCAGCCGGAGACTTGTACTCTGTGTTCATGGTTAATCCGTCAGATGGTTGGGCAGTGGGAGCTTTTGCAGGGAACCCTCTGATACTCCACTACGCGGGAGGAAGTTGGAATCAGGTTCCTTCACCGACCAGTGGCGTAATTTTGCGCTCAGTCTTCATGATAGATTCGAACAACGGATGGGCTGTGGGAAGCAATGGCGTGATCCTTCGATATTCAGGAGGAGCGTGGGGTTCCATGGCATCTCCGACCACGAAGACACTGCGGAGCCTCTACATGATCGGGGGGGATTCTGATGGCTGGGCCGTAGGGGATGGGGGAGAACTGCTCAGGTACCAAGCGATCAACGGGCAGTGGCTCAGGTTAGCAGGCCCTACCGGAGCTCAATTGAACTCGGTTACTCTCTCGGATTCAACTCATGGCTGGGCAGTTGGGGCAGGAGGTACAATCCTACACTACGATGGAACCATTTGGCTGAGCGTACCTGATCTTGTGTCAACCAATCTGAATTCAGTTGTACAAGTAAACCCGCAAGAAGCTTGGGCGGTAGGTGATTCCGCCACAATACTTCAATGGACCGGCATCAGCTGGTATCCCGTGTCGCCTTCCTCTCCCATTGCAGGAACACCTGATCTGAACTCAATCTACATGGTCTCAA
The DNA here is from genome assembly GCA_001768965.1 of archaeon RBG_16_50_20. Classification (GTDB taxonomy): domain Archaea; phylum Thermoproteota; class Bathyarchaeia; order 40CM-2-53-6; family 40CM-2-53-6; genus FEN-987. The sequence continues at coordinate 2,685 of MEMY01000019.1, read as the reverse complement.
CCAGCTTTGGTCTAATTGTTGGCGACGCTCCCGCGTCAGGTAGCCAAGGAACAATTCTCCAAGTTCCTCAGATGATCAATGCAATTCCAGAAGTACACACAACGGAACTCCTGATGATCGCTACGCTCATCGGGACCCTAACCGTTGTCTCGAGGATTCGAAAGAGAACAACCAAGAAGAGCTAATCGAGGAAATTAGTCGCATGCTCCTCTCAACACGAAATCATTACGATTAGCTGGGATGGATGAATGAGACGCTGGGTTCATAACCTTCTGATTGCGCTCCTATTGACCTTCCCAGTCGTTTTCGTTTCCTTGAACTATATTGAGGATCTGGCTGAGACAAATGTTCAAGGAGGCACGGAAGGGATGATCTCGATCTTTACGAATCTACCCAAACGTGCGATAACCTTCGCTTCGGAGGCTGGATATACTGGAATTTTCCTCCTGATGTTGGCAGAGGCTGCGGCTTTTCCCATTCCAAGTGAGATAATCCTGCCTTTTGCAGGTTACTTGGTCTACACTGGAACCTTGGATTTCTGGACCGTGGTCCTGCTTACTACAATTGCGGCAATTATCGGTTCGTATGTAGACTATTACTTGGGCTTGAAGCTTGGGAAACGCCTATTGACAAACAAATCCGGGGTTCCATTCGTCAAGGAGAAGCATCTTCGGAGGGCTGAAACCTGGTTCAAACATTATGGCCCTGTAGCTGTGGCTGTTTTCCGTCTGGTGCCGGCAGCAAGAGTACTAATTTCATTTCCAGCAGGACTTTACCGAATGAACAGACTCAAGTTCGGAATCTACACGCTTGCAGGATGCCTACCTTGGAATTTTACTCTGATCTACCTCGGTTGGTGGCTTGGCGCTTCATGGGACGCGGTAGTCGAAGCTTTTCGATACATCAACCTCGTCGTCTACGCTCTGCTGATCCTGTTTGTAGCTTGGGTAGGTTGGAGACTACGTACTGGAAAGGGTCGCCTACATAGTGACGCGGCGAAATCACGGGTCCGCTCTATCATAGGCTCCTGATTCCCTCAGTGCCCTATGAAGCGCCTCAACGCGCCGTCGAGTTACCCAGTTCTTGTGATGCCGAAAGCCACCGCCAAAAGCGTTGGGTATGTGAAGAAGCTCATGGATGAGCGTCTTCTCCCTTTCCTCTATGGGCAGAGAGTCGTACTGCTCAGAGAGGACTTCGATTGCGTAGTAGGCTGGTTCGCTGAGTGCCTGCTGCCAAATGCGTGGTAATGAATGAATCCGTGCAATTACGTTACCAGCCTTAGATCCGTAGCTTCGGTAACAGTAGACTCGATTCTTGGGTATGTGCTTCAGATCTAGTTTGTCGATTATACGTAGTGTCGATTCGAGGACATCCGGGGCCCGTTCATAGCGGAAGCGCATGAAACGAAATGCCATGCCAGCATCTAAAATAGCATTGGCAAAAGAACGAGGAAAAAGGGAAAGAGGTAGGTGGCTACTTGCCAAGTATGAAGTCTATAAAAGGCGTGTAGACGAATAGCGTTGCCAGTGCCATGCCCACGACAAAGACGACGACGGGCACGGCCAGTTTAACGTCGCGCTTTCGCAACAGCATATGAAGCACCGCCCAGCTAAGTATCCACGCCACCAGTAGAAAGGTCTCCTTCCCGCTGTACGGTCCGATTCCCTGCGCGTTCGGGATCCATAGCTTTCCTATGGACAGAACCCACGTGGAGAAGCTAGCTGAAGCGCCTGTCATTGTGTGAACAGTGCCCATGACAAGCAAGCCTAGCATGGCTGAGATGTAAGCTGCAACGGCGGCGCCGTTAGGTTTCTTGTCCATAATTTACACGCTCCTCAGCTTAGTTATCCCCGCACCAAGCAGGTAGGCGATCATCAAGCCCGCCCACGCCACGGCGAAAGCAATACCAACCCAAGTTCGCAGTGCCTTGTTCTCGATCAGCTGGTCTCCGTAGCGCCAAATGACGTAAGTTGTGGCAACCGCTAGGGGGATCGGAAAGAGCGCAATGAATTCCTTGAACTCAAAGAAGACTTCGTGAATTTCAGGATTGTTTTCCATGAAGAACGCTCGCGGACCGCCAGGCGCTCGGTAGGCTATATAGATCCAGTTTCCGAAGACTACCGTGGCTGCCGCGATCAGAGTGGAGACTGCCGCGAGGATTTTCAGATCACCGAAAGCCTTGATCTTCCCGGTGAAGAGACGATATCCTAGGTAGGAGGCGACGGTGCCTACGACCACACCTAGAGTGGCGAGTAGCCCATGCGTTGCGCCTATGATAGCCAGTGAGCTACCTCCGAAAAACTCGCTGACGGGTGCAGTCAATAATGCTACGAGGATGAGGAAGAGGCTTACAGCGGCCCAAGTAACCACGGTTACGATGGGTGATGGATCGCCGATTGATCTTGTTGATTTTTCTGCCATTTTCTCAAACCTTCAAGTGAGGCTTGTTGCGAAGTATTTACGGTTATAGCATCTTTCTCAGTAGTCTATGGAGAATTCGTAATCTATTTAGGAGGCGAATATGAGGCGAGGATGGACAGGGCGCGGGTCACGGCTTTCTCAGCAGTCTCCTCTCCAATGATGACCGTAGTCTTCCTGTCGTCAAGGTAATTATCGATGATCCGATCTGCCACACCCCCCGTCCGCTTCACAGCCACTATCGGAGTGCCTTTCTGGTAAGCGGCT
>MEMY01000018.1:3847-9804 GCA_001768965.1 archaeon RBG_16_50_20 | reverse complement strand
CGAGTAGTATTGTTTGGAAGCAGGGTGAGAATAAGCTGCACGGCGCACGAGCTGTGCTAGCTGCCTTCCTTAGTGTCTCCTAGGGTCCGTTGCACCTGCAACTGATCTAGGAATTCATGGGCCCTGCGGAGCGTATCTTTCGCGTTCTTGTAGGTTAACCTCTCGTAGGCCCTGTCATAAGATAGCCAATCGTATCCTACATGTTCTCTTGAAAGTCGAACCGAGTCCGTGTGGGCCTCAACCAGATAGAAGATGACTTCCTTGTAGACTGTCTTGCCCGCGCGTTTGTAGTAGTAGCTTATTGGTTGGCGATAGCCTTCGACAAAATCGAGCTCCGTTATCCTGACTTCCTCTTCGGTTTCCCGTCGGACCGTGTCCTTTTCGGACTCGTTTTTTTCGACGTGTCCCTTGACGAAGTCCCAATGTCCGCCTTCGTAGTGAAGGAGCAGATACTTCCGATTCCCGTCACGTTTGAAGACGACGGCGCCACACGATTTCTCCGAAGACATAGTTATGCACTTGAGTGTTCTCTTTGGACCAGCGGGCAGAGAAGAAATGCTCAGTCTTAATTCCTTTGCCCAAGATCATCTAAATGATTGTCGAGAGAACCAACGCCAGCGCTGCTCCTAGAATTGGAGCTGCAGTCCAACCGAGTATTATTTCTCTTGTCAAACGGTCATTTCGAACAACGATCTTTCTCGGAATCGCAGCCCCGAAAACCCCACCCACGACCGCTTGCGAAACTGAAACCGGAACACCAAACTGAGTAAATCCATGAACTGTAGCCGCGCCTCCCATCTGGGCAGCGAACGAGGCCGCCGGGTTCAAGCCAACTATGTTCTCAGCCACACTCAGCGTAGTGCCTCTGCTGAGAAGCACCATTCCAATGACGGTCGCAAGGCCAAGCAAGATGGAAACCAGTAAATGCTCCGACGCAGGCGCGTCCACCATCCCGATGATCAGGCCAACCGTGTTTGCGCCGAGCGTATATGAGGCGTAGACTCCACTGGCGATTGTTAGATACGAATACATGACGTTCTGTGTGAAGAGTCCCCTCACGCTCTTGCCGAGCCGGCGCGTAACGCGGGAAATTGCATTCGCAGCCAGAAATCCTGCGATGGGTGTAAGAAACCAGGAAGATGCAATGATTGAGGTAAATATCCAATTCACCTGAATTCCCTCTGCGATCGCGGCTCCGATGGCTGCGCCAACGGCCACTTGGGATAGGCTAATCGGGAGTCTCCGATAGGTCAAGAAGACCATTAAGATGAAACTTGAGGTCGCTATGATTAGCATGAACTGAGGGTCGCTGGAGGATACTATTCCAGTCGTGATAGCCCCGGATAGTTTGCTTCCTTCAAGAAGGATTCCTGCCATTAGCCCGATCGAGGCTAAGGCAATGGCTTGAGAATATCTTAGCCTGCGCGCTCCAATCGATGTCCCGAGGCAGGTCGAAAGGTTGTTCGCGCCAAGGATTATGCAAAGAGCCAGACTTGGTATCAAGCCGAGGTAGGCTATCAGTGGAATCAATCGGTGCATCCAACTTGCACAAATCACGTCTGAGTGGGAAGTGGAGTATCAGGACAATTATGGGTTGAGGTTCACGCTTTCCCTGCGATCTGATCGACTTTTTCTTTCAAATCTGTTGACTTATTCATGACACCGTGTTTCTCGCAGTAATACAGAGACTCCTGTTTGGTTGACGATGCGGTAGCCTGGAGGTCGGCCGCCGCTCCGATCATTCGAGTCATTTCTTTGGCGCAGAGAGGGCATTTCAATGCGTGAATCCGCCTTCCCTGCTTTTCATCTAGGAAATAAAAGGGTTATCCGCAACTGATTACGAACCGGTATTGGCCCCCGCTGAGCCCATCGCTGACTCAGCTTTCAAGCCTCAGCTTTTGCTACTAACGAAATTACAAGGTCCGAGGAATCTTCGGCTGCATCAGCTATATCGTCCAATTTCAGAACGAAGTCCCGTAGCTGTAACAGTGTCAAGACTTCCAGATCAGACTTATGCGCGAAGATGCGTCTGATTAGGCGGTTCTTTATCTCGTCCCCTTCTTCTTCAGCGCGCTCCACAAGGAGAGACTTGCTAACGGCAACTTCGGCATCAGTCTCTAACGCCCGTACTGATTCCTCGACAAGGCGGACCGCTGTCAGGAGTTTTGCGAAAAGGTCGCCCACAGTCGCACCATCCTCCTCGTAGAGGATGAGAAACGACTTCGGGTCGACCGGAGATTCGGCAAGGATCCTAGCGGCATTTTGGGCGGCGTCTGCGACTACGTCATTCTCCTCCATCAGTTCGAGGAAATCCTCTCGAGTTCCCGAGAAGAATGCACCCTGCGATATGGCGACTACTGCATCACGATGGAGCCCATCTGCGAGTGTCTCAAGTTCGGCGATCTTGTCCGTCATTTGCTCCACTGTCTTCCAATCACCTGTTTTAGCCGACTCAAGCACTGATTCGAGTAGCTGGACTGTTCGGACGACCACGCCGAAGTGGTCCGATATCAGATCGAGTACCCGCCTTTCCTTCCTGCCAACCAAATGAAAACGGCCCAGAAGTCCCACTCTTACAGATCTCCTCTAGATGCTTCCTGGAGATGACACGAATTGATCAAGAGTACCAGGAGGAGGCAATCCTGCCAGTTCTCTCTCTATGGACGATTGAATACGCCTCAGTGACTTCTTGTGTTTGTCCTGTGCGATGCCGAGCATCTCCATAATTTGAATACAATTCTCGGGAGCGTATCCATGAAAGTGATTATTGAAGATTCCAAACGTCTTCTTGGTATTCTGCTGAACCTCTCTAACCTTCGGGACCCATTCCTGAAGTTGCTGTTGCGTGTAACGGTAATTGTACCAAGGGTGCTCGCCATGGCCATGCCATCGAACGTATCCGATTGAAGAGGTGATTTGAATATCGGGAGGGAGGAGAGGCTCGTCGACGATACAGTAAGCGACCTGATACTTCGACAATATCCGCCAAGTAGCATCATCCATCCATGACCTGTGACGAAATTCGACCACGTAGTCGTAACGATGAGGCAGCGCAGCTAGAAAATCCTCCAAACGCTTATCATTCCTCTTCAATGAAGGCGGCAGCTGGACTAGGAAGCACCCCAAACGGTCCTGGGTCAATAGCGGGTCGAAAAGCTGAACAAACTTCTCCAACTCTTCTTGAGTGTCTTCTGTAAGTTTGAGCCTGAGGTCATGAGTAAATTTCTGGTTGACCTTTGCACTGAACATGAAGCCTCGCTTGGTGTTCCGGGTAAGACCAAGAATTGTTCCTTCATCGGGTATTTTGTAGAAAGATGAGTTGAGCTCAACCGTATCGAAGACACCCGCATACTGCTGCAGCATGCTCTTGCCGGGGTCGTAGAGAGGCCCCACCCATTCCTTGTAGGACCAGCCTGCACAACCGAAATGCAGGCGGGTGCCGGCCTCTAGTGTCAAATCAACCCAAGACCTTTCGTGAGAAGAACAGCTCTGGGCGCTTATTTCTCCGTTATGGGAAAATCGAGCCCAAGCCATGACCAAATGCTTTGGAGTGCTAGTGGAATAATCGCTAATAGTTCGGCTACTACTGTCAGGAACCAGAGCGCGTCAAAGGGCGGTTGATCTAGTCAACTCCATTAAGACTCCAACCTGAGTGTGCCCAATGAAGTACGTCAAACTTGCAGAGGTCTTCGATGAAATCGAGGCGACTTCAAAACGCCTCGAGATGACAGACCTACTAGTCAAGCTGATTAAAGATACTCCGCGAGATGAGATCAGCAAGGTTGTCTATCTTCTACAGGGGAAACTGTATCCGGACTACTTGGGCGTTGAGCTCGGCATTGCGGAGAAACTGCTCATTAAGGCCGTTGCGGAGATCGCGGGCAAATCAGAGAATCTAGTGGATGGCGACTTCAAGAAGTCTGGAGATCTTGGCCTTACTGTAGAGAAGCTTCTTCAAAGGAAATCGCAAGCGACGTTGGTCAAGAGGCCTCTGACTGTCAGCAGCGTTTACGATACTTTCGACAAGATTGCGCACGCCGCCGGTTCAGGTTCGGTTGATTTGAAGATTCGCTTGCTCAGGAGCCTTTTGAATGATGCTTCACCCTTGGAGGGAAAGTTCATCGCGCGTATGGCGGTTGGGAAACTTAGACTTGGCGTGGCCGATATGACGGTGCTTGATGCCTTAGCCATTGCCTATGGCGGAGACAAGTCTGCTCGTGAGCCCCTCGAAAGGGCTTACAATCTATCCTCAGACCTCGGCTACGTGGCAAGCGTTGTCGCTAAGGACGGTCTCGCGGGGGTTGAGAAATTCAAGATCACAGTCGGGCGCCCAATTAGGCCCATGTTATGTGAACGCCTCCCGTCTGCCAGGGAGATTTTGGAGAAGTTGGGAGGCACTGGTGCGGCCGAATACAAGTACGACGGTTTGAGGGTTCAAGCACACATTACATCAAAAGAGGTCCACCTATTCTCCCGACGACTTGAGAACATCACTGATCAGTTTCCGGACGTTGCGAGGCTGCTCAAGAAAACCATCAAAGCGAAGGAGGCGATAGTTGAAGGAGAATGCATAGCTGTAGATATACACACAGGCGATATGCTGCCCTTCCAGGTGATATCCCAGCGCAGGGGCAGAAAACACGAAATCGAGAAAATGGCCGAGGAAATCCCCGTAACCATCTTTCTCTTTGATGTTCTCTACCTCAACGGGAAGGACCAAACGCTAACACCCTACCTTGAGAGGCGCAAGCAACTTCTCAAGATCATCGAACCCTCTGAGCATGTTAAGGTCGCCGAACAAGTAGAAGCCCGTGATCCTGACAGGTTGGAGCAGTTGATGGACGAAGCCGTTGCTTCAGGATGTGAAGGCCTTGTCGTCAAGAACACGTCTGAGCAGTCTGTGTACCAAGCCGGAGCTCGTGGTTGGCTCTGGATTAAGTACAAACGGTCCTACAAGGCCGAAGTTCAAGACACCTTTGATCTCGTTCCGATCGGTGCCTTCGCGGGGAGAGGAAGACGTGCCGGAAGCTATGGTGCCTTGCTGATGGCTGTTTACAACCCGAAAGAGGAGGCTTTCGAAACCCTATGCAAGTTGGGGTCGGGATTCAAAGATGAAGATCTGCTGAACCTTCCAAAGATGATGCAGCCTTACTTGATCAAACAGAAACACCCGCGAGTGAACTCGCTCATGCAACCAGACTTCTGGTTTGTTCCTTCAATGGTCTTGGAGGTTGCAGCCGATGAGATCACGCTATCACCCATGCATACATGCGGCTGGGGCCTGATTAGGCCTAGGAGCGGGCTTGCGCTGAGATTCCCGAGATTCACAGGAAATTGGAGGAAGGATAAAGGGCCTGAGGATGCGACGACGTCCCAGGAATCCGTGGAGATGTATAGGAAGCAGCTCAAGCAAATCGAAGCTGAAGCCTAGGTAGTCTGAGCTGATTCGGTTTTTGCGTTGTTTATAGGTGAACGATGCGTCGGCGTTTGGGCGCTTTGACCTTCCAGAATCCTGATGCGTCACGGTAATATTCGGCGGTCTCCAAGCTTTTTAGTCCTCAGAGTACTATTAGGTATTGATAGTATATTTAAGGCTTAGTAATGCTCATTAGGCCTAAAGAGGCCTCAAGAGGTCTCGGAGGCTGTCGAACGTTGTCCCAGAGCCTAGAAATCGTAAGGCTTCAGGGTTTCAGAGGCCAATATCGGATCACAATCCCTCGCGAGATGGTGGAGAAGCTGAAGTGGCAAAAAGGGCAGCCTCTTTTCATATCCCTCGAAGGTACGCGCATAATCATAGAACCTGTGACCAAGAAATAGCAATGAGGGACTGATTCGCGGTCCGCGATTTCTGTCCGACCTTGCATCGATCGTCATTCAGAAATGCGTTTTGACACGCTCAGATGTTTCGAAAGTTCCTCTAAGCCGACAGTTGGTTGACTAGATTGTCTACAACTTCT
>MEMY01000018.1:1642-3668 GCA_001768965.1 archaeon RBG_16_50_20 | reverse complement strand
TAGTTTCGTTACGATGTGTCCTCCCTGTATGATTGCAAGCGCTTCTATAGATGCGTCCAAGTCCACGAGTGCGGGGAGAGTTGATTGAACTGTTTGATCCATTGTACTCACCTCGCAATGGGAAATCGAGCCTGAGCTTCCAGGTAGACCTTCTGTGTGTAGTGCTTTGCTTCGAACTCCATAGAGCTTGATGGGGACAGCCACGTTCTGTCGGGACGTGACGAGACGATGGGAACGTTTAGTTGCCTAAGTTTTGATTCAAGCGAAGTGACGCGGTTTGAAACCGCGCCGATGAATGCCAGTTTGCCCAACATGGTTGTTACGATACTCATACACATTACCTCCAGCCAGGTAATAGTCTGAACTGACGCTAGGACTTTGCACAAGCGTGCGACGGCTCTACGCAGTAGGGCGTATGCTGGCGCTTGTCTGCCGTCTAATGCTGGCTGTTCCCTTATCTTCAGAGTGCGACGCTAATTCAGTCAGCTGAATCAGCCAAGCGGGAAACATTTCTATTCTTTCGGCATAAGCCAGAAGACGTTGCCGTCGGGGTCCTTGAACATGGCGTAGGTTCCCCATGGCTCTTCTTTCGGGTCTTGGGTGAACTCGACGCCTTTCTTCTTCAATTCCTTAACCGTCGCATCAAAGTCATCTGGGTAGAGCAGGATTCCTGTATTTCCTGGTTCGAGAGTCTCTGCTTCACAGAGGTGCAGGCCGGTCCGCCAGCCTGGAGGTGCGACAACCGTCCAATGCTCTGCGGCGTCTTCCAAGGTGACGAAGCCAAGTTTCTCCCCGTACCACTGTGTAGCCTTCTTGCGGTCGGAAACGACAACAGCGACCGAATGAATTTCATTTATCATCTCTATGACCGAGGCTCTGGAGTTGGCGTCGGAGATAAAAGATTGGAGGGTTGCGTGCGACACATGCAATCGTGAAGACCATTGACATAGTCCTCCCCGGTGCGATCGGGCCGGTTGGAATATCAAGTACAGTTATTACCGACCATGCGCGTATTTTTCACGCGTCTGTCATGTTCTCTAAGATTCTTGTTGGAGTCGACGGGTCGCCTTTTGCGGAAAAAGCCTTGAAGTATGCGGTTGATCTAGCCAAGAAATACAATGCAAAGCTCATAATCGTCCACGTGGTGCTGCGCCGCTTCTATGCAGTCGCCCCATCCGAAGCAGGAGTATTGGCAACAACCGTCTTCGTGAAGGAGATGGAGACAGAAGGGAAGGAGATCATCAACAAGGCTGAGTCCAAAGTCAAGGGCGAGAGTGTAGATTACGAGTGTCGACTCGGTCAAGGCGTTCCTGCTGAAGAGATTGTCAAGATCTCCCAAGCTGAGAAAGTCGACCTTATCGTCCTAGGAAGTCGGGGTCTAACGGAGGTTCGGGCGTTTCTATTGGGGAGCGTTTCCGACAAGGTTAGCCACCACGCCAAATGTCCAACCCTGATAGTGAAATAGCCGAGTCAAATCAGGGATATTGCTAGGTAGACATCGCCGACGTTTGTGCCAGTCGCACCAGTGATCAGAGTATCTCTGAGCTTGTTGAAGAAGGTGTGGGAGTCATTCCGCTCTGAGAAATCATTCAGTTCTAGTTTCTTTTTCTTCGCGCGGAAGAATGTGTTTCCATCAATGATCGCTCCAGCGGCGTCACTGTTACCATCAACACCGTCAGTGCCCAGAGCGGCTATGACAGTTCCACTGAATCCTGCGATTCCGTCCACCGATGCAAGGGCTACTTCCTGATTGCGACCTCCTTTCCCGAAGCCGCTGACGCGAACGGTAGTTTCGCCGCCAATTATGACCGCGCTAGAACGCGGAGTTATGAACTGACGTGTTCTTATTTCACTAGCTGTCGCTGCCAAGAGGCGTCCCATGCTTGGTGCGCTCATCTCAACGGAACTCGTTAGAATCTTGGAATCGATTCCGGCTCTTCTGAGGGTGGTGTTGGCTGCCTCGCAAGCTCTCCTGTTGTCGGCTATCACAACATTGTGGACCCTCTTGGTGGATAGATCACCCGGT
>MEMY01000018.1:409-1621 GCA_001768965.1 archaeon RBG_16_50_20 | reverse complement strand
CCATGCGTCCCTCTGAGCAAATGTTCCTTGACCCGTGATGGTGCCTTCTGCCAGAGTTTGTAACGCTTCAGGATCATGATCGCGTCGCTAAAGGTCGTTGGGTCTTCAGCCGTCAGCCCAGATCCGATGTCATGAAGCGGGTTTCCAGGCACGTCCGAGATTATCAAGGAGAGAACAGTCGATCTAGGGCACATTGCAGCTAGCTGGCCTCCTTTCAGGTTTGAAAGATGGCGCCTAACCGTGTTTATCTCGTGGATGGACCCGCCACTTCTCAGAAGTTGTTGTGTAATCGCGACTTTGTCTCGCAATCCAATTCCATTTGCGGGAGAAGGAAGTAGCGCTGAAGCTCCTCCAGAGATAAGACAGAGGAGCAACTCATCTGACTCCATCCTCTTGATTTGTTGGATTACCCTTTGTGAGGCCTCCAGGCCTTCGCGATCGGGGAGAGGATGTCCGGCAAGAAAGGCTTCAACGCGATCGTCGATGGTTGGTAGCTTTTGATCTTCTGCTGCAACCACTATTCCTCGAATCGAGAAGTCATCCAGAATCTGAAGAGCGGCACTCGCCATTCGTTGGCTTGCTTTCCCGACTGCAAGCAAGAAGATATTCCGAAAGCGGGAAAGGTCGAGTGATATGTGATCCACTAAGAGGCGCTTTCCGACGATCTTGAGTCGCGCCCTGACGCAACTGTAAGGCTCGACAGCGTCCAATGCTGCTTCAAGTGCTGCAAGGCAGAGTCGCCGGGCTTTCTGATTGGGCACGGACTCCCCGTTGAGAACAATCCGTCTACAGTTCTTGATCAAGGGATGACTATCTGACTTCGACGGACGTACCCGCCGCGCCCAATCTCCGATAATGCCTGAGGGATGGGAACGTGGGATGTTTCTGGACTGATGAGGGAATTGGAGGTAACCACTCGCTAGGTTGTCGTTGTTTGAGTGCCCTGTGAAGGCTGAGCGGCCCACTCAGATGTGGCTGGGGGAGGAGTCAATTCTGTTGGTTGTTCTGGAGGAGGAGCCATAGGTGTCGTCAATTTCGGTTGCGGCGCAGCTTTGGGTGCCGCCTTTTTCCTGGGCTTAGCTCTTTTCTTCTTAGCCATTCGTTTAGCTTTCTTCTTGGCGCCTTTCTTGGCCTTGCGTTTCTTAGCCAAACAATTACACCGCCGTATTGTCGAAGCCCGACTGGTAATAAACGTTGCATGAGATCTAACGG
>MEMY01000018.1:0-100 GCA_001768965.1 archaeon RBG_16_50_20 | reverse complement strand
AATCTATCAGGTCTCAACGTTCCGCCAGACCGAGCCGGGAGTCGAAGGTGAGTATGTCTATTCTCGAACTGGTAATCCGACTCGCGCTGCTCTGGAGAGG
>MEMY01000017.1 GCA_001768965.1 archaeon RBG_16_50_20 | reverse complement strand
CTGGCGACGGCCATGCACCTCCTCTCAGCTAGTCCGGTAAGACCTTTAATCTGACCTTCATCCAGCTGTCGCCCTTGGTAAGGTTCCCGGAGTTGACTCCAATTAAACCGCAAGCTTCACCCCTTGTGGTGCTCCCCCGCCAATTCCTTTAAGTGAACTGCTCTAAGAAGCTCAGTGAATTTTTCCGAGCCTCCATAGAAATTCAGCCTTGCGGCCGTACTTCCCAGGTGGCAGGCTTAATGGCTTCCCTGCGGCACTGGGACAGCTCGTAGCCGACCCAACACCTAGCCTGCATCGTTTACAGCTGGGACTACCGGGGTATCTAATCCCGTTCGCTCCCCCAGCTTTCGTCCCTCACCGTCGGGCGCGTTTTAGTCGGCCGCCTTCGCCACTGGTGGTCCTCCCGGGATTATAGGATTTCGCCCCTACCCCGGGACTACCGCCGACCTCCCTCGCCCCCAAGCCGAAGAGTATTCCCCGCAGCCCAACGATTGGATCGTCAGATTTAACGGGGAACTTTTCCGGCCGGCTACGGACGCTTCAGACCCAATAATCGTCCCAACCACTCGGGGAGCTGGTATTACCGCGGCGGCTGACACCAGACTTGCCCTCCCCTTATTCACCTGGCTGGTTAAACCGGGCAAAAGCCATCCTCAGCGGACGGCACTCGGGGTGACCCCGTCACGCTTTCGCGCATTGCGGAGTTTCGCGCCTGCTGCGCCCCGTAGGGCCTGGGCCCTTATCTCAGTGCCCATCTCCGGGCTCCCGCTCTCACGGCCCGTACCGGTTATAGGCCTGGTGAGCCGTTACCTCACCAGCGACCTGATCGGGCGCGGCCCTATCCTCCGGCGAAACTAGCAAGCATGCCACTAGCTCCTTTTGGGTGAGGGACCATTCCAGGTCTCCCCACCTATCGGATATTAGCCTCAGTTTCCCGAGGTTGTACCCGTCCTGAGGGTAAGTTAGCCACGTGTTACTGAGCCGTGCGCCGCGCCCTCAGCATGGCTAGAGGACGCACAACTCGCATGGCTTAGTCCCACCCCGATAGCAGTTGGGTCCGCCAGGATCAAGCGGAGTTGACAAGTTGACAGCTGAGTCAGTTAGGACGATTTTTCGGAAAACAGCCGTTTAAGGAAATTGAACGGACTGGAATTTAGCAGAGTGACTGTAGCCTATCTTGGACCCAAACGTTCATGGGAGCCGTGAGGAACCCAAGTTTGTTTGGGCCTTCATTATTGTTCCCGCAATTGGAGGTCAACATTTCATCCAAGGGCAAGAGCCCTACGTCGTCTAGTTGACGCCGCCGCCGGGTAATCACGGGGAATCAGCACGTCGAAAGGACGCGTTGACAAATTATGATTAGGCCTTCAGCGCCAATATAAGCATGCCGCTGTTAAAGAAACGAGAATACGTTCGATTTCGATCAATCGAAACGAATAGAACATTACACAATCATTCTAGCCTTCGCGCAAAAGAAAATGTGGTAGAATGTTGGCGAAAACAAATGTCGACCTGATCATCGAACATTCAAAGCAGTTGGTGACGGCTCGCGGTCACAGCGACGCTCCAGCGATCGGCCTGGAAATGGAGGATCTGGGAAGAATCGACGATGGCGCTATCGCAGTGAATGATGGGAAAATTCTCGCCGTCGAAAGAACGAGCGAAGTCTTGGCTAATTACTCCGCTATGAAGACCATTGACGCGTCAGGGAGAATTGTGACGCCAGGCTTCATTGATGCGCACACGCACCTCGTCTTCGCGGGGTCCCGCGAAACAGAGCTCGAGTTGAAGATCAAAGGAGCGGGATATCTCGAGATTCTGCAAAGCGGCGGAGGGATACTGAGGACGGTGCGTGATACTCGTGCCGCGAGCAAAGAGCAACTCCTGCAAATCTGCAAGAAACGCTGCATGAATCTCATCACTCACGGCGCGACGACGGTCGAGGCGAAAAGCGGTTACGGTCTCACCTTGGAGGACGAAATAAAATCGTTAGAGGTGGTGAGGCAACTAAGCGCCGAAGGACCAGTCACTCTCGTATCAACATTTCTTGGAGCACACGCGATTCCCCCGGAATATCAGACTCGCGTTTCAGAATATGTCGAGCAAGTTTGCGAAGAGTGGATACCTGAAATTGCAAAGAGGAAACTGGCTGTGTTCTGTGATGTTTTCTGCGAGAAGGGGGTCTTTGAGATTGAGGATTCCAGGAGGATCTTGGAAGCGGGAAAGCGACTTGGACTGATACCGAAAATTCATGCGGATGAGCTGTTTCCGTTAGGTGGGGCAGAGCTTGCAGCGCAAGTTGGCGCTGTCTCTGCCGATCACCTTCTGTTCGCATCCCATTCGGGACTACTGCAAATGAAAGAAGCTGGCGTAATCGCAGTACTCCTACCCGCCGCACCACTCACACTTATGCTCGACAAGTATGCGGACGCGAGAAGGATGATAGCTGATGGCGTGCCCGTTGCTCTTGGAAGCGACCTTAGCCCCAGCTGCTGGTTGGAAAACCATCAACTCATCATCGCTCTCGCTTGCTACAAGCTCAGAATGACACCTGCAGAAGCCATCATGGCCTCAACGATTAACGCCGCGCACGCGATTCGAAGAGGGCACGAAATTGGAAGCATCGAGGTTGGCAAGAAGGCTGACATTCTGATTCTTGATGCGGACGATTATCGATTTCTAGGATACCGCTTCGGAAGAAACGTTATCGATTCTGTCGTAAAGAATGGTCATGTGGTTGTTGAGGATGGACGATTCAACGCGTAAGTTTCATGCTGAAACTTAAAATCCCGTGACAGTCGAGTACTAAGTGATCAAAGTTGTTGAAGACTAAGCCGACGGTCTCGTCGGTGATGGGCAAGACGCTTCACTGCAAGAACTGGCAGATTGAAGGCGCCTACAGGATGCTTCACAACGTCCTAGACCCCGAAATAGCCAAGGACCCCGACAACCTGATTGTTTATGGTGGGACAGGGAAGGCCGCGAGATCCTGGGAATGCTTTGAGAAGATTACGGAGACGCTCAAAGAGCTGCAACCCATCGAAACGCTTCTAATTCAAAGCGGCAAACCCGTCGCGGTCTTTGAGACACATGATTCGGCGCCCCGAGTACTGATATCAAACGCAATGCTCGTGCCGAAGTGGGCTACTTGGGATTACTTCTATGAACTCGAACAGAAAGGCCTCATAATGTATGGACAGATGACAGCAGGTTCGTGGGCTTTCATAGGAACGCAGGGGATCTTGCAAGGGACTTACGAAACTTTCGCGGCTGTCGCCAAGAAGCACTTCGACGGATCCCTGAGAGGACGACTAGTCCTGAGCGCTGGCCTCGGAGAGATGGGGGGCGCTCAGCCGCTTGCGGCAACGATGAATGATGGCATTGCACTGATCGTTGAGATCAACAAGGCAGCTATCGAGCGTCGGTTGAAGCATGGTTTCGTTGAGAAATGGACCGACGATCTTGATGAAGCTCTAGAAATAGTGAAAAACGCTAGGGAATCCAATCAGAGTGTCAGCATCGGACTGTTGGGAAACGCTGCAGAAGTTCATCCGGACCTCGTTAGACGGGGTGTTATTCCAGATATTGTGACTGACCAAACCTCTGCCCATGATCCACTACACGGATACTACCCAGCAGGACTGAGCAAAGACGAGGGGGACAAGCTCCGACAATCAGATCCGCAGGACTATCTCCGCCGAGCCAGAGAGAGCATGCATGTACACGTGAAGGCGATGGTGCAGATGATGCAGAAAGGCGCGATCACCTTCGAATATGGCAACAACATTAGACAACAAGCTTACGATGACGGATTCAAAGAAGCCTTCAGTTTCTCAGGATTCGTCCCTGAATATATCCGACCAATGTTCTGTGAAGGTCGCGGCCCATTCAGGTGGACATCGCTTGTGGGCGATCCACAGGACATCTTCAAGATCGACGAAATGCTCGTGAAAGAATTCGGATACCGCAAGGAGCTCGTCCGCTGGATAGAGAAGGCTAGAACTCAGGTAAAGTTCCAGGGATTACCAGCACGAGTATGCTGGCTTGGCTACGGAGAGCGCGCGAGATTTGGAAAGATAGTGAACGACATGGTCGCCTCAGGAAAGCTGAGCGGCCCAATATGGATCGGTAGAGACCACCTTGATACTGGCAGCGTGGCTTCACCGCGAAGGGAAACTGAAAACATGAAAGATGGATCGGATGCCATCGCTGACTGGCCAATACTGAACGCGTTGATAAACGCCGTTGCGGGAGCGACGTGGGTTTCGGTTCACCACGGCGGCGGAGTTGGAATTGGCTACAGCATTCACGCGGGCATGTGCCTTGTCCTCGATGGATCTGCTGAGATCGAAAAACGCGCCATTCGAGTACTAACCACCGATCCCGGATTAGGAGTGGTCAGACATGCTGACGCCGGATACGACGCCGCCAAGAGAGTGGCACGTGAAAAGGGCATCAAAATGCCGATGCTTTCGTAGTCTAAGAAATCAATCGAAACGCCCGACAAGAGGCCGCATGTACGCGTACGTTAGCTGGTCAATGTGTAGCTGACGCTATATCCGCCTGGATGATGTTTCGGCGCGAAAGCTAGCCCCAAAACGAGCCCTCCCACGAGTCCAAACAGATGAGCGAAAATATTCACGCCTGGTCCACTGCTCTGAACAAATATTAGCACCGCGTAGAGCAACGCCATTCCCATATGTTGAGCTCTTTTCTCGATAGCAACGTACGAGCCAACTAGTCCGAATATGGCACCTGAAGCACCTCCCGACGGGATGTTTGGCGGAATCAGGTACAATGACGCTACGTTTCCGAGTAATCCCGAGCCGAAGTATATTGCGAGATACTGATGGAGTGAGAAGTGTGATTCGTTTAGGCGGCCGAAGTAGTACAAGCCGTACATGTTGAAGAGTATGTGGAGTATGTCGAAGTGGACGAAAAGCGACGTGAAGAGCTGCCAATAGTAGTGCTCTTGAAAGAACAAAGTCCCCACCTGGGCCAATAAGAAATACATTTCATCTCCGCCGATCACTAGCAGCACAAATACCGCTATGTTGACAATCATGAGTACGATAGTCGGTGAGGAGAGAGATCGCACTGGCCTACCGTACTGAATCATAGTCATGGGGACGCTTCGAGGGCATCCGCCTGTGTCGCATATTTAAGAGGAACTCGAATTCAGTTCCAAGAATCGGCCATGGTCCGCCACGGTCACGACTAGTAACCCGAGGAACTACGTGTGCAAGACCGGACACATGTCACCCGGGGGCCCTCCTCCTGAATCCTTCTCCAAAATGCTTGTTTATCGCAAAGAGCAAGAGAGAGTGGATTGGCGAGTTGGTGGGCGACTCCGGACCCTGCGTGAGGGCCTGAGGAAACTCCACCCACATGGCGGAGGCGTGGCATCGCGAGGTGCCGGCTGAGAGGTCGGGTAAAGGCGCAGAAAGATACCTCTGCCAGTCGTGGACGATGATGCGTTTACGTTGAGGAGACTGGCGGTAAGGGTGAAAGGCCAACCCACGCCGTGAAAGGGATAATAGGCGCCCGTGAACACCGCCCGAGGCGCGGGTATCCCGATAAGATGAATGTCGCCTAAAACAGAAGGTGGGTTACGACCAACACGCCAACCCAACACACTTACAATTGTGAGCACGCTCAGTCATTGAGCACGCGAGCCGAGTCAGCGCTTCGTCAGTAAGGCTACGACGACCTTAGCCACTAGAAGTATCAGGCCTATTGAGATTCCGATATAGTTTGGATTCGGCGCTTTGTCCCAACCTAATTTCATGATTCATCGAAAACCTGGCAAGCCCAGCGCACAAGACGCTTACGTATTTACTCCAAGAAGAATAGGAAGAGCAGGTGCCTGAGGAGTTCAGAAGAACTCAGCTTCCACCTGAAGTAGATCGCTCTCGGTGAGTGCTTGGCAGTATGATTCAAGTAGCTCTGAATTCAGGCTGAAGAACCCCTCCCCCCACTTGAATAGAGTTAGCAGTCGAGCGGCGTTGTCCTTGAATCCCATTATGTACAACGCCCCTGCAAGAGCCTCCGCTGACGACAACTTGTGAATCTTGGCGTAGTTCACGGGATTGGACGCGAGTAGCGGCGGCAGTCTTCTAGCTTCCCCGGGAATTCGAATGGCAAATGCCTTTTCGATTCTTTCCCATGAACAGTCGACCGCGACTATTCCACTCTTCTCAGCGAGCAAAGCGTCCCCGGGCAGGAGAACTCGCGGTGCAAAGGGATTGAGAACGATAGCCATTCGAGGAACCTGCCTCATCCTGAAAAGCGGTGTCGCAAGCCTGAACTTCGCCAACTTGGCCGCGGTGCACTTGCGCGGATCATCCTGCTTCATCAACAGCACAAAGACTCTCGGCGGAATCTGGCTTGATCGCTCGTTCAAAGTGAATCCGAAACTTTGGCTTACTGAAGCCTCTTTTGAAGAATGGGCCTGTGACACATTGGATCATTCAGTAATATCGGGATGTATTCAAGCAGGTCCGTTGGAGTTAGATGATTACCCAATTTCTCTTCTGCGAGATCGCCAGCAGCACCGTTTATGAAGGCCCCCGCAACTGCAGCCCTGAATGCTTCAACACCTTGGGCCATTAGACCCGCAACGATCCCAGAGAGAACGTCACCTGTCCCACCCACTGTCATGCCGGGATTACCAGTTCTGTTGAGTTTCACTCGCATGCCGTCTGACACAACGTCAATGTGTCCCTTCAATAGAACTGCTGCTCCGCTCTTCGAAGCAAGTTCCCTGACCTCATCTGAACGCAGCTTGAGATCTCTGGAAGGAGCCTTTCCTGTGATAGCCTGGAACTCTCCAGCATGAGGAGTGACCACCGTCGTGCCGTCGAATATTCTCTTCCTTATGACGCCTAGAGCCTTCAATCCATCTGCATCAAGCAGCAATGGCTTCTTTCGCTGAATTGCAAGCGCCACAATCTTGCGGACTGCGGAAATTGTCTGCTTGTTCAGACCGAGTCCTGGACCGATTGCAATCACGCTGGCTTTCTCAAGATGCTCGCGGAGAAGTCGAATATGAGCGACGGCAAAGTTCTCTCCTGGAAGCTTGATCGTGATCATATTTGGTGACATCGATGATATTGCCTGTGCGGCTTTTTCGGGTGCAGCGACGAATACTAAATCGGTTCCAGTACGATAAGCTGCCATTGCAACGAGGGTAGGAGCGCCGGTGAATATCTCGCTTCCTCCTACAACAAGCAATCTTCCAAACTCGCCTTTGTGGGCCTCCGGAGACCTGCGGGTCAATATTGCGTCTACGTCGCCAGGCCCTGCGAATATCGCGGCCTCGGGCGGAATCCCAATATCAGCTACGTTGATTTCACCGCAGAACTTCTTCGCTTTCAATAATCCTTTTTTCATTGAATGCAATGTGACTGTCAGATTGGCGCGCACTGCCTCTCCCAGATTATCGCCGCTGTCGGAGTCTATGCCGGTGGGAACGTCCACTGCTAGTTTGAAGCCGCCGCTGGCGTTGATCACCTGTACAGCTCGCATTATGGGCTGGCGAAGTTTCCCTCTTACCCCTGTACCAAGTAGAGCATCTACTATCACATCAGAATTCACCTCTGAGAGTGACGAGGAATCAGGATACTTTTCGATCTTGACTGTTGATGTCATCGCCTTTAGCGCGTTCCAGTTGCAAAGTGTTGAAGGATCGGAAATCACGCTCTCCTCACCAACTAGCCTGTAGGTGACCTTGAAACCTCTCGCCGCAAGGTGACGACCGGCAACCATGCCGTCACCGCCATTCCTTCCAGTTCCACCGTAAATTACGATCTCACTGCCCTTGCCGAAGCGGACGGTAATTTCCTCTGCTATCGAACGTCCAGCGTTCTCCATCAATTGAAGCGTGGAGACACCCAAGTATTCGGAATTTCTGTCGAGAATCATTGTCTCCAACGAGTTAAGCGCTGACTCAGCTTGTAACAAAGAACTAGCCCAGCACTGTCATTCTTAGGGGGCTCGTAAAGCTTACGGGCCTCTGGTGTCCTTTGGTCCGTGGGCAAATCTTTTTAGCAATACATCAACCATCAAGGCTACGACGAGGTTTTCTAATGCCATTAGCCTTCGTCCTGATAAACGCCGAAATTGGTTCGGAAGATGAAGTAGTCACTGAACTGCGCAAGATAGGCAATGTGAAAGAGTCCTACCTTGTTTATGGCGTCTACGATATCGTTGCAAAAGTTGAAGCAGACTCCATGGACAAACTGAAAGAGATCGTCACATGGAAGATACGAAGACTCGACAAGGTCCGCTCAACGCTAACCATGATCGTCGTGGAAGGTACTTAGTCTCACAGTAAACCTTACGCTGGTCGGTTGACTACCAGATTACCTACTAGGTTTCAGACTGTGCAACTGCACATAGGGATAGACGACACAGACTCTACGAAAGGCGGCTGTACTACCTACATTGCTGCTCGCCTAGTGGAAAAACTCACGAGCTTAGGAGGGGTTCGGTTCACCGACTACCCGAACATCATACGATTGAACCCTAACATACCCTATAAGACTCGTGGGAACGCGGCGGTTGCGCTTAGGGTCGAAATTCAAAGGACGTTATATGACGTTGTCCAAGAGACAGCTCTTGACGAGATTGAGACAGGCAGTCACATTGGCCAGAAGGGGACCGATCCGGCAGTCGTCATCCTCATGGGACACCCAACGCCCGAGATCAAACAATTCTCGCGGAAGGCCCTTTGTGATGTCCTTTCTGAACGTGACGCGGTCAAACTTGTGAGATCGTCTGGAGCGTCAGCTGCAGCTTACGGAACTGAACTTGGTCTAGTAGGGGCACTTGCCGCGGTCGGGCAGACTCTGACTCAGGATCATACATTCGAGCTGATTGCTTACAGAAGGAAAGAGAATTGTGGTTCCCCAAGGCAGGTTGATGAAGCATCTGTCGTGCGCATGGATAAGATGACAAGTCCGCAGACTTTCAACAATTACGATTACGAAAACAAGCGTATGCTCATCGCACCTCACGGACCCGACCCTGTGCTCTTTGGCATTCGTGGCGAAAATGCTGAGATCGTAACGGAAGCTTTTCGAATGGTTGAAGTACGCGAACCGGTTGAGCGCTGGGCAGTCTTCCGCACGAATCACGGAACCGATGCACACCTGCGAGTTCTAACTGAGAACTCAGAGGTGAAACCAAATAGACCTGCAGTTCTGCGTGGCGTTGTCAGCGGTCGACCCAATCGAATTCCTGGAGGCCACGTGTTTTTCGACCTGAGCGCAATTGGGAGAACATTTACTTGCGCTGCCTACGAACCAACTGGGCAATTTCGGGAAACCATCGCAAATCTGCTTCTAGGCGACGTAGTGACAGTCTATGGCGGTGTACGTGAGAGTGCCAAAGGTCGATCTGTGACAATTAACCTTGAGAAGATACTCATACACCAGCTCGTGGACAAAGTGAGAATTGAAAATCCGACCTGTCCAGTTTGTGGGAAGCGCCTGAAGTCCGCGGGACGACGTCAGGGTTACAGGTGCGAAAAATGTTCACTCAAAATGCCCGACTCAACCAAACGCACTACAACAGAGATGAGACCGATCGGAACTGGTCTGTACGTTCCAACTCCCAAGGCTCACAGGCATTTGACGAAGCCACTATGTCGATATGGTCAAGAGAAAGTGTGGGACCACCACCCCGCTATAGGCAGGTGGCATCGTCCCTAATCACAAGTGAATTACTGAACTCGTCTACATTGGGTTGGGCTACGGCAGGCTACTGTACTCTGACTATCGGAGGTTGGTAATAGTAGACCTGTGCCGGCGGCCTGTAATGGTATGGTATGGGGGGAGGTTGGTACAAGTATGTTACTGGCGGCGGCTGGCACGCGTAGCCTACGAGTGGTGGTTGGTAATAGACCTCAGGAGGTTGAGGCACAACGCATTGAACAGGTTGGAAGCACATGTATGCCAGTGGCGGTCTGGGAACATAGAGATAGGACAATTGCAATCACGCTGTCGGCATGAATCAAAGGGAATAAGCCTTGCTCTCTGCTCGACGTACTGATTGTGTCGTTCATGGCAAGATTCCACTCCATATGGTTTCAACTTAGCAGATAGCTGTGAAAAACACCCTTGACATGCCCGAGAACCTGTTCCCTGAGCTGCAATTCTACCTGTCAAATCCCTTAGCGGGTCTTGGATTTCCGTGCGCCTTGAGATACTTTCCATAAGACGGGAGCGAATAACACGAACGCAAGCAGCCCCGTAAATGCGATTGCTTCCAGCTTCATGATGAAGTCTTCGATGGTGACATTGCTGAGGCTCTTAATGTTAAGATCAATTAAGAGGATTATTGTTAGGATGTCGAGTGGCAGCAGTCGCATCGGAAGTTCGTAGGCATCCCACTTACGAAACACCAAGACAACGCTGACAAGGAGCGCGGCGACAACTGCAGCCAACCACAAGTACAAGTCGGGAGCGTTCAAACTCACCATGACCCGCACCTCGTCAAATCCCCAATGGGACATAACTCTTTCTAACATGCGGAGCGGGGACCCCACGCTCTACCTCGACTCAGGTTGTCTCAGTTCTTCAACCAGTCCCATCAGTTTTCGATGTACGCGAACCAACAAAGATAGTGCGCTGACTTGCGCCTTAAGATCGGAGACCTGTCCGAACTCTTTTCATAGAATGTCAAGAGATCGACTTCAACAAGTTCCACTGAAACCGCGACGCATGGACAACTGAGTTTTAGTTCGAATGAAATTGGTGAGAAACAAACTTATCTAGTGACTGTCTTCTAAGCGAAGCCTGAGGCTGCGGAACTCTAGCGGGGTGGGGTAGCCAGGTTTAACCCGCAGAGCCTTCGGTGCGGATGGCTCATATCCTGGCGAGAAACCCTGAGATTGAGCTGAAAGCTCCTCAAACGGTGGTTCGAAAGACGCGTCTAAGCGCCCGAGTATCCACCCCCCGCTACCAATTTATCACGTTCTATGCGCCGAGCCAGTCCGGTAGACTATAGAATATTGCTTCTGCAACTCTTCGCTCGCGTTCATCAAGTGAGCAATAGCAACTATTACAGAAAGGGCACTTGTCGAAGCCGCAATTCGCACAAGCTTGTTCCAAGTCATGCTCGAAACGTTTTCCGCAGTTAAAACACTGGAAAACTAGAGCTCTGCGTGAGTTCGTCATAAGATCAAGTCTCATCTCTATTGCGACTCATTCTACCTTTTGTGCTTACTCGTTAACTCGGCTGTGCTGTCCCGCCGTCAAGAATATCCAAGATTCAATATGACTGAAAGTGGGGTCACTTCACGACAAATGTGGGGTCACTTTTCACCGTTGGTGGGGCGGGAGGGATTATCATGATCTTGCGGGAGATCATTTTGAACCCTCGATCACCGGTGTTCCCGCCATGTGATTTCGCGGTCCCGAGACCGGTTTCAAGGCGAATGTTCGCTATCTTAGACCAAGTTGTCCCCACGAAGGGTTAACTCGCGGTCTGGACCACCGCCCCTAGCCGCTAAGTTCAGAGTATGACCTAAAATCCTTCCGAAAACGCTGAGAACTCGCTTTTGTTAGAGTCGAATCTTCGGTTTCACTGTCGCCGCATTAATGGGCGAACTCTTGCGCTTCCGTTCTAGGTACGATAGGTATTCGAAGGCGATAAGCGCGGAGTTGCTCACATCTTCATCCTTATCGTGGATACCCTTCTCTAACTCAGGCAGGACTGCGTCGTCCCCGATCGAACTCAAAGCTACGGCAGACTCATGTCGAACAATGGGACTCTCGTCGTTGAGCATTGCTTCAACGAGTGCCGGGGCAGCAGTTCGGTAACCTAGCTGGCCCAGTGTGAATGCAGCTTCATGGCGGGTTAGCGGACTGGGATCATCTTTCAGGACTCTGCATAGAGCTGGGACGATAGTCTCGTCTCCGATGTGCTCTAACATGCAAACTGCATGCACTCTTAGGAGCAGTGGAAGGCCTTTCGACGATCCCAACAGGGAGATGAAGTGCGACAGATCTTTTCTTTCGAAGGCTTCCTCTAATTTTGCAAGAGTCGCGTAGTCACTTTCACGCATTCGCAGATCGCCCATGCTTCACACCTTCAAGCCGGCGTTTCGTCACTGAATGAGCTCAAATAAACATTCTTGGTTGCGAAAGATCGCAAGGGCATTGTCTGATTTTGATGACTAGGCGGGTAACTACAGTTTTTTAAACATGAATGCATGCCTATGGTGTTTGTAATCCATCTTCTAGGCGATAATCTGTTGCTGCGATCATCGGAGAGAGTCGGAGCCAGCATCTTTGACGCCGCATCAGCTCCAGTTAGACTACAAATTTTGCGACTTCTTTCGACAAAGGGACCACTCCAGTACACAGAGATAATGTTCCAACTAAAACTCGACCCTGTTCGAGACGCGGGCAAATTCGTCTATCACCTCCGAAGCCTGACCGATGCCAGTCTCGTTTCTCTTGACAAGAAATCGAAGAAGTACGAGGTCACGGAACTAGGCCGAATGATAGTTTCGTTCGCGCGCGATATGGACGAGTATGTGAATGTAAAGCGCGGAAAGCTCTACGTTAGGACCTCAAGGTTGGCAATTGAAGAGTTTCATCGCAACAAGATCGCGAAATCATTGGTCGTTGAAGCAGGTGTCCCGCAAGAGACCGCAGACGAAATAGCTGCCGAAGCTGAAGACAGGCTAGTTCGTCTCAAGACAATCTATCTCACTGCTCCGCTAATACGTGAATTCGTGAACGCCATACTCATCGAGAAAAAACTCGAAGAGTATCGTCACAAACTGACGCGCCTGGGAATGCCCGTTTACGATGTTGCACAGCTGATTAAGAGTGCAGGCGAAAAGCAACTGAGCACCGATTACGTGCACCGCTCTTCCGCGAAATCCGTCCTGTCAGAGTATGTTCTTCTCAACTGC
Source organism: archaeon RBG_16_50_20 (assembly GCA_001768965.1). GTDB lineage: Archaea > Thermoproteota > Bathyarchaeia > 40CM-2-53-6 > 40CM-2-53-6 > FEN-987. Next base: position 5,468 of record MEMY01000017.1, on the reverse strand, counting down.
CTGCCCCATAAGCTCGCAGACGCCCATCTCTCGGGCTCAATCCACATCGCAAACCTCGAGAACTGGATACTCAAACCTAACGAGATTATTCACGATATTCGCTATTTCCTGAAACAGAGCCTGCCAGGAATGTTCCCGCCTGAGAGATTTGAAGGTGCGCTGGCGCTCTTGCGGCACACTCTGGAGATCGGGGCGAGTGAAATTTCTGGGGAACAAACCTTGGAATTCTTCAACACGTTTCTCTCGCCATATGTCCGCGGAAGAAGTGTAGAAGACGCAACGAACTCCATGTCCTATTTCTTGACTTCAATGCGTCGCGACGCTGCTTCGAGTGACCTCCAAACAGGGTTCTCCATTGTAATCGACCTGGAGTCACCCGAATTCCTGTTGAATGAAGACGCTGTCGGCCCGAACGGAAAGAGTGATGGGCATTATGGAGATTTTCGAAATGAGGCTCTGAAGTTAGCGGAGGCCACATTGGAGGCTTTTCGAATTATGTCCGAGTCAAGGCCACCTCTGCTGCCTCACTTACTAGTGAGAGTTGGCCGAAGAGCCCTCAACGATGACAGAGCAAAGAGAATTCTGGAGAAGGCGCATGAGCTGTCGGCAGCAAGAAGTGTCCCATATTTTGCCCTAGACGTAGGCCAAGAAGAAAGTTGCTACTCAGCTACAGGACTCCGCTTGGCGAATGACTGGAGTGGCAAATGGGACGCTGATTGTATCAGAACAGGCAGTATGGACACCATTTTTCTGAATCTTCCGAGGCTTGCCTACGCAGCCAAGAAGAATGATGACAAATTCATGGCGCTTCTCAAGGAATGTGCATCGCTTGCAGGAGACGGATTCAAGGCCAAGAGGAGATTCGTCGGCGATAGGCTCAAACAGCCTCTTCTCCCTCTCCTTGCCGGGGAAAGTGGTTCTGTACCATACTTCTACGAGAAGAATGCATCCTACAATCTCTCCTTCGTCGGATTAAGCGAAGCAGTTGAAGCTCACACGGGAGTCAAAATGGAACGCGACAAAACTGCTCTCGAGTTCGGTCTCAAAGTGTTGCAGGAACTGGCGAAGTTTGCGAAGACAGTGTCAGAAGAGGAAGAGATGCGGGTTCGTGTATCGCAGAGACCAGGCGATGAGGCTGTGGGCAGACTCGCCGAGCTGGATATGGAACAGTACGGGAGAGCCGTGATAGTAGCGGATGGATCAAGGGGATCATTCCACTACACCGACATACCTACAATTCCCTTGACCGCAAAAATATCCATTGAGGATAGGATCTCATTAGAATCCAAGTTTCAATTGGCGACACCTGGCGGACACTTGAACGTCATATGCACAATACCAGAATCAACTCAGGGAACAGCTATTCTGAAGTTAACTGAATTAGCTCTTGGGTCGGGCTGTAAGTTTCTGACGTACACTTCAGATTACTCAGCGTGCACCATGTGCAACAACACAGAATCTGGAATCGCACCGAAGTGCAGTAAATGTGGCTCAGATAGACTGACCTACATCGGCAGATCATCCTACGGACTGCTGCCCTTCAACTTATGGCCTGAGGCCAAGAAGAAGACCGTAGAGAAACGAGTCGCCTACTCGGTACCTTAAGCCAAGAACCAAATGCGAAATCTGACCGTGAGAACTAGCTTATGTATTTGTGGCTGCTCCTCTCGATGTCAGGTATCACTTCAACATCGGGCGTGTCGATTGGTAGTTCGTTCAGGACTATGTCCGGAAAGATCGCACCCGGTCCTTTCGAAGCGATTTGAGTAGCAGGGTGATCTGGACCGAAGGTCTCGAACGAAATATCGAATACCAACTTTCTGACATCGCGCTCCTCGATATAACCGAGAGCATGCAAGTATTCGTGGAGCAGAATCGAGTAAACGTACGAGTTGATTTCCCTTAGAGATCGAGCCCCGTGAGTGATTACGTCAAGGGTGTTTCGATTCATCACGATTCCATTTGTCCCGACGGTGTGAAATGCACCTATGTGTTTCGGCAATCTCGCCAGGTAGAGCATCAGCCCTGCCCGCCTTTGTCCAAGGGAGCGCTCAGCGGACTTCTTCACAAGCTGAAATACATCACCAAAGTCCTCACACGCGTCAAGACGTTCAGTTAGTGTAGTCATCTCTGGCACTCCCCTTAATCGTCTTTCTCACCTTCTCGGAGGAGGAGGTGCCTAACCTTTTCAATGAAAGCAAGGTACTCGCAGAGAATCGTCTTCCCCATTGGAGTAAGATCGTAGAGATCGTCTGAGAGCTCATCAATCATCTTATGAGTTCTCAGAAGCGGCACATTCTCATAGATAAGTTTCGGATTAATCTCTTCTCTGAAGTGCTTCTTTCCTTGAGGGTGTTCAAGCAAAGGCAGGAGCATCTTCACCCGGGTTTCATTCGTGAGCAGGTCCACCAATTCCAAGACTTCGCGGAAGACCCTCTCCAATCCTCGATCGCCCCAGTTGAGATGCTCGATCACAAACTTTCCTGTATTCACCGCATCGTGAAACCTTTCGTCTATCGGACCTGGATTCACTTTGAATGGGTAGACAACCAGCGCGCTCGAGTTCTCTGACTCATCAAGCATCTCTAGGTCTCGGATCAATGATTCGCCTGGAGATTGAGTCTCGCAGAACACAGCTGTCAATTTTCCTCCCTCCACTCCAGCAAGATCCGCAGTCAATCTGTGTGAATGCTCCTCTGGATCGTACAAGACCGGGTCGATGAACGTATCCACGCCTCCCCGTTGGGATAGGAATCTGGCGACGTGAAACTTCTCAAGCAAATGAAGTTCACTCTCGTCCTCTTTCGTTCGGAAATCACCGCGGAAGGCCGTATAGTGGAGCACGTGAATTGGGAGTACTCGGCGTTTTCGCGATGAAGGGTGCACTTCAAACTTCATGCTTGTTCGTTATGTAACTGTTCCAATCGATGTGATATAAGTGTTACCGATGGTAACACTCGTGTTAACTTAAAGCCCCTAGGACAAGCCCAATCAGGCTCATCCTGACCAGCAATCCATACCATACCTGCTTGAAGTATTTCGAGTGAGGCGTATCGTCAACACTGTTGGCGATCTCGTCAACCCTCGGAAGCGGATGCATAACGATCATCCCTGGCTTCGCTGGAGAAAGATCGTCCGCGGTTAAAATGTAGGAGCCACGAACTTTCTCGTAGTCCTCAAGGGAACCGAAGCGCTCTTTCTGAATTCTGGTCATGTAGATTACGTCGGCTTCCGGTATGACTTTCGACAGATCCTCCAACTCATGGACCTTGATCCGCCCCTTCACCTCTTCCAGTACTTCCTTCTTCATCTTCAGTAGAGGGGGCGATACAAGGTGTAGGTTGATGTCATAAAGCGAAAGCGCATACGCAAGCGAATGCACCGTGCGCCCATACCTCAAATCACCAGCCAGAACAATGTTCAGTCCGTCGATTTTCCCAAGCTCCTTTCGCATCGTGTAAAGGTCGAGCATGGCCTGCGTTGGGTGCTCTTCAGCACCGGTCCCAGCATTGATTACGGGGACAGAAGCAAATTCGGCTGCCAGACGCGCGGCTCCCTCTAGTGGATGACGAATGACAAGCACGTCAGCATAGCTCTCTACGACTCTCACAGTATCAGCCAAGTTCTCTCCTTTTTCGACCGATGCGATCTTTGGCTCAGCAAAACCGAGGCATTTGCCGCCGTAACGATACATTGCCGACTCGAAACTCAGGCGAGTCCGAGTGCTTGGCTCGAAGAACAACGTCGCCATAATCTTGCCATCAAGCGTATGCGAACCCTTCTTTGCCATAGGCTCGACAACATCGGTCATCTCAAGAACGTGATCAATTTCCTCGCGGGAGAAGTCTCTGATTGAGACTATGTCTCTTCCAGCAAACTCCACAACAACGCACCCGTCACTTGTTAGTTCTCATGGTTAAATAATTGTTGGGACGCATAAAGATGCTCGAATAGACTTGCAGACCCGCCAGGAACTCTATGTTAGGAAAATCAAGGATGGAAGTGTGATCGATCACATAACTCCCGGATTTGCTCTAGATGTATTGAAGATCTTGGGAATCAACGGAAAAGACGGAGAGGTGGTTACGGCTGCGATGAATGTTGAGAGTAAGCGGCAGCATAACAAGGACATAGTCAAGATCCAAAACAGAGAGCTCAAGCCAGGCGAGGTAGACAAGATCGCTCTGATCGCTCCAAATGCGACGATAAACATCATCCGGAACTATGACGTGGCGTCAAAGAAAGTAGTGGAACTACCAGCCGTAATTCGGGGCATCATCAAATGTGATAATCCCTCATGCATCTCGAACTCTCGAGAGCCCGTAGAACCTCAGTTCACAGTCGACCAACGTGAACCGATTCGACTAAGATGCTACTTCTGCGGACACATCATGGAAAGAGAAGACGTACTCAAACAGTTCTGAGATGATTCAGGAGTATTAGGAGTTCAGACACGTTTGGGCAAGATTGCGCTCCTCGCCGACCGGACCACCTCGAACTACTTCAAAGTTGCCGGAATCAAGAGTAGTTACGCGGTCAAAGATCGAGAAGACGCCGAGAAGGTGTTTCGTCGAGTGCACTCAGACGAGGAAATCTCGCTTATCATGGTGACTGAGCCGATTTACGAGTGGATCCGGCCGATACTGGAAAGAACGAAGAAGGAATTCCCCCTAGTAGTCTCGATACCCACAAAAGGCGGTCCGAAAATCCAAGCCGATGCACTTGCGCAACTGATCAAAAGGACCGTAGGAATAGAAATCAAGGTCAAATAACTAGTCGAGATTGGTAGCCCGGGGGAGACACTCGGGCATCGTTGAGATGCCATTCGAACTCCCGTCGGAGGGTCCAAAGCCCTCTATGCTTTTGCGGGTTGACCTGTCCACTACACCACCGGGCTACAAGCTGTTGGAAATTCGCGAGTTCTATCTAACCTTTTGTTTGCAGAGAGTAATTTGCTGAGAGAGTTCATTACTCAGCAAGAGCTAGCTTGTTGTGAAATTTGGGTTTCGAGTTCGAGGGACAAGAGATTTCGATTGAACTCTCTCAAGCCGATTGGATCGGAACCAGCCCTCTTGCTGCGTCATGGTAAGGAGAGGGTTGTGGTTGTTGGCGATTTGCACATTGGTTGGGAGGTTACTCTTGCGCAACAGGGCATTCACGTTCCGTCCCAGACCAGCAAGATGTTGGAAAGGCTTAGGAAAATTGTACAGGATGAGAAACCGTCGCGGCTGGTGATGTTGGGGGACGTTAAGCATAGCGTGACGGGTGCTGAGCTGGAGGAGTGGCGGGATGTTCCGGAGTTCTTTGAGGCGCTTCTCAAAATCGTTCCAGTAGTTCAGGTGATTTCTGGAAATCATGATGGTAACCTTGAACCCTTGACTCCTTCTCAAGTTGAGTTGATGGGGCCGACAGGCATTGCCCTCTGGGAACGGTTTGGTCTGTTGCATGGGCATGCTTGGCCTTCGCCC
>MEMY01000016.1 GCA_001768965.1 archaeon RBG_16_50_20 | reverse complement strand
TTTCCGGTGGCGAGTATGTTTTCGATTACTGGAACCTTGTCCTCAATCTTCGCTCCTCCCAGTAGATAGGTGCTGGGACGTTCTGGTCTCTGCAATAGTTGTTGCAGTGCGGCAAGCTCTTTCTCCATAAGTTTCCCTGCAGCCGATGGAAGAACATACGGGAATCCCACGAGGGAAGTCTGAGCTCGGTGGGCGGCGGCGAACGCGTCATTCACATACAGGTTGAATAACGGCGCCAGTCTTGACACGAGATTGGTCTTGGCGAGCTTCTCACCCTTATCTTCCAAAGCCTCCTCAGCGCAGAACCTAACATTATCAAGAACCAACACCTCACCTCGGCTGAGTTTTCTAATCGCTTCACGAGCAGCAGGTCCCATAACGTCATCAATGAATCTTACCCGTTGCGAACAGTTCTTCTGAAGAAGTGTGGCGTGTTGCTGTAGTGATGTGAAGTCGTCTTTTCCGGGGCGGCTCTGGTGCGAGAGCACAACAACCTTTGAGCGCGTCAGAGCATCTAACGTTGGTTTGGCGGCAACGATTCTCGTGTCGTCAAGGATTTGATTTGTGGTCGGGTCTATTGGCGCGTTAATATCCAACCGTACCAGTACGCGCTTGTCGCGGAGTTCGAAATCGTCGAGGGTTAGGTAGTCGAATTCCATGGGCGCCGAACCCGGCCCGTTCAACGATGCATGGTTCATAGTTCATTAAACACTTTCCAATCGAAAGCCGCGATGGATAGGGAGATTTTTTACGTGCAGCCCGGGTTTTGGTGCTGGAGCCGGGGTGGCTCAGCTGGTAGAGCGCCAGCCAGGCTTAGGGACGAAACTCATAATCTGGAGAGTACATTGGGCCCAGAAGCCGCGGGTTCGAACCCCGTCCCCGGCACCAAATGCTGTTCCCCAGGGATTATGATTGAAGCAAGTTGAACGGTGGGTTGATTCTTGGAGTGAGCATCTTGCTCTGCGCTATCGTGCTCCTCAATCGCCGAAAAGCATCGCGCGTAATTCCTGCTAGGAATCTGGAAACTTTGTAATCGCTTACATCTGAATTCTTTTCAGGAGAGCCCTGATTGTCCATGCGGCGACTATGCCGATCACGAGTGCAGCTAGCTGATTGATGCTCGAAAAGATCACGAGCAGCAGGAAGTACGGACCTACACCCGCCACCAACGGAAGGACGAAGGCAGAAAGGGCTCCCACAATCTCACCATAACACTCTCGTTTGCAGACCCCAATTGTTAATCAATTTGACTCAAGCACCTTGACTTCTCCAGTACTTAACCCAACGTAGACCACATCAGCCATGTTGATGAATAGTCCTGTTTCGAGAACTCCGGGAATCGCCTTCAAACGACGTTCCAACGCGATTGGTTTCTCAATCCTGCCGAAATCCGAGTCAAGCACGAAGTTTCCATTGTCAGTTATCACAGGCCCAGCCTTTCCTGCGCTCTCCCGCAGTTTAGCTCTGCCCCCCATCCGTGTGATCTGTGTTTGGACAGACTTGTATGCAAATGGCAAAACCTCTAGGGGCACAGACTGTTTTCCACCTAGGTGCTTGGATAGTTTCGTCTCGTCTGCAACTATTGCCAATTTTCGAGCAGCCGAGTCAACGACCTTCTCTCGAAGCATCGCCGCGCCACCTCCCTTTATCACGTTCAGCGAAGTCTGCTCGACCTGATCAGCGCCATCAATCGCATACTCAACGGTGAAAGCCTCATTCATGCTCAGAATCCTGAGGCCGTGGGCTATGGCGAGATTCTCAACTTGGTGTGAGGTTGGAACTATCGAGACCTCTAGCTTTCCGCTTTTGGTCAGGCGTCCCAGTTCCGAGATTGCGTAGGCGGTTGTGGATCCGCTGCCGATTCCAATAATCCATCCGTTCTTGATGGGCTGGAGTGCTTTGAGGACAGCCTTTCGTTTTGCGTCCTCAATCCAAGACAAAATCATCCTTCCGCTTCGATCTGCTCAAGCCGATCCATGGCTTGAAGGATCTCTTCGCGAATCTTCTCAATCCGCCTCTCGGCATCGGTGACCTCTTGCTGTTCCGCGTCGGAAGCTTTCTTCTCCTTGTCGGTCGTATCCTGACTTGTCTGAGTTTTCTTGCTCTCTTCCCTCGGAGGCGTGTTCTTCTTTTCTTTCTCTTGAGTGGGTTTCGGTTCCTGAGATCGATTCAGCGACCCGCCGGTTTTCAAAGTCTTAACCTGCGCCTCAATCTCACCCAGCCGATCCTTGAAATTCCTAATCAGCTCCTCTCGCTCGGACTCTAAGTCATACAGGTCGACTATCCGTTGATTATCCTGAATTGACTTTTCGAGACTACTTAGGTCCACCTTGTACTTCTCAAGTAGATGGTCTCTTTCCGCTTGAGTAATGAGACCTTTCGTATGGGATTCATAAATCGTCGTGAGGGCGGTTCCGAGGATCTGCCTCTCCAGCTTCAGAACCTTCAAGGTATCCCTCGCGCGGTTCACTGCCTCAGCAGAAGTTGAACGAGGGCTTTCCAAGTTCACGCTGGGGAGAGTGGGAAGTGGGATTATTCTCTGGCTCTCAGGGGCTGATGGAGTCTCCTTCTTTCTCCAAAATGAAATGAGAGCGACCAGGCTAACCAAGGGCGGCCCCTGAATTGCGAGCTTCTATCTGCAAGTCAGTGTATTAAATAGCTTCGCGCCTTCCTCACTCCATTCGTCAGATTTCCATTCTTAACACTCGTCATGCTCTACTTGCCGTAGAAAGTCATGCAATTTCCTTTAGCCTAAGCAACTGAGAAGAAACAGGCTAGGTTTCCCTTGTACAATTCGCGGTTAACGTTAACGAAAACTCCCAGACAGATCATTGTCATTTCTGATCTAGGAAGCTTTTAACCATACAATGCGTGACCTGGACGGCGGACAATTCCCGACTGAAGTGACAGTTAATGCATCTTGAGGGCTCCTTCGTGACTCCTGCGTCGCGAGATGTCGTCTGGGGATTCCTGATGAACCCCAATGATATAGCACCGTGCTTTCCGGAACTACAATCACTCGAAGTGACATCACAAGACAGCTTCAAAGCGAAAGTCAAAGTTGGCATATCAGTTGTGAAGGGGACCATGGATTTTGACTTCCGAATTGCAGAGAAGACCCCACCCAGTGCAGCTAGGCTCATCGGAGCCGGACGAGGCGTGGGAAGCAACATCGAGATTCAAACTGCCTTCACCTTGGATGAATTGGGCTCTGGAACCAAAGTCGGCTGGATCGCTGATGTCACCGTCGGCGGAATCATGGCGGGACTGGGCACCAAACTCCTAGATTCAACATCGAGCAAGATGGTTGAGCAGGTTCTGGGAAATCTTCAGGAGAGGTTGAAGGCAAAAGTATGAAATTGAACTGGCTCCCAGACCTGAGACACGGTTCAAGCAAACTGAGTGATCAGTGTACTCTTGGATCGGCTACCTGAGCCCAACGGCGTTTACGTGCCGACCGAGACCGTTTTTCATTCGCGAGGCCGGGAGTGAAACACTCATCGATCCGTATGAATCTGCAACCCTCAAACTCTGTCCGGTTCTTCTCGAATGCTCTCCGTTATCGCGCCTTTAGCGAAACCCCTCGTTTCCTTGACCGGCCGCAGAGGGATCAAGTGTACGATTCCGTCTTTCTCGATGACAACGACCTTCTGTCCTGGTTGAAGCTTCAACTTAGAACGAACATCCTCGGGTATTACTACCTGAAACTTTGACGAAACCGTAACAGTCACCATCGTTGGTCTTCCGGTTAGGCAGAAGGCTGAATGATAAGTAAGTCTTCTCATGAGGATTCACGGAACCGGTCTAACCAACTTTGTGCCATGATCAGCGAAAACGTGTTCTAGCTGTATGCCTCGAAGCCCTTCCCCAGAACCAGGGAGGCGATTTTCAGCTCCATGATCTCATCGGTACCTTCATAGATCCTCGCAACCCTCGCATCGCAGAAATGCTTGGCGACGGGTGATAGGAGCGAGTATCCAAAACCGCCGAACACCTGAACAGCCAAATCGGCGCTTTCATAGGCTAATTGTGACGCAACTCGCTTCGCGATCGCCGATTGGAGGTCGACCTTGTTTCGAAGTTCAAGGTTCTTAGGTTCGGCATCAAGCCTAGTTTTCTCAACCGCTGCAACGTAGTTTGGCCATCTGGCCATTTCCAAGTTCATCGCGACCTGTGCGATGTGTCGCTGGATTAATTGATGCTTTCCAATCGGCTTTCCATGTTGCACCCGGGACTTCGCTCGTTCGGTTACGGAATTGAGACAGTCTTCGATGAGGCCGACGCATCCAGAACCTATTCCGATCCGCCCGTTCAACAGAGCCGAATAGGCCACGTGAAGGCCTTTCCCCGGCTGGCCTAGAAGGTTCTCTTTCGGGACATTACACTCTGACATTTCCAGCATGGCTGTGTCTGATGTGAAAAGGCCAATCTTCTCCTCAAGATGCATCGCTACAGAGAATCCCTCGGACTTCGTGTCGACGATGAACGCTGACATTCCTTCTCTCTTACCTTTTGGGTAGGCGAAGATTATCACGGAGTCGGCGACGGACCCATTCGAGATCAGGTATTTCGTGCCGGTTAGCACGTAGCCTCCATCTCGCTCTTCGTAACTGGTTTTGAGTGATGTGGGTTCGCTGCCGGCCTCTGGTTCTGTTAATCCATAGGCCAATATCCTCTCTCCTTTTGCTGCGGAGGCAAGGTACTTTTTCTTCTGGAATTCCGAGCCCCACTGCTCCACGGCCAGCGAGGCCAACAAGCAATGAACGTCAACAAATGTAACGACGCCAAGACCAAGTTGACCGAAGCGTTCCAATGCCAACGCCCAAGTCAGTGAATCAGCTCCAGCTCCCCCGTGCTCAGGTGAGACCGTGAGTCCCATCAGTCCATGTTTCTTGAGGATCTCGGGAGTTTGCTCATTGTACTTGTGGGCTATGTAGTGCTCAAATTCGGGAAGATAGAGCTCCTGACAGGCTTCATCGACCCGTTCCAGTATCTTCAACTGATCATCATTCAGCTTTCGCAGCTTGCTTGCCAGTTGGATGGATTCCGCGAACGATTTTTCCAAAATCACGCTTCCTAGATGCTGATGCCGAGAGATGGCCTTCTGTCATGACCATTCATTTACGTGTTTTCAAGAGAACCGTTCTTCTGACGAACACTTCGGCGCCGAGGCATTATGGATCCAGCCCAGCTTACTGCTCGACCCGCCAGTGACTGAAGATTATTGGCAAACCGCCAGTGTGAATGAAGAGCACACGACTGCCGGTCGGGAAATAGCCCTCCTTCTCCAATCCTAGAAGACCAAGCATCCCTTTACCCGTATACACAGGATCCACGAGCAACCCCTCTTTCTGCGCAACTGACTTCATTAGGTCCGTCACTTCTTTCGTCACAACACCATAACCGCCGCAAGTGTAAGATTCGTTCACTATTACGTCATCAGAGGATATCTTCGGAGAGACCCCGAGAAGATCTGCCGCTTCACCGACAAGGCGAGTCACGTCCTTGGCGATTTCATCACCGGTTCTGCCGACACTTATTCCGACCACCTTCGCCCTCAGACCCGCAAGTTTGGTTCCCAGGATTAGCCCCGCCTGCGTGGCACCAGTACTCGTGGCGAAGACAATGAATTCAATCTTCTCAGCGGCATCTCCGAGTTGGTTCCTGAGTTCGAATGCCGCGTTTGCGTAGCCCAAGACTCCGTAGGCACTCGCTCCGCCCCGTGGGATCACGTAACATCGCTCCCCCTGCTTCTCGCGCTCCCTACGAATCTCCTCCATGATTGAAGGCAATTCCTTCCGGTCAACATCAAAGAACCTGACATCGGCACCAAACAGAAAGTCCAGGAGCAAGTTGCCCCCAACGGGTTCGGGTTTCTTTCCTTTCATCGCGAGAATCACATTCATTCCAAGCTTCCGAGCTGCCGCTGCAGTGAGTCTGGTGTGATTAGAATGAAGATCTCCTGTGGTAATGATCGCGTCGCAGCCGCTTGATTGGGCGTCGGCCATTATGAATTCCAGCTTTCTGACCTTGTTGCCGCCCATCGCCAACTCCATGACGTCATCCCTTTTGATCAGTAAGTCGATAGAAGGCACTAGCTTTTGGAGACCTGCGGGTTTCTCAACTGGAGTTGGCGAGGTAAAGAAGTGGATACGTTTCCTGGACTCGAGCGATATGTGGGAGATTTGGTTATGTGTTTTCAAGTGTCTCTCTCCTCGAGCTTGTTTAGAAAGTTGAGGAGGTGGGTGTTGAATTCCTCAGGATTTTCCAGATTGCTCAGGTGAGCTGCTCTTGGAAGTATGTGTAGCTCTGAGTTGGGGAGCTTGCTATGCATCATCTGGGAAATGGATGGTGGGGTGAGTTTGTCGAGCTCACCAACGAGGATAAGCGTCGGGAGTTTCATGGTCGGAAGTGAGGAGGTTGTTTCGGTTCGGCCTGCGAGTGCGAGGAGAGTTCCACAGATTCCGATTGGGGAAGCGGATCCAATAATATCCCTAATGAACTGGACTATATCGACTCGGTTCTCCAAACTTTCCGGCGTGAAAACGGCTTTCAAGAAAGTCTCTGCGAATGCCTTGACCCCATCCCGTTTGACTACCTTTATTGTCGAAGAGCGTCTCAGCTTTCCTTCGTTCGTATCGGCCTCGGAGGAAGTGTCGCACAATATGAGAGCATGGAATCTTTCCGGGTTACGCTCGACCGCGCGGAGTGCGGTGTAGCCTCCCATCGACAATCCGCACAGAATCGTCTTCTCAATTTTCAGATGATCTAGTAAACCGATGAGGTCGTCGACAAAGAACTCGATGAGGTACTGTCCGTCACCAACCTCGCTATTGCCGTGGCCGCGAACGTCATATGCGATTACGCGATATTTGCTCTTTAGAAGTTCAATTTGCGGCTGCCACATCGCATGACTGAAAGGGAACCCATGGATGAGAACTACGGGCGTGGCGGTTTGTCTGCCGAAGTCCTCGTAGTGAAGCTCCGCGTCGTTGATTATGGCCTTCATGGTACCAACCTCAAGCTATTAGTCTCTGATTCTATAAAAGAAGGGCAAGAGGCAATTGATTCATGGCCGCTTCCGAATTCCTTGAGGCTTTGTCAACAATTGAGGAAATTGACCTGACAGTCACGGGTAGGAAATCCGGGCGAACCTCGTCTCGACCCATGTGGTTTGTGCATGAGCAAGGAAAACTGTATCTGCTACCAGTCGCAGATTCCGACAGCAACTGGTACAAGAATGTTCTCCTCAACCCGACCCTGCAAGCCTAGTTCCAGCGGGACGCGCTTTATGTTCGAGCGATTTGGAATAAGTGCAAGTTGACAAGTCGATTCTGGAGCCCCGGGCGGGGTTTGAACCCGCGACCTTCGCCTGTTTGGGACTCTGTTACCAAGGCGGCGCTTGTGGCATCTTGACTGTTCTACCAGGCTGAGCCACCGGGGCGTACGAAAGCAGCGGTGGAGATTTCGCTAATTAACCTTAGCCTAATGGTTTCGTTTCCTTGGAAGTGCAAAATCCTAAGACATAATCGCTGAGGATCCGCTCGTTGCGGTGCCGATTTTCGACATTGGAAACGAACGTTAGACAGATCAAGGTTTTCGCCCCTTGATGACATAAGTTCACTTCAATAATCTGCTACTGTTGAGGCCGCGACTGGAATCATGAATCGATGTAACCTCTAGGAAAACTGCGATCTTATCTGATACCTCTTGTCACGTTATCTTCGCGTGGTTGGTTTCACATTTCTTCTCACGCCGACGCAACATTTCCAGCAGGGCTGGTGAGTCAGCATGTCTCGCTAACTGAATGCGCGGGTAAGGCTTTGGATTTTGACGCTCCATCACTAATTGGTAAAAATCGCATATGACAGGTAGAGACCGTTTCCCGGACGAGTTTGCCGGGATGGGCGAGGCGATGGCGCGAAATACGCGTAGTCCATCTTGAGAGCTAGAAATTGCCATCGAGGTGTCAAACGTTCCCCTGCAAACTCCATGGGGGAGGAGTTCGGTCTTAACATACTAGTTTTGCGTTAAGAAATGGTATAACTTGACTTTTACCAATCACTAATGTGACAACGCTTGACCAAACGCTTAAGTGCGCTGACAATGGCACCGTCAGTTCGAGCTTAATCAGTTAAAGGAGGATATTTAGGAAAATGGTCAAGAAATGCCCATCATGCGGCTATACAAACCGTGATGACGCAGCCTTCTGTTCCAGTTGTGGTGCATCACTAGCAGGCGCCGCGGCCCCCGCGCTCAAACCAGTTCCCTCTGTTCGCGTTGTGACACCAGTCAGCCCCGGCGGGCCGATACGAGTTCCCGCGCCAGGCCAATGCTTCTACCACCCGAACCTTCCAGCCATCTACGTTTGCAATAGATGTGGAAGATCCATCTGTCGCGATGACTCCAAAGCCTACATGGACCTAGTGCTCTGTCCTCAATGTTACGCAGGAGTGGTACCAATGATGCCAGCTCCGCAGCAACCAGGACCAGCATATGGACCGCAACAACCCGCTTATGGACCACCAATGGGTCCACCTATGGCCCCACCGATGCCAGCTGGGTTTGTCGCGCCGTTCCCACCAATGTACGGTCAGCCACAAGCTCCCAGAGCTCTCTGGGGATTCTTACTCGCCATGATCGCTGGGATTCTGATAATCCTTAATGCTGCAGCTTTGCTCTCCAACTCGTTCTACAACCTCTGGATCGGAGTCTTCTTCTGGATTCCAGTCATCGACCCCTCAGCAGGACATGGCCTCGTCTTCGCGATCGGAGCGATCATCGGACTCATATTGGTCGTCGGATCGATTCTAATGCTTCTGGGATACGGAACGATTGGAAGCATTGTCGTATTCCCGCTGGCCGTGCTGAGTCTGATAATTGGCGGAGGGTTTGTGGCCGGTTTCGTTCTCGGCGTGCTGGGCGGAATCCTTGGCATGCTGGGAAGGTAGCAGCCCGAAAAAGGTCCCCCGATTTTTTTAGTTTCCTACCGTTTTGGTGTGACCTTTGTCCTACGTCAGCATATGGAAGCCTGTTCACGATCAGATTGTGCAGGCTTCACGTAACGCCCAAAACGAAATTATTGGTCTGCTGTTAGGCAGACTGGATACCGATACAATAATCATCGAAGATACCATAACGGGGGAATTCGAAACAGAAAAGCATCGTGCAACCCTAACCTCGAACACGCTCGCTAGAATAGCAGACGACGTAGTGAATGGACGGGTGAAAGGAAGCATCGTGGGTTGGTACCATTCACATACAGAAGGCGGCCTATTTCTTTCAGACACGGATATTCAAACGCAGAAGAATCTGCAACAGTTTTCCTCTCTTGTTACTGCGCTGGTTGTAGATTCGAACAATGGGGAAACCGGCTACTTCAGAGTTGACACGCGAACAGGTAGACAACTCCGCATACCGGGCAAGAACGTCATGGTCTTCGAAGACCCCGCAGAAGCAGTCCCGCTAGAGAGAAAGGAAAAAGCTCGAGCTCTTCCCACCCCGACAGTAGAAATACGAGCACTCCCCCCAAGACCGAAACTGCCTTCGCGACCCACGATCCTAGCCATAGTCTTAGTTGCCTTAGCATTGTCAGTATCGCTCTTCGGTCTTCTTCTCTTTCGAGGCTTACCTGCAGTCCCGGGGTTAGCTATCAGGCATGACCCAGTTCTGGGCGGGACGATCGGCGCCCCAATCGAGATCAAAGCCATCGTGAACGGAACGATCCTAAGTGTGAGCCTATTCTACTTTGTTCAGGGCACCACCTCATTCACTGAGACCGCTATGAGTTCATCGGTGCCTGGGGAGTACTCGTACTCGATTCCGGGCGGCAGAGTGGCTGGAAATATCGTGTACTACCTTAAAGCGGTGGACACGCTTGGCAGTCAGGTTCAAACCGCCAAATACACAATTCCGGTCGCAGACTTCGCCCTACCCGCAAGCGGCCTCGTTATGGCAGTTTATCGCAACGGCTCAGCGTCCACAACACTGAGCTTGGTTTACATGAATGGTTTCAATAATGCCGTTTCGCTCTCAGCGACGGGTACACCTCAAGGAGTAAGTGTGGTTTTCACGCCGAACCCTGTGCCTTCCGGAACTGCAAAGGCGACTATGACTGTTGCTGCAGGCCCTGAGGCTGCAAACGGCATGTTTTCCCTACTCGTAACTGCCGCCTACACGCCCTCGCAGGGCCCACCAGTGGTACGAGAGACAACGGCACAAATCGTCATAGCAGACTTCGATCTGCAGATCTCCCCAAGTTCAAGGACCATATCCATTGGCGGAACCGCAACATACACTCTAACCCTCACGATTTCACAAGGTTTCACAGATCCTGTTCAAGTGATAGTGCAAGGCCTGCCCCAGGGTGCCAGTTATGAGCTCGTAACCAGCGGGACCACTGCGATTGTTGGTGGGGCTGGGACGACAACTTTGACCCTTCGCATCATAACGACCCCATCGGTTAAGTCCGGGAACTACGCGTTGACGGTTATCGCAGTCGGTGGCGGCTTGATTCATCGCCTGACCATTCAGCTTACAGTAAGATAGTTTAAGCTCCTCTATGGAACAGCCAGATTAAGCATGAGCGGAGGTGAAGCGTCGCACATGAAGTTATTCGTTCAAGCGCCTATTGGCCCTCAGACAGGTCTCGCGGAAATCGATGTGATCCCGGATCACACAGTCGCCGAGATTAAGCAGCAGGTCTGCCAGTCCTTCGGGGTTGACCCGACCACAGTTGCTCTGATGTACGGAGGCGCAATACTCGATGAGAATACTACAGTCGCACGGCTGGGGATTCCTGAGAATGCTCAACTTGCCCTCATGCCCTACAATATCATAGGCGGGTAAGGCAGACAGACTTGGATATCTCAGTACTGATCAAAGAGAAGAATCTGCTAAACCACCAGTTCCCTACAGTAACCGCGATGAACGACCCGCCCACGCAGTTCGAGGGCCTGATTCGCTGCGAAAAGGGCGAAGTGAGGAAGCTCTCCGAGAAGGGAGTCTGGCCGTTCACCGAGTATGCAAACTGGAACAGATTCCGTCTCGACCTGCCATCGGAATATCCGCTCAAGCCACCGGTCGCAACATGGTTGACGGACATTTCGCATCCCAATATTGTGCCTAACATCGCGAATGCTGTGTGCGTATCGATTTTGGGGGAGAAATGGGACCCGCGCTTGAAACTCATCTCAGTGGTAAATTCTCTCCACTATCTGCTGACGGACCCGAATCCTCAGAGCGTGTTTGATCATCCCCGCGCTCTCAAGGCGGCAAATGTCTGCCGCTCGTACGGTTTTCCGAAGATGGCGAAGACCAGGGCGCAGAAGAGTGAAGATGACACGATTCGTTTCAGCATTGTTCCAATCCCTCGATTGTCGTTAGCGCCCTCTAGCCCTGGGGACATAGTTCGGTTCAGTATTCCGGGGAGAGAACACCGAGCGTCCTTTTGATGCGCTTCAAAGCCTCTCTCCCCTCGTACAAGCAGATTGAGGTGGAGCTCAACCCCGGCAGGACCGTTAAAGATCTGAAGCGTTTGGTTTGCGAAAAACTGGGAATAGAGCCTGAATTAACGAAGCTCCTTTTTCGCGGCAAATCGCTCTCTGAAAATGCACGGCTTGCCAAGCTGAAGGGCACTGAAGGACCAGTAATCGTTGATTATCTTTGGGCCCGCCATCTCTTGCTCTGGGGAGCGGATGGGCAGAAAACAATCAGATCAGCAACAGTATTGTTGGCAGGTGCCGGCGCAATTGGGAACGAAGTTGCCAAGAACCTTGCTTTGCTCGGCGTTGGAAGGATCTACATCGTAGATCGCGACAATGTCGAATTTTCCAATATCAGTCGAATGATTTTCTTCGAACCCACCGACTTGAGAAAGAACAAGGCTGAGGTTCTGGCCAAGAACATTCACAGGAAATTTCCGTACGTGGAGACCATAGCTTACCGCGGCGACCTTGAGAGAATGCCCCTGAAGCTCTACCTGGATTCAGATGTGATCATCTGCGGCCTCGACAATGTTGTTTCGCGAATCTACCTCTCGCAGATTTGTAGGAAGTATTCGATACCTATGGTGGATGGAGGCATTACCGGGCTCAACGCGAGAGTCCACGTCTACATCCCACCAGACGACGCTTGCCCGATCTGCATTTTTCCTCCCAACCAATACTCTCAGATTGTCGGCTTACGCAATCCTTGCGATGCTCCCTTGGAGCAGGATGCCGTTCCCTCCTTCGCAACCTCGATCTCTCTTGTCTCCTCAATAGCATCTCAGGAAATCATCAAGCTTGTCCTCGGCTTGAAGCAGTACAAAGAACGCGGCAGATGGCCGGAGTACAGCGGCCAACCCTTGCGTTCGGTCCTATTCATGGATATGAAGAACAATCGATTCACCCCCATGAACCTGAAGAGAGGCGAGAAATGCTTCGTGTGTGGAAAAGAAGGGACTGCTAGAGACATCGTTCCTCGCGCTGAGATATCCATCTCATCGGTCCGAGATCCAAAAGGGGCTGAAAGGGCAATCCGGGACGCGGCGAAGGTTAGCGATGCAAGTCTCAGGGTTTTCGCTGAAACCTCCTTTGGAGAGAAAGCCCTGCAGCCACTCTCGAAGATTCAGAGAGGCCTCAAGCAGGGTGACTACCTGAGAGTCCTTGGCGAAGCGAAAAACGGAGAATTGCGGGAGTCAATCCTCAAGGTGGTCTCCTAGCCAATTTGCATTGCGCATGTCATTTTTCCGCCATGAGCAGAGGGTCGGACACCCGTAACCGGCGTGTTTCATGGCGAAATAGCATGGCTGGGCCCTGTCAAGATTGAGCAATTGTTAAGAAACCTATGATGGCAGTGAATGGTAGGGTTCGAGTAATGTCCGTATGCCAAGTGTGCGGCAAAGCGAACGCTGACGATGCTAGATTCTGTTTCAGTTGCGGAACTGGTCTCACACAAGCTCCTCCTGTAAAAGTAGACATTAAGTCGCCGCTGGCCAGTTTTCCACCGACACCGGCCGTCCCACCAATCTACACGCCTAGGCAGATGGTAAGGTCGGGAAGCTGCTACTATCACCCTGAGCTGCCCTCGACCTTTGTGTGCTCAAGATGCGGCCGATCGATCTGTGTAGGGTGCAACAAGCAATATGGAGTGTTGAACTTCTGCCCTGAGTGCTTTTGGGGATTGGCCCCGAAGATCGGTTATACGCCGACGCAGTATCCAACTGGTTATCAACAGCAGCAGGAACAGCCCCGCTGGCCATTCTAGCGCATAACTAAGCTAAGCGCCCTTTCTTCTTCAACGCTTCTGCAGCTTGTTTCACTTGATCGGGTGACATTCCGAGATCTCGTGAGGCCTTGCTCAGCGAGATAACGCCATCATGTTTGACAATGTAGTCATACACTTTATCCTCCAGTCGAGTGTGCTCCGCGCCCGCGATGGGCGCGCCGCACTTTTGGCAGAACGTGGCGTTCTTCGGGACACGATTTCCACATTTGCTGCATGCTGTTGTCTGACTGGCGGCTACCTTCGAGGGGCGGAAGGTTGTCATTCCACGGGTGAACATTCCGCGCTTGTAAACCACTGCCAGCCCGACTCCGACGGCAACTAAGGCAAGCGCGCTTCCTCCGATTAAGCCTGCGAGCGGGAGTATGTCGAAGTTCCAGACGGCTTCGATAACGTAAGGTCGATCCACTGTAACCGTCCAGGAACCGTCGCTCTTGCTGAGTTTTCCCGAAGGCGGATCGACTCGCCAATTTGCCAAGTTGTAAGTGAACGGCCAAGATCCAGCTGTGTTTGAGGCGGTGATTGTTGCGGTGGATCCTCGATCATACCACCCTGACCCCGAGACCTGGCCGTTTGATGAGCGAACGTCGACGTAGTACTGAGTCTCATAGGACAAGGTTAGCTCGTGAGGTTGATCCATGAGGATGTTTAGTGAAACGCCTGTAAGCTGCTTGCCATTTTCAAACCAACCCACAAAACGAAGACGTTCTACTGAACTCAAGTCGACCGTTGAGAGAGCGGGTCCGAGTGGCACGTTTGTGTTCGCGTCATACCAACTTGTCTCATTGAAGTCGTGTGGTACTGTGACTGGGTCGTAGTGGATGGTTAGCAAATATTGGGCAAGGTAATGAGCTTCAACAACCTTGGGCCGATCCATTAACACAGTCCCAGATAACGATTGACCCTCAAAAGCGCCGCTCCAATGATCAAATCTCAGACGCGAATCCTTGTCGGCGGGCACAACGGGGGGTGCAGAGAATGATGCTTGGCTACCGGCATCATACCATCCTGAACCCTTGAGATCTTGGACGCTTGGTGGATCAGCTTTCACGGTCAGTTGGAATTGTGTTTTCCAGTTCGCAATCGCCTTCTTCGGTTGATTCATTAGAATTGGGTCAGATGTCAATGAGTTTCCCGATGCATCCCCGCTCCAGTTTGTGAAGGCGTGCTGGATCCCAGGGCTTTCCTCGATCTGTCCATCGTTGAGTGTGGCTTGGGCGCTGGTGCCGGAATCGTACCATCCCTCTCCTTTCGCGGTGCCGAAGCTTGTTTCTACATTCAGATAGTACTGGGCAGTGTACGCGAAGACATGGCTTCCGCTCGCAGCGAAAGCCCAAGATGTGTCTTTCTCATAATATCGCGTCCCATTCATCCCAGCGCTGTTCGGTACGTAGAAAGCCACAGTGATAACATGAGTCACCGATGACGCTGTTGAGAAACTAAAGTCACGCGATGACCTCCGTTCAAGGTTCCGTTCAGAACCCCATCGACGTATATGTTCGTACTCAGGGTAGGTGGTAATCCTTGAATCGTAATATTTACGGTGTAGGTTGTTTGCCCACTGACATGGGACGCTTGGAGAGCGACCAGAACAACGCCTATCAACAGTACCAATGTTAAGCGCGTTGGCGAAGGCAAAGTCGGTCGTCCCGAAATCTTGGTTCGATGCCCAATGCCTTAAGTGTTTTACATCTCCACATCCATGATGAGCATTCTGTCGCGTTGCGATTAGCACACGTACATGATGGAGAATGCGAAGCTAGGAGGACCTGAACCAGAAATGGTGTCAACACCCTACACCAGAGGCAGGAGCCGAGAATACCAAGTTCTCCGGAAGCTCAGGGCAGAAGGCTGGTTCTGCAGTCGGAGTGCGGCCTCACACGGACCCGTTGACATTTTCGCCGGAAAGGGCGGCCAGATCTTGATGGTTCAGGTAAAAAGCGGAAAGGGTCGCGCAAGCAAGGGGGAGAAAGAAATCCTGAAACTCTGGGGTGA
>MEMY01000015.1:6229-7166 GCA_001768965.1 archaeon RBG_16_50_20 | reverse complement strand
CAATCTTGAGGTCACGAGAATCGATTATGGGAACTGTTCGATAGCTCGACGCCAGGAATTTGTCTACGATTACTATGACAGGCATCTGAAATCTTTCTGCGTAGTTGAATGCGTCGAAGGTGTCATGGAAGCATTCCGAAACATCCCCCGGCGCGACTGCCATTCTGGGGAACTCCCCGTGACCAGCGTGAAGCACGAATTGCAGGTCTCCCTGTTCCGTGCGGGTTGGTAAGCCGGTTGATGGGCCTGCACGTTGATACAGGATGATTACCGGGCCTGGAGCTTCGGTGTGTCCAGCCCAACCTAACCCCTCGGCCATCAAACTGAATCCTGGACCTGAGGTTGATGTTGCTGCTCGAGCCCCTGCATGTGCTGCGCCAGTCGCCATCAGCACGGCCGAAATTTCGTCTTCAGTCTGAACTACGACTATGTTGTAGTCCTTCTGATGGTTCTCAAGATATTCGCTTTCATCTGTCGCGGGCGTAATTGGATAGTATGTTTGGAACGCGCATCCTGCTTTGAACTTGGCGATTCCTACTGCCTGGACTCCTCTGATTACCATTCGTTTTTCTTTTGACGGGATCGGATGTAGCTTGTATGGGAAACTGTCATGGTATGTGTTCCTCATGTAGTCGTACCCATGGCGGGCAGCCTTCACGTTGAGTTCACCAAGTGCTGCCTTTCTTCCTGTGAAGCCTTCCTTGACTGCTTCGGCAATCTGTTCAAAGCTGTAATCGATGAGCGCTATCGACGCACCGAAGGCAACCGTGTTCGCCATAACCTGGTACTTGCTTAGTTCCTTGTCATGGCCTGTCTCTTTCAAAGCGCCTACTAGAACATCCATGTATGGAACGGGATACAGATTCACATCGGGGCGCCCTAGGTCGTCAGGTTTCAGTTTCAGGGCAGCGTCGTAGATTATTGCCCCACCTGGGCT
>MEMY01000015.1:5763-6216 GCA_001768965.1 archaeon RBG_16_50_20 | reverse complement strand
TGCCCATTGTGAGTGGGGTACTCCTTGTGCAAGTCCCCGAGCAACGTTTCCTTGTCAAGTGCGATTAGGACATCGATCCAGTCAACATGAGATTGGACATCTCTCTCTGAGGCTCGCACACGGTAGTAGCTGTGCTCTCCTTTGATGTTTGAATGGTACTCAATGTTGGCGAAGACATGGAGCCCCCCTCGAGCGCAGGCTTTGGCGAACGTTTCTGCCACTGAATTGATTCCGCTACCTTGTGGACCCCCGATTACCCAAGTTAGGCTGTTTTCCTCAGTCAGATTTCATACCTTCCGACGCATTGGCTTTGTTTTCTGCGCTATTAGGTTTGCGAGGTCTAAAACTTCTCCTCCAACCCTTTGGACAAGCATCGTTTGAGCCCAATACGACATACAAGACCTCATCAGCCGCTTGCTAGCCCTCACCCACAAGTAGCAGATGCACTTCACG
>MEMY01000015.1:0-5731 GCA_001768965.1 archaeon RBG_16_50_20 | reverse complement strand
AGATGCTCTGCCATGTCCCGCGGACGAGCCTACCATTGTTGATTGGAAAGGCTCTTGAGTGGCCAAGAAATGCCGCAGCAAGATGAGCGTCCGCGTTATCGTCAATCGCATTGTGAGCGTAATTCGAGGAACTCGGAAAGAGATTTTCGATCTTGGCTAGCAGATCTCGAACGAGACCCTGCTCGTTCTCATTCGCTATAATGGCGGCAGTAGCATGCGGGGCACTTATCATGCACAAACCGTTTCTAACGCGGTTTTCGTTGACAAAGTCTACAACCTCATCTGTGATGTCGATGAGCTCTCTTCTGCTTGACGAGGTAAGCGTTAGGGCCTTACTCACTACGACCATTCAGCCGCACCACTGTCTATGCACAGTGATGCGAGGATGAGAAAGAAAAAGAGATTGAAATGGGGAATGGAGGGGGGAGAATCTAGATTCGTGTTTCCTGGGTTGCTAGCGACGGCAGCTCTGGGAATCGTTCTTTCATCTTCTGCTCCGCGACAGTATTTGCTTCTTGCAGGATATGTTGTGACTCTGTGCTGCTGGCTGAGACATCGAATGAGGTTTCCGTAGCTTCTCCGACTTCAACAGCCAGACCCTCAAGCGTATCATTGACTTCAGCGAGCTCAAGCGAGACTTCCGGCATTACTCCTTCTAGTTGGGTCTTTAGGGTCCTTACAACACTTGCCACTGGCATCATTGTGGCCGCCATGTCACCGAACTCGTGCACCGTTTCCAGTCGAAGAGTTATTTGTTCGAGGGCGAGTTCACTGTGAAGCACTACCTTCGCCATTTTCCGTAGTTCGGCGCATTCATTGGCATACATTGAGGCGAGTTGGGTGTTCTTCCCTTGAATTGCTAGTACGCACTTGCCGTAGAGAGCTTGGTCGCGTTGTTGCATGTGGTATGAAGTTCTTTCCAGCTTTCTTTGTTGTATTTTGAGTTTGAAGAGGCATTCGTTGACGCGCTGTCTCATCGGTGTCGGACGTATGCTCTCCATGAAGCGTTTTGTCCATGAATTCTTTTCTCTAAACATTCTATCTATCCCCCCTTATTGATCGATCCGTTTTTACCGTCTCGATTGTGTTCACTTTCATATTCGCTGGCCAGAACCTTCAGGAAGTTACAGAGCCTCCCTTCATCGAACGTACGTATGATGGAACCCGTGTACTCGATTTTGAGATCGAGTGACCGAAGCTTCGACATTAATTTCTCAATTTCCGACTTGTTCTTCCCTACAAGAAAGACGATGCTCTCTGGCTCACCCAAAGAACTGACTACTTTAACTGTCTGCGGAATCGCCGTTATCTTCTCGATGATGTCGCCTCTCTCGGTGTCGCGTGGGAATGAGGCACCCACCAGGATTTGCTCGGCGACGCCCAATTTTTCCAAGTCGAGTCCAGTTGTGTATTCTTTGATAACGCCGGACTTCTCGAGCTTGTTTACCCGATAAGCCACGACGTTTGGGTGGAGGCTTAGTTTGCGGCCAATCTCTGCGTAGGAGGATTTAGCATTTTCAGCAAGTTCTGCCAGGATCTTGAAATCGGTTGCATCTAACATTTCACATGACCTCACAAAGCTTTGTACGTTTCAAACCACTTGTCATACAGAGTCAGCATTTGGGGCGAGACGCTAGGTTTCCGCTTTCTGAGGACGTCCTTGAAATCGTCCATGGCGATTGCTCGTGCCTGCCCCTGCGTCTTCGAATGATTGCCCTCGAAGAACTCACGTACCACCTTCGTTTGCGCACCCTGAAAGATGTCTCTGAAGTCACTGCCGGAATATCCCTCAGTCTTCTCGACGAGCAACGTACGATCCACGTCACTCGCTAATTTCAGGTTCTTTGCGTAGATCTCATACAGCTCTTGTCTTGATTCTGCGGTTGGTAGCGGAACGTAGATCCTCTTTTGGAAGCGGCGGATGAAGGGTTCGTCGAGTGCCCATGGTTTATTGGTTGCGCCTATAACGTATACGTGAGTTTGACGTTTCTTGTCTAGAACATTGTCCATTTCTTTCAGGAATTGGTTTCGTGTTCGGACTTCCCCGCCTACCTCATCTCCTCTGATTCCGACCAAGGAGTCTACTTCGTCGATGAATATGATGACGGGTTTACCAACCTCGGCTGCTTGGCGGGCGGAGCTGAAGAGTTCTGCAACATTCTTCTCGGATTCGCCGAGCCATTTCGACATAATGGACGCCGCGTCAACGCTGTAGAACACGGCGTAAATCTCGGTGGCGATCGCTGCTGCGAGCAGCGTCTTGCCGCATCCAGGTGGGCCGAAGAACAGGATACCCCTAGGCCATCCTAGGGGGAAAAGATCTGGGCGTTTGACAGGGAAAACAATGGATTCCTCTATGGCCTTCTTAGCATCGCGCAGGTCAGCGATTTCATTCCACTTGACATTTGGTTTCTCAGTCAGAACCAGTTGCTCCAGTCGTGCGGGTTGTCTTGGAGTGTGGTCACTTTCTTCGAATCGGCCGTTCTGTTCTTTGAGTAGCCTGATTCGCTGTTTGCAGTTCTCGATTTGTTGCATGTAGAGTTTGTTTTGCGGTGCCTCGGGGTAGAGTGCGCACAGCTTGAGCAGTATCTCAACGGTACGCTCGTAGCGTGAGATTGCGTTGCTCTTGGAGCCTTGTCTGTCGAACTGTATTGCTTCGTTGGCGAATCTCACTGCCATCTGCTCAAGTTCTTCCGAGGCCGACATTTGCAAAGAAAGTCACCTATGGTGAGTTACTATTACTCGATCACGATCTTGCCGGTCTCACGTAGACGTTCGAGCACAGTTTGGATTGCCTCAGGAGACGTGCCCAAGTCTTTGGCGCATGTGTGAATGCTCATCTGGCCTTCGTGCTGCCTCGCGTATTGGTACACCTGCTCTTGTAGGCCTCCGTTAAATTTTCCTGAAGTGGTGGTTACCTCGGTGATCGGGACAGCCCCAGTGGTCGGCATTTCGAGTGATGGCAGGTCTGGGAAATGGTCCCGGAGTCTCTGTTCCGCGATTAGTCCTGTCTCCTCTAGGACTTTCTTTGCTTCATTGTCTGTTGCTTCGATGGGTAGGTCCGTTGTCATAACTTCCGTAGTGGTTTCGCTAGTTAGGTCCGCTAGGGTATCGTTCACTTCTTCAAGCTCAGTAGCGACTTGCGGTACGATTCCAGCTATCTTCGACGTTGTTTCCTTAACGATGCTCATGACCGGTGCCATTTGCACCATGATGTTGCCGAATTCTTCGACCGTTTCCAGTCTTAGGATGACCTTTTCAAGGGCGAGCTGGCTTCCGAGGACCACTTTCGCTATTTTTCTAATTTCGGCGGACTCATTCGCGTAGATCTTCGCGTGGGCCAGGTCTTTCGATACTTGAGCTCCAATGCACCTTTGGAAGAGTTCTCGGTCGCGCTGTTGAAGTCTTGAATACATGTGGTCGAGTTTTTCGAGTTGGGACTGCAGTCTGAACGACGCGTGGGCAATGCGTTCTTTTAGTGGCTCTGGATGGAGTCTGTCCTCAACTCTTCGTATGAATGAGAATGCGCCCACGTCTCCCTCACGTTTCGAGAGGCTCTTTCATCCTGATTACGACTACATCGGGGACGCTTTTGGCGGGGGCCAAGGACGGTTGTGGTTTCGGTGTCTCCAGGATATCGATTGCTTGAAGGAATTCGCGCGTGTTGTCGACGTCTTTTCTCTCTTTTCGAGCGAGCTCAAGACCTGTTCGGATAGATTCGGTGACAACGTGGTAGGTTTGCTCGTCAATTTCCGAAGCTGTGTAGAGCATCTTGTTGTTTGTTAGAGCGGCTTGCAAATCCTTGATTTGTTGTTCTAGCTTTTCCTCAACCTGCTTCAGTGCGTCGAGAAGTGTATCGCGCTTTTGGTTAATTTCCTTGTTGAGGTCTTCGTAGTTGCCTCGGAGTTGGTTGTATTCGAGTTGGTCGATGTCTCCGTCTTTGAAGAGTAGATCGAGTGCTTGTGTTCTTCGCTTTATTATGTCATGTTCCTTTCTCATGTCCTCGGCTTCAACCCGCCAAGTCTGGAGAAGAACGGGATGTCCGTCGATGATTCGGACGAAGCTGATGGGATATTGATCGACTTCACCGTTGTTTCGCGCCACTTGAATAGCCGTGACTTCGTCTCTTACGTCGGCCGTGAGGCCGACAAATTTGCCGGCAGGGCGGCCCATTGAGTCTTCAATGGTTTTGCCAAGGTGTTTGCCAATTTCCTCAACGGTGACGGTCAAGTTCCTCAGATAGCCCTCCTAGTGTGAGAAGCTTGCTTCGCCTGTACGTTGAGGTGAGCTGGCTAGGCTACTGGCGGGTAGGTCTGGGAATCGGTCTTTCATGTGCTGATCGGCGATGGCATTGGCTTCAGACATGATTCTCGACGCTTCGGCGCTCGATGTCTCTGTGTCGTAGGTGGCTCCGGTTGCCTCTCCTGCTTCCATGACGAAATTGTTGAGTACATCTCCGATCTGACTGAGCTCAAAGCCTACTTCGGGTATCACTCCCGATATCTGGTTCTTTATGGAATGGACGACGCTGGCCACTGGGGCCATCATTCTAGCCACGTCGCCGAATTCTTCTATGGTTTCGAGTCTCAGGGAGACCTGCTCTAAGGCAAGTTGGCATTGGAGGGTCACTTTGGCCATCTTGCGCACTTCTGCGCACTCATTCGCGTACATTGCTGCACGTGCTGTGTCGTGTGACATCTGGGAATTGACACATTTAGAGAAGATATCCTTGTCATGTTGCTGCATTCGCGTTGCTGCGGACTCAAGCTTGTTCTGTTGGACTCTAAGACGGTACAGTGCTGCTGAAAGCTGCTCTTTGACTGGCGGTTTGTGATGGAATTTGGAGCTGACTCGCGAGATTACCGGTTCGTTCGATTCTCTCTCCCAATCCTTAAGGAATCCGTGATTCAAGTTACTGATCTCCTTTTGTGCTTACAACAAATCGGGCTGACTGTTCTCCGTAGAAGAACGAACACTATTCAAATTTCGTGAAAGAAAGCTGTCAAGAATCGGTGAGCCACCGAAATTAGTTTCTCATAATCGACTTGTACGAACTCAGATCAGCAACCATTCTGATTTCACACAGAATAGCAGTCAAGCCAGAATCTGTATGGAACAACCTGTGTCGGCCACAATTGACTACGAAGCAACAAGCCGATTTGGGGAATCCACAAGTATGTGCCGAGCTGGTTTTGCGACGCCAAAACCAAGGAGGTTAAGGAAAAGTGGGGTTCTCGCAGGAGTGCTGGGGTTGATCCTGCGGCAGGTTCAGCCGGTCTTCTCCACTTTTATTTCAATCGTTGAGACGTTTCTTATGTCGCTCCCTTCTCCGAGCACTTGGGTTCCGATGCTGATTTCTCTGATGGCCAGTTTACCGGCGAAAAATCTTCTTCGTACGACCTCTACGACGTCGACGGCTGTGCTGATTGACCTTCCCCGTGCCTTTACGGTCAGTACTTTTGCTCCAGATTGGAAGTGCATCATAACCGCCGTCGCGTAAGCCATTATAGGTTTCTTGCCGATCAGAATTGTATCGGGCGGAATGGGTTCTCTTGGTCTTGCTGGGGGTCGTTGTGTGGATGGAGCGCTCCTCTCTTCTTGAGCCACGCGTATGTCACCTCCTAGTTTGACACTGAGCCTCGTAAATTCGACCGCTGATCGATGCCCTTGCTGGTCGTTGGTTAGATTCGGAAGTTCGTATTTTTGATTTCGGTTTGCTTGAGGATCGGTT
>MEMY01000014.1:21057-21186 GCA_001768965.1 archaeon RBG_16_50_20 | reverse complement strand
TGATTGATTGGCACATGTCTGTGATTATGCCAGTCAGCCGAACAACGGCCTTCGCCGCTCTATATTCGGCTCTGTTGTCACGCTTCATTTCCATGTCTTCTTCCGCCTTGTGGGAGAGTTGGCTGCAGT
>MEMY01000014.1:12806-20984 GCA_001768965.1 archaeon RBG_16_50_20 | reverse complement strand
GAGGACAATGATTTTCGGAGCCAATCTTGTAGCTTGCTTACTGGGACTTGTTCGCTCAACGGCGGACACTAGGGCTCTGGCAAGGAACTGCCTAGCGCTAGGACTGGTTGGCTGGTTAAAAGAGATTATCCAGTGAAGGAGACTATCTGGCTTCTTCTCTCAACGTGATCAATGTAGTTTCGACGGTTTCTTCTGCTCTGTCTATGCGCTTGGAAATGTCGTTCGTCACGGTATCGTAGGTTTCGCGTGTGGTCTTACCTGCACGGTACTGGCCTCTGACCTGATTCAAGCTGGCTCTGGATCCTTCAATCTCCGCTTCGGCTCGGTCGATTCTTCGGATTAGTTCTTCATAACGTGGACTTATTGCGCGTAGTTCTGCCTTGACCTCCATGAGGGATTTATTCAGTTCGTCGAGGCGAAGTTCCATCACTTTGCTTCTTCTCCTGAATTCATGCTTCACCAAGCCCCCTCTGCCAACTTCCTCTTCCATGACAACAAGCTCTCTAGTGAGTGCGAGCCTCTCGTCATATAGTCCAACAAATTCCCTAAGCTTCTCAACGGGGACGGGAACGGCTAGCTCTGGGCCGCGGCGTAGTCGCATGACAAGAGCAAATGCAACGATCACAACTTCTAACCCGACAATCCAGGGCAGAATTCCCATCGCCGACCAAAAGGCGAGGTAGTTGAAAGTTAGGCCAAAGCCTAGGTTATTCGCATTACTGATCCCTCGAAGTTTGAAAGTGCGCTCGTCCTGACTTACTTGTATCGGATATGAGACTGGCGACTGGTCGGCGAGCTTCAGGTTGGTTATCGAAACGCCGTCCGGCGCAATTATTCTCACTGTGGCATCCTTGAAAAGCACGTCGTCTTTGTTTTGGAGCAGGGCGAAAGTCAGGTTATACGATCCCCACCAGTTCAACTGCTTCAAGTATTTCGATTGAGGCAGATCGTAGGTTAGAATGAATGTGAAGTTCTCCCCTGGTCTGATTCCGAGGCTGTACCTTGGCTGAATTTGAATCACGTAGGGTGGACTGGGATTTTGGGGAGATGCCCACATCACTGCAACCTGATCATAGGCCATCACGTTGTATGCTCCTTCGGGAAGAGTGATGGTCAGACTGCTGATCCCGACAGAGGGATTGTACATGCTATATCGTTCCTTGATACTGAGCGCTCCGAGATTGTCAATGATTATGTCGCGCTGGACAGAGTTCAGGTCGAGAAGATACTGATTTACAGTGACATAGGGAGCAAAGAAGGTCTCGTTGGAGTATGCCTTCCACGGCTTGTATATGCGAGAAAGCGACGGATAGCCCCCAACGTCGCCTATCACGTAGCTTGAGTTTAGAGCAATCTTGTAGCTAGAGCCCGAAGGAGCGAGGTAGGTGACATTCGCCATCCTCGCATCGGAGGCGAGAATCGGAGCGGCCGTGAAATTGTATTGGAAACCAGTTGCGACAGACGTAATGGGCCCATCCACGACTGATGAAACTGTGAACGTGTACGTCTTGTTGAATTCTAATTGCTGAGCGAATTGCGATCGCAACCAGTAGAACGTCGATGTCTTGTTCACATCTACCTCAAGAGCAAGCGTTCTTCCTTCATTGTCTTGGGCACTGGCATAGTACAGGTTGTCCCGGGATACTCGTGGAAGCCCGAAATCGAGAGATGACAGCGGAGTCGTTCCATTGTTGAATACTGTGAATTTATCGCTGATGTGAGCGGTCCCATATTGCCCGGCTGACACAGTTCTTTCAATGTCGATGACAAGGTTTGGCTCGGGGTCCTTCGCGTGAAGCGGAGCCGCGACACCAACCGCAAGCATCAAGAGTAGGATTGCCAGAAAGAGCTTCGATTTCAACCTCAGCTTAGCTCCGCTTTCATCGGGTTCGCGAATTGAACTGCCCCGTGAATGCGAAGTTCGCTATTTATTCATTCTGCTGAGCGGAAGACTATATCAAATCTGCAAAAGTGATGTTCGCCAATCACTTGGAACGTCTCGGAGTTTCTTTGCAGGTATCCCCGCGAAAATTGTTCTAGGTGGAACGTCGGCGTTAACCATCGCCTGAGATCCCACTATGGCACCTTCTCCGACTGTGATGCCGGGAAAGAGGAGTGCATTCGCGCCGATGCTCGCCCCCTTTTTCACCGTTGGGCCGACCAGTTTGAATGGTTTCTGCGTCACATACTTGTCATTTGTGAACACGCAGCAAGGGCCAAGGAAAACTCCATCTTCAACCGTCGAGAAAGTGCATATGTAAACTCCAGTCTGGATCGACACGTGAGAGCCTATCTTCGAATCGCCGTCAATCACAACATGAGTACCGACCTTAGTCTGGCTCCCGATTGTCACATTCTCCCTAAGAAGCACATTGTGACCGATTGAAACCTCGTCAGCTATCTGCACGTTAGAGTAGAGTGTTGCACCGGATCTTACGACACAGTCCTTCCCCAAAATCGTAGGCGCTTTTCCAGCTACACTGTCGGCTTGCCGCAATTGACTCAAGTGCTTTAAATCGGGAAAACCGATGACGCAATTTGGTCCAATGTAGGTTCCGCTACCTAGCTTCGAAGGTCCGCAGACCACCGCGTTGGAGTCAATCAGCACGCCCTCTCCGGTCTCAACATCTCCTGTCAGCCTTGCACCGCCTCTGACGCGAGTGCCGGAACCAAGCAAATTCCTGCGCTGGACGTAAGCGGTGGAATCGATCTTTCGTGAAGTCATTGTTTTCCCCACAGCCCTCATCACTTGGCTCCCAGTCCCTTAATTGCGTTTGTTGACGACGTGATTACTGAACTCCACTTCAGACCATAACTGAATAATATGAACAGGACGTAAAGCCCCCGCCCTGAGGATGTGAAATTGGCTAAGACGCATCCTTACATCCCCAACAGCGACGAATCGGCAATTCGCCAGATGCTCAGTGAAATTGGCCTCCAATCAATTGCCGAGCTCTTCGAAGACATCCCCGCGGCCATTCGGTCTAAGGCAGACCTACCAGTCCCATCTAAGATGACGGAGCTGGAGACCAGAAGGCACGTGGAAGGATTACTCGCGAAGAACCTTTCCACAAGAGACGTTTTGTCATTCCTAGGTGCAGGAGTGTGGTCACATCATGTTCCGGCAGCGATCGATGCCATCATAACCCGAGGCGAATTCCTAACCTCGTACACACCCTATCAGCCGGAAATCTCACAGGGCATGCTCCAGGCAATGTTCGAATATCAAAGCCTGATATGCGAACTCACGGGAATGGACTACGCGAACAGCTCTCTCTACGATTGGTCTACAGCGTTAGGCGAAGCCGCGAGAATGGCTGCGAGAGTTACTGGCAGATACGAGTTCCTTTTTCCCAAGTTCATTCATCCCGAAAGATTGGCGACTCTCCGGACCTTCTGCGATCCGGTAGACATCAAACTCGTTGAGGTTACTCAGGACAAGCGTTCAGGATCTGTTGACGTTTCAGATTTGAAGAACAAGCTTTCCTCTCGTACAGCCGGCTTTTACTTGGAATATCCATCATTTCTCGGGTTCGTAGAGCAAGCGGTTGATGAAATCGAAGCGGCTGTACATCAAGTCGGTAGTTTGTTCGTAGCTGGATGTGAACCTATCTCGCTCGGAGCTCTGAAGCCGCCTAGCGATTTCAACACCGACATTGTCGTTGGGGAAGGCCAACCACTTGGAAGTCACATGAATTACGGTGGGCCTCTTCTCGGCATTTTTGCATGTAGGGGTGAGACGTTGCTCAGGCAGATGCCCGGCCGAATCATCGGAAAGACCACAACCCAAGACGGGAAGCGGGACGCCTACTGCATGGCACTGCAAACTCGAGAGCAACATATTCGAAGGGAAAAGGCAACATCAAACATCTGCACTAACGAGGCGCTTCTCGCCCTAGCAGCTTCAATGTACCTTTCATTGCTAGGCCCGAAAGGTATGAGCGAGGTCTGCTCCGCTATCTTGGACAGAACAAGGTACGCTATTGACTCATTACGGAAGCTGCCTGGCGTAGTTGCTCCGGCATTCGATGCGTTCCACTTCATGGAGTTCACAGTCAACTTCGACAAAACTGGGAAGAAAGTATCCGAGATAAACGACGGCTTACTCAAAGCTGGCATTCAGGGCGGTCTGGATCTAAGCAGCTACTTCCCAGAACTCGGTCAGGCCGCTCTATACTGCTTTACAGAAGTCCACACTCATCGCGACATCGACATGCTTGCAGACAAGCTCAGAATGATACTGGAGGCTTGAATAGATTGGTTTTCGCGCAAGCCAGATGGGACGAGCCCCTCATAATCCAACTCTCCCGAGTCGGAAAGATCGGCTTTCATGAATCCCACTCGTATGACAGAACTGTTTTAGATTTGATTCCAAGCAGATTGCGCCGCAAGCAGCCTCCATCGCTACCTGAGGTTTCTGAGATCGAAGTAGTCCGCCATTACACCCGCCTGTCACAGCAGAACTTCGGAGTTGACCTTGGAATCTACCCGCTAGGAAGCTGCACAATGAAGTACAATCCAAAGATATGTGACGCAATCGCAGCTTCACACAAGATCCAAGAGCTGCATCCCTACCAAGATGAGAGAACTGCTCAAGGAATCCTTCAAATCCTCTACGAAGCCTCAGATTTCCTAACGAAGATTGTTGGAATGGACAAGATTACCCTGCAACCCGCTGCGGGGGCGCATGGAGAGTATACTGGGGTTCTGCTGATGCGAGCCTATCACCTCGACCGGGGCGAGAAGAGCCGGGATGAAGTGATTGTCCCAGATTCTGCTCACGGCACGAACCCAGCAAGCGCTGCGATGGCCGGTTACAAGGTTGTGGAGGTTCCTTCGAACTCTGAGGGTTGCGTTGACAAAGAGGCGTTGAAGAGCGCGGTTGGACCGAGAACTGTGGGTCTAATGATAACCAACCCCAATACGCTCGGTATTTTCGAACGCGATATCCTAGAGATCGCTAAGATAGTGCACGACGCTGGCGGGTTGCTCTACTATGACGGAGCAAATCTGAATGCCATCATGGGCAAGGCGAAGCCCGGCGACATGGGCTTCGACATAGTCCACATCAACCTGCACAAAACCTTCGCCACTCCACACGGCGGAGGAGGGCCGGGAGCCGGCCCCGTAGGGGTAACGCGCCGTCTGGCTGACTATTTGCCGGTTCCAAT
Source organism: archaeon RBG_16_50_20 (assembly GCA_001768965.1). GTDB lineage: Archaea > Thermoproteota > Bathyarchaeia > 40CM-2-53-6 > 40CM-2-53-6 > FEN-987. The sequence goes on along the minus strand of MEMY01000014.1, from coordinate 15,813 downwards.
CGTTGAATTCGACGGTTCGAAATACTACTTGGACTACAATCGCTCGAAGAGCATTGGGAAAGTCCGTGCCTTCCATGGCAGTGCGGCCGTGGTCCTTCGAGCTTACGTGTACATGCTATTGCATGGGAAAGAGGGGCTTCAAACAGTGTCTGAAGTTGCTGTCCTCAACGCCAACTACATGGCGCAAAAGCTTCGAAAGATCAAAGGCTTCTCCCTTCCTTTCGGAGAGGGAGCCCCTAGAAAGCATGAGTTCGTGCTGTCAGCATCCCTTCTAGCGAAGGAGACTGGGGTTTCAGCTCTGCAAGTGGGGAAGCGGCTCCTTGATTTCGGAGTACACCCTCCCACAATCTATTTTCCGATGATCGTAGAGGAGGCTATGATGACAGAGCCAACTGAGACGGTGAGCAAACAGGAACTTGACAAGATGATTCAGGCATTCGAAAGGATAAGCGAGGAGGCGTACGCTAAGTCAGATCAACCCGCGACTAGCCCACACGCGACAACAGTAACAAGAATCGACGAAGCAAGAGCAAACAGACCAAAAACAATGCAGCTCACATGGAGAAGTACAAATCCGACAAGCTAGTTCAAGAAATCGTGAGCTCATAGACTAAACCACAGGCGATTCTCAGGTTGAAGATCAAGATTCAATACTTCGCCATTATCCGCGAGCTAGTAGGACAACGGGAGGAAGTGATTGACCTCGAGAAGAAGACCAACGTACTTGACCTGCTGAAACTCTTGGCGACCAAGCATGGAGAGAAATTCATGCAATACATCTTCGATCCTGCAACCGGCAACCCGAGGCTGTACCTGCAATTTCTAATTAACCAGGAATCGATTTCGAGCCTCAGCGGATTCTCAACCATACTCCCTGAGAATTCAACTTTCGCCATCATCCCTCCTGTAGGAGGGGGCTAGTCAAGCTCCAGATTCGGATGAGCGCAGTCTTAGGCACTCTCTAGGCAAACGTCACTCTCTCAAGAGAAATTCTTTCCTACTTCGTGCAAAACTAGCGAGGCAACCGAAGCGGAATAGGGTTCCATAATCCGTCAGCAACAGGGAAAAACACCGAAAAATAACACCGTTAGCTAATTAGAATCCATCAATCTTCAACTACTGTGTTCTTATCGAACGGGGAAGGTGCGTCGTTGACCCTAGTTAGTACTCTCGAGGGGAACCGCAAGCTGGATGGCAAGTCCCATTCTCGAGCAGTTGCTCTAGGATTTGGCGGCGCTGGCAACGATCTTTTGACTCACCTAATGGACGCTGACCTGAGTGATGTTCACTGCATCGCGGTCGACACTGACCGATATCATCTCCAAATTGCTAAAGCTCACTCCAAGCTTTCCATTCCACCCGAAGCCGACAATTGGACCAGCTCCGAATTCGGAAGGAAGTTCGGGCAGTATGCCTCTCGTGAGTTGCGTTCGGTCCTCAACGACGTCGATATAGTGTTCTTGCTCGCGGGAATGGGTGGTGGAACCGGCGGCGCGGTGGCACCGTTCGTAGCCGAAACTGCCCGAAAAGCGGGCGCTCTCACTGTTGGACTGGTCACAAACCCGTTCCATTTCGAGCTTATGAGATTTCGCACAGCTATCGATAGCATCCGACAGATGCTGAGCGCATGTGATACAGTGATCCTGATCGACAATCATTTACTCGAATCGTCGTCAATGACCCTGCCCTTCAGGTTGGCTATCGACTCACCAGGGCAAACCTGCTGCTCTGTCGTCGAGTCAATAATCCATACGTTTGCTCACTCAGCGCTCTCCAATGCTGATCTGGGTGAATTTCGAACGATGCTGAGACGTGGAGCGTTTGCCAAGGTGGGCGTCGGGCATTCCTATTCTCATTTGGGCGCCGAAGAAGCTACACTAAAGGCGCTCCGAAATACGATGGCACTAGGCGAGCTAGGAGATGCAAATGGGATTTTCGTCAATATAGCGGGAAGCAGTCGTGTGCGGCACACGCATCTTGCATCTACTCTCGATCTTCTGTCCCGAAAGATCAATCCTAGCGCTCAGCTTCTCTACGGTCATCGAGTGGACGCTAGGATGCAGGGCTTAACGAGGGTGACACTTCTGGCGACCGGTATCTCTTTTCCGTATTCGTGGGGAGGTTACAGGACGGTGCCTCTGGAAATTTATGAACTCGAACCCGACTCGCCGGCAGAGGAAAAGCTCGACCTGGAATTAGAGCTTCACCAGATTGAAAGTTACCTCGACTAGACAAACTTGTAATGCAATTTTCGAATCTTATTCTGAACGGAAGTTGCATGCCCTTCGGGGTGCATCTTGCCAGCTCTGATCGCATCAAGGACATCGGTCAGGTCACGACTGGCTGAGTCGATGATAGTGTAGGCGTCCCCTATTGTTTGTGGGATGTGAGAATCACTTCCGCCGACCTGGGGCAACCTGAATTTATCCGCGTCCCGACGAGCCAGCCAGTTTGAAATGTGAAAGGAGAGTGCGTCTGCGTTCATTGTCTCGACAGCGTCCGGTCGAGATTTCAACTGAGCAATTTTCACGCACTCGCATACGGGGTCATAGGGATGGGGAATTATCGCAATGCCGCCTTGTTCGTGAATTAGCTGAATGGTTTCATCGGCAGAGAGGCTCGCTGGGATGTTCTCCCGCACTCCTAGACCAATTACATGCCCGTCACGTGAACTTACCTCAATACCTGGAATGATCAACACATCTGGGAACTTGAGCGCGTTGAAATTGTCATGCTCGGTTACTGCGACGCCGTCCAATCCTTTTGTTTTGATGATCCCGGACAAGTCTTCGGTTCTGGTGTGGGCGTCCGGCGATCCGACGGTGTGGACATGCATGTCAATCTTGAGCAAGGGCATGGCGAAAGCCACTTACGAGTTTGAAGGAGCGGTGACTTTGTGGAAGAGAGGTTTAGGCGTGCCGATGACATGACCTGGCTTCAGGTCGAGCTTTCCAGCATCGGGCCATCTCAACGAGGAAGGATCCGCGGGGAGATTGAGTTGTTCCGC
>MEMY01000014.1:0-12781 GCA_001768965.1 archaeon RBG_16_50_20 | reverse complement strand
AAGGGTAGAATCAAAATTCCTATCGATCGCACTAGTTGGGTTGCCAGGTATAACGTCGTGGCGGTCTTGACTCGGTCAGTCTTTACAAGATGCCAAGGCTCACGTTCACTAAGGTATTGATTGCCTGTACGCGCGAGTCCAATTATCGCAGCGAGGCTTGCTTTAAGTTCGAACTGATCAAGCAACGCGCCGACCTTTGAGGGGGCCCCCTCGATCTCTTTCTTGATCGCGTTGTCCGTCTCGTCGAAGCTCGCGGGTTCAGGGATCTTTGATTCGAACTGATTGTTGACGAACGTCAGCGTGCGGTGTACGAAGTTCCCTAAGACGTCATTAAGTTCAGTGTTTACGTGGGATTCGAATTCCCGCCACGTGAAGTTTGCATCGCGCAATTCAGGCCTGGTTGCGATGAGCACGTAGCGCCAATATTCGGCAGGCGCGACCTTGAGGGCGTCGTCAATCCAAACGCCGACTTTCCTGCTCTTTGAGAATTTCTGTCCCTCAAATTGTATGAATTCTGTTGATGAGACCTGCCATGGTAGCACATAGTCCTCATGTGTGGCCAGTAACAAGGCGGGGAAGATGATCACGTGAAATGGGATATTGTCCTTCCCGATGAAATGTACATTCTTGGTGTCTTTGTCGAACCAGAAATCCTTCCACGCATCCGGCTTACCTGATATTTCGGCCCATTCAACTGAGGCCGACACATAACCTAAAACCGCCTCCATCCAGACGTAAATTGTCTTTCCCTCTGCACCGGGAAATGGTGCTGGTATTCCCCACTTGTTGTCGCGAGTTAGTGCTCGCGGTTTGAGGCCTTCCTTGAGCCATTGAAGGGAGAAGTTGCGAGCGTTCTCAGGCAGCTGTTTGTTGTTTCGGATGATGGTTTGGAGTTTATCGCGAAACTTCGGTAGATCGAAGAACCAGTGAGTTGAAGTCTTTACAGTTGGCGGAGTGTGACAGAAAACACATCGAGGGCTGATTAGCTCCAGTGGGTCAAGCACGCGACCGCATGATTCACACTGATCGCCGCGAGCTTGTTCGTACCCGCAATGAGGGCAGGTTCCCTCAACAAATCTATCCGGTAGGAATCTTTGATCCTTCTCGCAGTATGGGAGGCTGACGCTTTGTGTATACACGTAACCGTTGTCGTAGACTTTTCTATAGAGCTCCTGCGTGAATCGAACGTGAACCGGACTTTCGGTTCTAGTGTAATTGTCCAATCGTATGTTGTAAGCGTCCAGCAATTCGCAGATCTGTTTATGGATTCCATCAGTAAGCTGCCTCGGTGGAATTCCTTTCTTTATTGCCTCGACTTCTATAGGCGTCCCGTGCTCGTCCGAGCCCGTTACCGCAATGACCTCTTCGCCCTTCAGCCGAAGATATCTCGCGTAAACGTCAGCACATAGAAGATGAATGAATGTCCCTAAGTGGGGAACCGAGTTGACATAGGGCCACGCGGCGTTAACGATCCACTTTCCCAACTAAGGTCGCCTCCAATCGGGCCGCCTTTGCAAATGAGTACAACCCTCAGCCTGCAAGTTCTCCTCGCTGTCGACTGATTTGCGGTTTAGCTTCGGCCCCTCCGAAACCGTCCTACCGGCATCATCTGATTAACATTTTCTTTCTCAAAGAGGAACCAACAAATACCGGGGATCCCATCTTCCCGCGGAAAGCAACCTTGAGCGGAGAATACAGTAAGCTTCTGGAAAGGGCATATGCCGACCTGCCGAAAACTGTCGGGACAGGGGAGAGATTCGAAATACCGAAGGTGGTTGGCATCAGGATGGGCAGAAGGACAATAATCCAGAATTTCGGAGACATCAGTACCCGATTCAATCGTGACCCTCATCACCTGCTAAAGTTCCTATCCAGGGAAATGGCGACAGCAGCCTCCTTAGACGGTGCCCGTGCAATCTTTCAGGGCCGATTTGACGTTGGAACCGTAACCAGACTACTTCAGATCTACGCACAGCGCTTCGTGATCTGTCCTATTTGTAATCGTCCTGACACGAAGGTCGAGAAGGAAGGTCGATATCTGTTCCTCAGATGTGAAGCCTGTGGCGCGAAGTCCTCGATCCTTCCATCCTAAGAAAGGGCCAGCATCGTGGACGAAGTATTCCTGAATGTCTTCAAAGATCCAAAACACATCCTGGTAGCGGTCTGCGACAGAAACCTCCTAGGTTCAACGTTTCGTGAGGGGAGGTTGAAATTGGAGGTTAAGGCTGATTTCTACAAGGGAGTACCAGCGAGCATAGAAGAGGCACTCAAAGCCATTGATTCGGCTGACGTAATCAACCTTGTAGGAAAAGGGATAGTCGACGCAGCCGTGAGAGAAGGCCTAGCAGACTCTTCCGCAGTGCTCCATATTGATGGCGTCCCACATGTGCAGATTGTTCGGCTGTGATAAAATAACTACCATTGCTTTTTGGGAATGACCCCTCAAGTTTTCTAATACGCTTATCTAGTCTGACTCGATAGTAGCGCGACATAGTTTCGGTGGGAAGTGTGGGGAAAAAGAAGGTCCTGAGCGAAGGCGAACTCAGGGAAATGGTCATGCCGGGTGAAGGCCAAATGTTTGGCATAGTAACCCAAATGTTGGGTTACGATAGACTGATGGTCAAATGTGCGGATGGTCATGAACGAGTGTGTAGAATTCGCGGCAAGATGAAGCGCCGGGTCTGGATCAAGGTCGGCGATACCGTTCTGGTGGCTCCTTGGGATTTCCAGACTGATAGCAGAGGCGATATCCTCTGGAGGTATACGGAGAGCCAGTCCAACTGGCTTCGTAGCCAAGGTCGCCTCACAGCCTGATATCCCGTCAATGACGGTGAGAGGGGTGGAGGAATTGGAGTCCATGGCTGAGCGAAAGCTACGCCGGCGAGTGGCGCGTTACGAAGTAAAGCGGTTGATGAGGGAAAAGCGTAGCGAGGAAATGGAATCGCTCGAAGAGGTCTTCGACAGATCCACCCTCATGATCGTTTACCGGATGCTTAATCGGGGATACATTAAGAACATACATGGCGTAGTTCGTTCAGGGAAAGAGTCCCGCATATACTGGGGATCAGGAAAGCGGAAGAACCCCATCGCTTTGAAGATCTACTTGACCACATCGGCCGAATTCAGGCAAGGACGGGTAATGTACATTCAAGGTGACCCGCGATTCAAGAGGACAAAGATGGATACAAGATCACTGGTAAATCTGTGGGCTCTGAAGGAATTCCGAAATCTTCAACAGGCTAAACAGGCAGGTGTCCGCGTACCCGCCCCCATTTTCGTGGAAGGAAATGTTTTGCTGATGGAATTCATTGGTCGAAACGGCATCCCGGCTCCACTACTGAGGGAAACTCCCTTAGACCACCCCGGTCGAGTATATGACAAAATCGCGGAGGCAGTGCGCCGATTATACCAGAAAGGGCGGCTCGTTCATGGAGACCTTAGTGAATACAACATTATGATGGTCGATTTGGATCCAGTAATTTTTGATTTCGCCCAAGCAGTTCTACCTGAGCATCCGATGGCGCGCATGTTCCTCGAAAGGGACTTAGAGCATCTTAACGGATATTTCTCGAAGATAGGAGTCACAGTTCCGAGTATCGAAAGGCTGACATCATGGGTGGTAGGTGAAGATGGAAACCAGAGTTAGCACCATAATCCCCCTCGAACGGGTAGGCGTACTGATCGGAAAGGAAGGCTCAATCAAGGGCAAGATCGAACAAGCCTTCAGGACAAGGCTGCTGATACAGAGCGAAACAGGTCTAGTTGAGGTTGTTCCGAAGGAGGATTCCGAAGACCCAACCACGATCCTCCGTGCACGAGACGTCGTGGTCGCCATCGCACGAGGTTTCTCGCCTGAGCGAGCATTCACTTTAGTCGACGACGACATAGTCCTCGACATAATCGACTTGCGCGAAACTTTCGGCCGAAACGAGCGAGACATTGCCAGACTCAAAGGGCGCGTTATCGGCCGCGAGGGGAAGATTCGTCGTTTAATAGAGGAGATGACAAAGGCGAAAGTTTCGGTCTACGGGCATACGATCTCGATGATTGGAGAATATGAGACCGTGACTGATGCGAGAGAAGCAATAGAACTCTTGCTCAAAGGCAAACAACATTCTACCGTGTACAAATTGCTTAGAAAGATGAAGAGCGAGAGCAAGAAGAGAGAAACCCTTGAACTCTGGCAGAAACCACCGACCTGACCCAATGCCCCCATCATCAGCTTTATTCCTGAGACTGGCAAAGCTAGGCGAACTCTGATGTCACTGCAGGAAGTATTCCAAGAAATATCCGCAGCCGACTTCTTCTACAGGAACAGAGACATCGCTGGGTTCACAAACCCCACCAGAGCGATCTACTCCACGATCCGGGAACTCGTGGAGAATTCACTAGACGCCGCCGAAATTCGAGAGATTCCACCTGATATCTACCTTCGAGTCTCCCACGAATCGGGTCCGACCGATGGGCCAGGGATATATCGCATCCATATTGAAGACAACGGCATTGGTATACCACACGAGATCATCCCATCCGCGTTCGGGCAGGTACTTTTCGGATCAAAATACAAACTCCGACAAACCCGAGGAACTTTCGGACTCGGCGGGAAGATGGCGATCCTGTACGGCCAAGTCACCACGCACGGTCAGGCAACGATCATGTCCAGCACCGGTCCCACGAAGGTCCACGAATATCAATTGACAATCGATATTCAGAAGAACAAACCCGTCATCCTCAAGCATAAGACCCATCCGAACGACAACCGATGGCACGGAGCAGTAATCGACTTCCTGACTGAAGCGGATTACACGAGGGCGATGCCGAAGGTTCTGGAGTATCTTCAGCAGACAGCAATCGTAGCTCCCTACGCAAACATAACCTACGTTGACCCGAGGGGAAGACTCTACAGGTTCGAAAGGGCAACCACGCAGATGCCTAAACCGCCCCAGGAAACTCTGCCCCACCCATATGGCGTGGACGTTGAGACAATGAAGCGGCTAATCGAACTCACAAAAGAACGCACCATGCTGGGTTTCATGAAGACACACTTCCATCGGGTCGGCAGGACCATAGCGACCGGGTTCCTGCAGCAGGTTGGACTCCCACCGAAGAAGAACCCCAAGAAGCTCGCGCCAGATGAGATTGTCCGCGTCGTAAACGCGATGAAGAGCTACAAGTTCTTGGCGCCGGACGCAAACTGCCTATCACCACTCGGCGAGGAGCTTCTCGAAGCAGGGATAAAGAAGGAGCTATCCCCCGAATTCGTTTCTGTCTATCAAAGAAAACCTTCAGCTTATTCGGGATTTCCATTCATCGTGGAAGTTGGAATAGCATATGGCGGAGAGATCGAACCTAAAGGTGGAATCAGACTCTACAGGTTCGCTAACAAAATACCGCTCCTATTCGATGAGGCAAGCGACGTTTCGTGGAAGGCCGTCAACACCCAGATGGATTGGCGGCACTACAAGGCCTCACCTGACATGCCCATCGCTGTCTTTGTTCACATATGCTCGACCAAGGTCCCCTACAAGACAGTCGGAAAGGAGTTTATCGCCGATCGACCCGACGTTGAAAGGGAAGTCCTAAACGCTGTTCGCGAAGTCGCACGACGCCTGTCACTGTTTCTTTCTAAGAAAATCCACTTGGCACACGATAAGCACAGGCTAGACGTTTTCCAAAAGTATCTTCCGAAGATTGCGGGCTTCTCTGCTAAGCTTGCCAAGAAAGAAAAGCCACCTGATGTTGCACCCTTACTCAAGAGTGTTTTGAGATATGAAAAAATCGAAGAAAGTGAAGACGACCAAGACGAAGACGCCGAGTAGAGTCGAACAGAAGAAGAGCGTAGTTCTGTCGGCCCTGAGGAGTCTGGGCGAACAGCTCTACTCCCAACTCTCAAAAAAGCAATGGCCATCAGTGCGCATGCCAAGCCGCTCGATAACAAACATTCACTACGACCAACACACCAGACAGTATATTCTCGGTGAACGCTTCGTCAGACGCAGTGCCCGCAATATTAGACACATCCGTCCATTGACTCAGCTTGTCTGGACAGGTTCCTTCGTCGACGAGCTCGCGCGGGAAGGCAAGACTTCGACGCTGCGAGACGTATTTTACTCCGCTCAGGCCTACGAGATGAGCTTCACCGACCAGGCTGAGAGCGACGACATAATCACAGACCTTGAAACAGTTCTCGAACATCCGAGAGAGGACTTCAACGTCTTTCCAGAAGAACGCAGCGCAATATTCGGCGATTTGACGATTCAGTACACGGTACGCGGATATGAAGGGAGGAAACTGAATCTTGCCTCTCACCCTGACGGCATGATGATTGGCCCAGCCCTAACCAATGCTGAATTCGCCGAGTGCAAAGCCGACAAAATAATCGCGATAGAGAAGGGTGGGTTGTTCACTCGTTTCATTGAAGAGAGAGTTCACGATAAGTACAAGGCACTGCTCATCCACACCGCCGGCCAGGCGCCGCGTGCCACAAGGGCTCTCATCAGGCGAATGAGTCAAGAGCTGGGGTTACCGGTTTACATCTTCTGCGACGCGGATCCCTGGGGAATGCACATCGCCAATGTCATAATCGCAGGATCTGCGAACGCCGCCCACCTGCGCGAACTGAACACCCCAGACGCCAAATGGGCCGGGGTCTATGCCTCCGACATTGTCGACTACAAGCTCCCAAGTGATCCACTCACTGATCTGGACATCAAAAGATTGTATGAGCTTCAAAAGGATCCTAGATACGACACCAAACTATGGAAGAGAGAGATTGAAGCCTTTCTAAGATTAAAACGAAAATCAGAACAAGAAGCCTTCAGCAGATACGGACTAGCTTTCATTGTCGATAAGTACTTGCCAGCACGACTCAAGGAATTAGGTTAGGCAACGTCGGCTGCAGTTCGGCTGCAGGTCAACCTAACTTACTTTGGCTGGGCTGAATGAATTTGGCATCATCAGAAATGTCATAGGGAGTCCATGTAGTGAGGTGTTTTGCTCCAAGCATTTTGAGGACTCGGAGCGATCGCGCAATTCCTTCAGCGCTTTCCTCAGTTTTGAGCTCGATCACGCCATCCACAATGTCCTGTGCGGAGGCTACAATGGCCGGGTGGAACGCTTTCCTGTTCATAGTAACAAAGCACAAGCATCTCGCCTGCCTCGCGCGGGCCACCAGTACTCGAAGCAATTCTATGGCCGACCTTACACCTCGCTTTCTGATCAATGTGTTGAAAGAGTCGATGACGATCAAAGAGATCGCTTCCTTGCTCATAATGTCGGAGATTGCGATGCTGATGGCTGAAAGGTTCTCAGGATCTACTGTTTGAGCCTCTTCGCTCTCAACTCCCACAGTCTTCGAGTAACAGTCGACGAAGATCAGAGAAGACCAATCTAGCGCGCCGCCCGATTGGGTCTGGACAATCTGCCTAATGTTGGCTGGGAAATTGTCCAAGGTCACGTATACAACAGGTTTTGCAGATTGGATCTGTTGACTAACAAAATGGGCAAGCAGGTTCTCCTCCCCTGCTCCAGGGTCACTTAGGATCAAAGTTGCCGAGGTTGAAGGCATTCCACTTGGGAGCACTTTGTCAAGGACCTGTATGCCGGTGACTAGTTTAGGAACTTGGAGCGCCGCGCTCACAGCCTGAGTAGTGTCTGGGACTTCTCCTAAAGCAAGTTGCTTCGAAATCGCATCTTGAATTTCTCTGTCTCTGTCGATCCCAAAGGAATACACTTCCACTTTCTTCAATATGCCGAGTTCGACGAGATCTTCGAGTTCGCGTTGAACCTCGGCGGGATTCCGTCCCAACTTCTTTGCGAGCCCCTCTGACGAGTCCTGCAAGTTCGCATGGTTGTGGAACAGCGTGAGCAGGTCCGCTTTAACATCTGTATCAAGGAGTCGCTCGAATAGCTTCATTGAGCGTTTCGTAAGGCGTTCCTCCTCAACGGATCCTGCATTCCGGTGACAGAAGGGGACAGACGCCCGTTACTTTAATCTGCTGGGTATTCCAGGCAGCCGTAACGCGTTTAATGCAAAACAGTCCACGAGAGCAATCTGAATCTGAAGGTGTTGTGTTGAATCGTTCATAGTTTAGAGACTCAAGCGTTTGATCGACCTCAACAGACCGGCCGATATGAGAGTGGATACTAAGACGATGATGAGTCGTTCTGCTGGGTAAAGCCAGAATATTATCTGCCAACTCTTTCTCAGGAATTCTGTGGTGTTTCCCTGCACCAGTCCCACTGTGAATTCATACAACAAGCCGCCCGTAAGATGCTGGGCCATCGTTCCGACGAATGCCAAGGCTGCTACAGCCGCAAGCTGACGGGTATCGTTTCGGGTCAGCCAAGTCGGGACGCTTGCGATTATTGGTGAGAACAATACCGCCAAACCCAAAATGTGAAGCCAGGCGTACGGGACGTAACCATACCCAAAAAGCAGACTGTAGGGGCTGAGAAGGAAGGCAAGCAGAATTGCTGCGTAGATTCCCTGCGCAATCCTACGACGATTTTGAAGAACGAGTCCAACGAGAAGGACGTTAGCAACGCCTGGCAGGAAGTCAAGTCCCAAGAACGGTGTACCGCTCACCGGATAAGCCAAGATTGTCCCGATGAGAACGGACAGAACGCCCCCCCAAAGTCCCGCAACAAGAACGATAGTCGTCAACAAGAAGTCGCCTGCGGTGAACCGGCCTGAGATGCCAATCATCTGAAACAGAAACGGTACAGGGTTCGGGAGACTTCTGAGCACAAAATACACCGCTGCAAGAACGGCAGCCATCGCAACTCTGCGTGACTTGGTCGTTGGAGTTCTCATCGGTCTTACTGTCCCACTGGATCTACTCCAAGCTTTTCGAGGCTTCGACGAAGGCCTCGTAGCACCATGCTTCAGCCCTTGAACCGAAAGAGGCTATGAAATAGTTAGTCCCATGATTGGTCTGGCTTCGCAGCTCTTCCTTTACTTCCTCCAAGATCGTGCTTCGAGATTCATTGTTCTGGAACAAATTACGGAGTGCACCAGCCCACGATTTTGTGATTTCTCCAGGAGGACGGCCAAATTGCGCGCATTTTGCGTGGAGGTACTCGCTCCGTTGAGCTAGCACTTTCCTCTCAAGACCCCAGTAATTCCAACCGTCCGCCATCTCCGCAACAACATCAAGAATTTTGAGGTGTTTACCGCCCACCCAGATTGGCGGATAAGGTTTCTGTATTGGTTTAGGAGAATTTGCTGCTTCAAACAGCGCATAATACTTTCCCTTGAACGAGGTTTCGGAGTCGGTCCACATGGATTTCAGGATGAGGATAGTTTCCCGCAAGCGTCCCACTCTCTCATCCAGACCCGGAAACTCGTAACCATAGGATAGCAACTCGTCACGACTCATCCTGTCACCAGTCCCGAGTCCAAGAATGAGGCGACCTTGACTTATGTTGTCCAGAGTACAACCCATCTTTGCAAGCAAAGCTGGGTTGCGAAGATTCACATTTGTGACAAGCGTTCCAACCTTGATTCTGTTGGTGCGCTGTGCAATCGCCGCAAGCAGCGTCCAGCACTCTAATCCATGAGCGTTCTTTGTCCAAAAGGGTGAGAGGTGATCGTACGCCCATATGCTATCGTACCCTAACCGTTCGCAAGTTTGGGCGATCTCAGCAAGCTTCTCGAAGTCACCGATTTCTTGAGGAAGTTGACATCCGATCTTTATGTTCACCAATATCGTAAGCACCAATGGTTAGGCATTCTTTCAGCTTTGGTCTATCTTTGCAGACCGCGTCGTCTGGGCGTGTATATTGCGAACACGCCTTTCCACATTCCATCGTAGGCTCTGCTCATGGTTTCGATGAAACGCTTACTGTTGGTCCAGAAACCCACATCAGCTCCAACATCGGGGCTGTTGTCGTCTGGCAATCTCTCATAGAGCATAAGCTCACGCTGGTCGACAATGATTATCCCTGCAGGGCCAAGAGCCTCAGAATAACGAAGTTCCGAGACGGGAACTAGTTTGCGGGCTCCTTCAGTGTTCTCACTCGTAATTGGAGCGATTATGCGTATTTTGGTTCCACGACCTTTTGCTGCTTTCAGCTGTGGCATGTGGAAATCGGCGAAGGCTTGCAGTCCTCGCATCGTCGTCCAAATCTCTAAGCTTTGTATCGAAGACTCGATCATCTCATTGATCCTGCCGCTCACCTCAACTCTACCCTTGAATATTCTGAGATCGTCCGGAGGTATGCCCTTCCTCAGGGCCTCAATGCGACCTTCTGCAGGTGTTGCGGAGTTCCACATCTCCTCGAAATATGCTTGGAGGTTCCTCACAAAAGCCCGGCTGTTGATCCAAAGCGCTACTTCTTCACTTGTTCTCTGTGTTTCGCCAGCTGTTGTAATTTCGAAAAGGGCTTCGTTGTCGTCAATGATCGAGACTCGTGGGATAGGCTTCGCTTTAAGATCAAGATGTCGAACCTCTATCAGCTCACGCAGTTTCTCGCTGATCTCAAGGTTCGCCTGAGTAATGGCTGTGATGACTCTCACGCGCAAACCTATCTTGACGCCTTGAGAAAGCATATCAAACAATCCAGAAGTGTCTGCGCGCACTACTTCCGATGAAGAGCGCACTGTGAGGACGGATTTCCTGGCTAGTGCGCACATGCTCTGAAGTCGCTGCTCAATCCTAATCCTTCCCTCAACCACCTGAAACCGTTCCACTTCATGCGCGACCGGCTCAACCTTTACACCCTCAAACTGCCGGCGGAGATTCTCTCCCCGTTGCTCAAGAATCCTCAGCCTTGCCTTTCTCTCATCAATCAGAACTTGAAGGCACTTGTCGAAAGGAACCGATTGAAACCGGACGGGTCTTTCAAAAGTCGCTTCCACAAGTCCGCGGCGCTGTAGGTTTCGGATCGTTCGGTAGGTTTCGGTGCGGTTGATTTGGACCGCGCGGGCAACGTCGCTCGCCTTGGACGGACCGGTCTTGGCTAGGAAGACGAGTACTCGGGCTTCGTTTCGGGTTAGGCCATATTCCTGTAACTCCGCGACAATGTCATTGATTGCTTGGACCTGCATTGAACTGGAATGACTCGTAGAGGGCGCCTCTGAGGGTCGGTGTCTGATACGGAAGCGACATGGCTCAATATAAACAAGGATTCGGTCCTACGTACTGTCAGCGTCTGAGTTCTGGTTCGAAAAGGGTATTCTTTAACCGCGTTAACATCTGATTCCAATTTGGTGCTCGCTTGCCAATTGTCGATGTTGGAGCAGCAGACTGGGACCGGGTCGTCGGTCAGTCAGAGAAACCAGTCGCTGTGGAATTTTGGGCGCCCTGGTGTCCTTGGTGCCGAAAGCTCATGCCCGACTTTGACGCGCTTTCAACGGAATACGAAGGTAGACTCACGATGCTTAAGCTCAACACTCAGGACCATCCGGACATTGCGGAGCGCTATGGCGTGATGGGTCTGCCCACGATCAAGATGTTCTGTCAGGGGCGTCCAATCGGGGAGGTGATCGGTTACATGCCGAAACCTAGGCTCAAGACTGAGCTCGACAGGTTAATGCAAAATCACAGGGAATGTCTACAGAGTAGCTCGCCAATGCCCACGTAAGTTCCAGCAGCGTCATGCGATGCCTGTTCTGACTCTAGTGTAAGTTCTCTCCGCACCGTACGGCTTGAAAGCCGTTCCCTCGCCGGCATAGAACTTGAGGAACCACTCGACCCAGTGAAGTCGGAGGGACTGCATGAACACGAACGCTGTCTCCAAGATCAATATCAGCACCGTTGTCAAGGCGGCGAAGAGGATCCACCCTACCGCGCTTCCGAGCGGGTTGCCCCAAGCTGTGAAAAACATGAGAACTCCAAGAAAGAGTCGAAGGAATACATCATCGATCAGTTTCATTGCGAGAATTCGCACATATGAAATCGTATGGGACAATGTTGCCAGCATAGACTCGAAGGCATGCATAAGCCCCATCGGTCCCTCGGCCCAGAATTTCAGGGCCAGCATGGCGATCAGTGGGATCCCGATTCTTATGAAGATGTCCGTGGAATTCCGGGGGTCGAAGAGATAGTTCGGGAACCTGAGACCATATTGAAGCAGTGTAAAACCAAACGCACAATAGAACCAGAGCCAGACAAGCGGACCGGAGACGAGTTCGCGGTACTCTTTCACATAGAGCTTGTTGAAAATGTCCAACAAGAGACCAGAAATTATGTGGATCACGCCGATGGTAATGGATACCCTGAGCATGAGCGTGATGTTTTCAAATGGTTCGAACCATAGTGGTCCGGGTAGTCCGGTGATCATCTTGAACCATTCGACGTTTCCGAAGACAGTCCCATACAGAAACCCGACCACAAACGCTGAAGCTCCGCTCAGTATCAGCAATGCTGAACCTTGGATTACCATGCTGAATACGCTACCAAGGCCTCCGTACGCGTTGTCGGATATGACGAGGCCTCGCTTCTTTTGGATGTAGAAGATGCTGGAAACTATCATTACAACGAGTCCGTTTCCGACGTCACCGAACATGAATCCGAAGAAGAGCGGATATGTAACAAGCCAAAGAACAGTCGGATCAACCTCGTCGCTCTTCGGAACGCCGAACCCCATGGTCAGTTTTTCGAATATGCTTAGAACTGGAATCTTGGGGTTTTGCAATCGAGTTGGGGCATTCCTACTTGCCCAATCCCTCACGATGACCTCGTCAGCGCAGATTTTCTTCAATTCAGACCTGATCATGCCGACTTTAGAGGATGGCATCCATCCTTCGATCATGTAAGTGGTTTCGGTTTTGCCGCAG
>MEMY01000013.1:7932-12664 GCA_001768965.1 archaeon RBG_16_50_20 | reverse complement strand
ACGACATAGAACCTTGCCGTGTCATCTTCCGCTCTGATCGCTCGACCGTACGCTTGAATTACTTCAAGCATGGCTTGGTTTTCGTACCATTGACGCTGTCCAAGTTCCAGTCGCCTCTTCACCCTCATATCCCCAATGTCAGCGAATGGAACCTTAAGCAAAATCTGAGCCGAGCAGTTATGATAAATGCATGAGGTTCCGACGTATGAGTTGTCTTCTTCAACTTCCAAATTGTAGACCGGTCCAGAGTAGTTCGCTGTGCTCTTTTTGTGCATTTTAACGCGAATGTATGAACCGCGAAGGTATTTGCCACTAACGCGGGCTTTGACTTTGAATGTGCGTTTTTTCGTTATTGTCTTTGCGATTCCAAGCAGCTGGAAAGCTGGGTTAGCTTGTGTTCTGCTCACTCGGACCATGAAGCTTTCATTTGTTCTAACTACTCGCCCCTGTATCACGGCCTTTCCACCCTTTTTGGATTCCACGCTGGACACAATTCCAAACCTTGCGAACAGCAGCCTGACTTGGTAGGCCAAAGTTTTTGAAACGGTCGTAAATGAAATAACATTACCAAGATGTGAGCCGTCTCCTCTGAAATATCCTCGAAGTAATTCGATGACTAACTGGTCGTTGGCATGAAGCCAAGAAAAGGGAATGCTTTTTTGAGTCGCCTCTTTACCGAACATTGCGCCAAACCATTTTGCGCCTTCAACAGAGCCAAACGAAACTTGGTATCCTCCATCTCCCTTTTGTCGTATAGCCGCGTCTCTTGAGAAGAGTTCTTGGAATACGGACGCTGCGTCCTTTGCGTATCCCAACTCTTTTTCGGTTTTTCCGAAGTCCAAATGGATTTCGTGAGCGCCGGTCGATCCTTCGGCAAGGTAGTACCCAATCAGCCTCATCTCCGAAGGGGCCAACTTTTTGTCAAGCTTCACCTGTTCCCGGAAGTAGTTCGCAGTGTGACTGCTATTCTGACATTTGTGAAATCCAGCGCGGCGTTTTTCATATGTGATGTTTATTCTTGGGTAAATGTGGGAGTGATCGGTTAGTCTAGGATATGCTATGTACTCATCGTTTATTTGTTCTGCCCTCATCCATCCCTTGTTCGTTAATATTGGATGTTCTGGAGTTACTTGAAATGGTTTCGCATAGTAGGGCCTTATTGAAACTATTGAACCTGAATAGTTTCTCACTTTTACTGATTTAACCGGTCTGAACCTTCCCTTATGCGTCAAAACCATGTCGCCAACTTTGATGTCGCGAATTCTTCGCACCCCGCTCGTTGTGATTATCTCCTCCTTCGGCAACAAACAAATGTCGTATTTCCAGTCCTGACCCTCATTGAAGGCGACTGAGACGAATACTTTGCCACGTGAACGCATCCATTCTCGCAGTTTCTCCTCGCGGTCCTTGCCCGTGTGCACAATCAACCTATGCTTCAAGTCAGGTGACAAGTTCGCGACCAGCGCCCGCTGGTGCCTGTAACTGTGGCAGTGTATCGCGACGTTTCCTGGTTCCTTTCGCAGAATCTGCTCGACAGTCACAACTGCTAACGGCATGTTGTGCTCCCATTGCTGCTTGGAGAGAACTCCAACAGTGGCATCAATTATGGGCCTGTTCTCCGCGGGGAATATGCTCGGGACCTGAAGAATTGCGATCTCATCTTCCTTCAGGAAATCTGTCAATCCGTTGAGTTTGATGTACTCCTGCGGATCGAGAATAGTGGCTGATGAAATCAGGTAGTGTTCGCCGCGTTTCCAAACAAGGTCTTTCATGAACTCCCTTGCAAACACTGGCTGTAGGAGAAGCTGGTCGTTGCGAATCTGCCACACCCATTCTGATCTGGAGAACGTAAAGAGGCGATGATTCTCAAGGAATCTTTCCATAGCTTTCTTGTTCTCTGTTTCGTTGATCGATAGCCCATGTGTCTCAGCTTTGGTCTCAAGTCTCCCGAGTAGCAGCTTCAGATACTCAGCAACATTTGCCAGGAAAGCCTCCATCTCCACCCTCCCGTGCACGTTTCTGAGGTTTGGCAGAAACTTGTGGTAGATTTCGTATGGGACCGAGAAAGGTGTGAACTGCAAGGCGACGTGGCTGAGACATTGTTCCTCCAGGTTATGGGCTTCGTCAAGAACGAGAAGGCTACGCGTTCCGAGGTATGTCTCGCTCCCTTCGGTAGTGCCCTCGAAGGTCAAGTAAGCTAGACTCATCAAGACACTGGGAGCTTGAAGGGCTAACTGTTTCTGCATCCAATACGGGCAAACATCAAAGCGTTCATGGCAGGGATAATCCTCGGTTTCACATTTCCCAACATGTACTCCGCGATGTGGGATGTAATAGCATCGGTAGTTCTGACGTCCCTTGATCTCGACGAAACGGTTCTTCAAGTGGGGGTCTGCGAGGAGTTGGTCAATCAGCGCCAGCTGCGGTGTAACGTAGAAGGATTTGGTGACTGAACTGAAGGCGACGTTCACAAAGGATTTTCCAAAACCGGTTGGCGCAATTACGAGCACGCACTTCTTGCCGGATTGAAACGCCTCAACTATGTTGTTCAGGGTCTCTTTTTGATATGGTCTCAGTGTGTCGCTTGGAAAAGAGTTGAGAACAGTCTCGATTGTGAGGTCGGATGGGGGCAGCGTAATCAGTGTAGTCTTTCCTTCAACTGGTGCGCATCGAGAACAAGCGTCCCGATGCGGTGACATGTAGGTGCCGCATTTTGAACAGAACCTGACCATTCCAAGCACCAAAGGCAATGCGAGCTATTCACATTCACAAGTCAAACAAGGCTGTGCGTCCGACTTCTTTGATAATAACCTTACAGGCTCCTGTGGAAAGACGGCACTGAAAGGTTCTGTGAACTCCGTATCGTAGGCAATTGAAAGCAAGCTCGTGTTTCGGCCCCAATTATGCTCAATTCCGGAAATCATTAAGACGACCCGCCCCCTTATGGGATGCCTCCCAGGTTCAAAGAAAGTGAACGAAGATCTGAACGCAACGATCGCGGCAAAGATTCTGAGGCTCAAGGAGCTGCTGGCATACCAGGGAGATGCCGTTGTAGGTCGAACGTTGGTTGATAAAGAGGCTGGCACTGTAACGGCCTTCAGTTTCGATAGTGGACAGGGCCTTAGTGAGCATACAGCTCCTTACGACGCGTTGGTCATTGTTGTAGACGTCGAAGTTGAGATCGAAATCTCTGGTGAGAGCTTTCATCTTAGGGAGGGTGAGATGATCATAATGCGTGCCAACAAGCCGCATGCACTTAAAGCAATCACCAAGTTCAAGATGATTCTGATAATGATAAGGGCGAAGTATAGTGGTGCGCACACACACGAAACGAACGACCGGTGAATGACTACTTCTCCAAAGTGACTTCGAAGTTCTCGCCGATTTTCAGTCGACGCCATCTTCGGTCAAAGCCGACGGTTCGCATGCTTCTAATCCTGAGGGCATCCCTAGTCTCCTCGCCATTGTCCTCAATTTTGAAGTCGATCACGCCGTCTGCTGCATCCTCCAATTGGCTGTAGACCCAATCGCTGTGGACCCCACGAATCACTCCTACTATCAGAGTTGACTTTGTGTAGAATGCCGATGGAAAGATTCGGGTGACTAGAAATTCAACCCAAGCTTTGTCCTCGTTGAACCTGGCCATCACGGAACAGTTGTCCCAAATTCTCAGATATTCAGCATAGGCTTCTCCAGCCATCGCAGGCCTCAATTCTTCTTTCGCTATGGCTATGCTGAGGTCTGCTGCTTTCAGACCGGTACTGGCCCCGACGAACTTTTCGTTCGATTTTTGGCCTAGTGTTGCGGAGTGCCAGTCCCAGATTTCGAGTTTCCCATCAGTTTCGAGCTTTTCCACGTTCAGTCCTAGCTTTCTGAGTTGAGATCGGAGGTTGTCTGGGAACTGCGCCGCCACATTGTAACCGACCTCACCTCCGGCTCTCAGCCATTCTCTCACGATGTTCAGGGACACCCGGTACCATTGGGACGCGGCGTCATACTCCACCAGAAGATTGGAGCCAGCTGGCAAGGGTTCACTTAGCAAGTCCTCGATCAACGCAAGACGCATGGTACACCCACCAGAGCCCGCAGCAGTCGATCTCTACCATCTCGGTGTCCTTACTTTAATGTGATTAATGGTCGGAAGCGTAGTCCTTCTCCAGGGCCGCCGCGAATTTGTCCCACATTTGGTCGGTGTGATTTCTGTCTTCCTCTTTGGTGGGGGCATCGCTGATCTTGTACTTTTCTGTGAACGTCATGTCGAGCCTCGTTTTTCTTGGTCCCACCCGTGTTAACTTGTAGACGCCAATCGCGTCTTCTTCCTCTCCCACGTAATCTAGGTGCCAAACTTTGGGTGGGCGTAAGGTGACTATTTTCACGGCACTAACTGTTTTTCCTTCTCGTTCAAGTGTGGAAAGGTAGATTACTCGACGTTTTGTTTTCTGCAAGATCTTAAACTGCGTCTTTGACCCCGTTATCTGGTTATCGTCCTCTCTGTAATCGGTGAGCCAGTTATAGACGAATTTCAACGGAGCATTGAAGACTTTCGAAACGTGGTAAGTATGCTTCTCTAGCAAAAGGTCAGGCTCGTTCTAGGTTACGGTTGAACTTCCTTGAAAATGTGTCGAGAGCAGCTTTAGCAGCCTCGAAGCGGTCCGACATACGGGGTGCTCGGTTGATGGAAAACCTTTCAATGATACTTGCAATTACTGTGTACATGCCTTGCTGGAATCCC
>MEMY01000013.1:0-7898 GCA_001768965.1 archaeon RBG_16_50_20 | reverse complement strand
GTGAGTCCAATACCGGGATTGAACAGCGTTCGCATTATGCGGCAAGTTCCTACAACGAAACACGGTTCTAAGACGAAACGTCGTTTTAACAACTATTTCAAAGGGTTCGAGGAGGTCCCAGCGGTTCGTGAGATCTTTGGTCAAGAAACTGACGAGGTTCTGGCGGGCCTTCGAGTGGAGTTTCTCCGGTCTCGATCTGACTACATCTGGGTCAGCGACGAAGACGGACACTTGATCGCCAATGCAAATTACCTGAGGGATGGAGAAACCCGAGCAATCTACCTGGATCTGATTCACGAACTTGTTCATGTAAAGCAGTTCAGAGATGGCAGAGAGATATTATTGCGGATCGGTAAGAGGTTTGAATATGTTGATAGACCCACTGAGCTCGAAGCGTACAAGCACACGATAAAGGAAGCGCGCAGGCTTGGGATGACTGACGAGGAGATAGTTGACTACTTGAGGGTAACGTGGCTAGATGAAGAGGAAGTTAGGCGCCTGGCCAGGAATCTGGGAGTAAAGGTATCAAGATAGTTGGTGCGGGGAGTGGGAATCTCGCCGACCTTGTCCAAAGGCCGGATTCGAACCCACGAAGGCCTACGCCACGGGATAGCTCACCCGCGCACGTGAACCCTCGCGTCTTGCGCGAATCTTGAGTGTAGCGCGCGTGGCCAAGCGTAGGCATTTCGACATGCCGCACGCATCCGCAGCACGCGACCCGCCCATTTGACCTGGCTCTGGTATCCCCGCACAATGACCTTAAACTTCGAATGGGCAAATAAGCTAATCTTCAGACGAGGAAGAAACAGAATGATTCATCTGCTCAAGACATTTATGCTGCTGTAATTGATTGTTCCATGAAGTTCGATGGCGCGACGTTTCAACTCCTACCTTGCAGGCTCTGTCATGGTTCTGATCGGCCTGCTCCTACTCGCGTACTTGACGGCTCTTCTGCCATCCAGTCTCCTGGCTCCACTTTTCCTATGCGGAGTCGGCGTGGTTTTTTCAGTAATGGCTGTCCTTAAGACTAGAGCACCAGCTTCGTATGAGATGGCTCCGAGGACAACGTTAGCTTATGGCGTTCTAGCCATTGTGGTTGGAGTGTTATGGGTCTTGGTTTCAGTGGCGACTATATTGGTTGGCTATGTTCTTGCGCTAGTGCTGATATTTTTCGGCGCTATCTTCTTGGCCTACACGAGAATTAGGCCTAAGTCAACCTAGTTTCGTTCCACAGTTCTGGCAGAAGGTTGCACCAGCAGCGACGACCGTATCGCACTTGGGGCACTTCCTGACGGGCACGCTGGTCGGTTGCATTTGGCCGCCAGACATGTTCTGACCACAGCTGGGACAGAACTTTGATGTTGATGGGATGTGCGCCTGGCAGTTGGGGCACACGATCAGAGCCACCGACATCCCTGTTCCGCCGGGGGAAGTTTGGAACAATGGTGGGACAAGCACCATTCCTGCACCGAAAGCAGCACCACCGCCAGTTGACTTCCCCAGCTCCTTCGCCGCCTCCTTCACGGTCTCCATCCTGATCACTTCCTCCGGCGCGACGCGTCCCGACTTTAACCAGAACAAACGGTCGCGAAACTCGGGCGTTGTGTCAATGCCTTCAAACTTCAAGTCCACCATTTGCACGCCAAGCCGCTTGAAATAGTCAATCAGATTCGCTTTCACTTCATTTGATGTCTCATCAAGCTTCGTGAAGACCGTCTGCAAGTCATACTTGGAGAGGACGTCGATCATCTTCTCGTTGATGAATCCTCTCAGGAAATTGTTCACATCGGGAGTTGAGTAAGCGTTCTGTCCTCCCACTACTTCGTTCACGAAGAGCGAGGCGTCTTCAACCTTGAACCAGAACGACCCGAATGTCATCAGTGGAGCAAGTTCGGTGGTCTGAGCGCGGTTCCCGAACTTCCCGGCAAACTGCTTTGTTGAGATAACGATCACATTTGCCTTGAAGGGTGTGTTCTGGAATCCTGCTATTCGGGAAAGCAGGGATGTCAGCAGAGGAAGGTTCAGCGTGGTCAGAGTATGTCGGCCGGGGCCGAATGTGTCGTACGCTTTTCCATCTCGGAAGAACACTGCAGTCTCATATTCTCGAACTATGAGCTGGGCTCCCCAAGTTATGTCTTCAATTGGATATCGCCAGACAATATCGTCGGCTCCAGCGTTCACCCATTCAATTATCTGTGGCATCCTAATCACACCGCTACTCCTTCGATAACTGACTTACGTTGATCAAACGAAGCTTCCATGTCCGTCAGCGCGCTATCTAGCGCTTGCTGTGTACTACGCGCATTCTCAGGCCTATTTTGCTCCAAATCCTTCCTGAAACCTGAAACGCCATCGGACAGCTTTCTCGCGAGATCCATTAGCTGCGTGTCGTACGCTAGCATCCGGTCTAGTTCCGGTTCTTCAATTTTGACCGAGTCGAAGTAACCGCTGTAACCATAAGACGCATGGTTCACCTTCTCAGCAACGCGATCGATCCGAGCGATGAGTCGATTCATTGGCTCGATCAGTTCCGAGGATTTCGAATCCGATAGAACCTGAAGGCATTTGGTCATGTCGTCCCTTGCATGCTCCAGAACATCGTATATGTGGTTTCTAACGAGCTTGTCTGCCTCGCGCCTCTGCTCGCGCAGCTGATACCCTCTAAAGCCCGGCAGAGCCAGCATCATTCTCTCTAGGAGTTTCTCGCTCTCTTGCACTCGTTCCAAAGGTTTCTTTGGTGTCAAACCAAACTTACTCGTGATGGAAGCTCCCTGTTTCTCTTTTAAGGATTTGACCGGGCCAAATGGCCGGCTAAAGGAGCTTGAAGTCCTCACTCGGCAGGTCTCCCTTGATCACTTCTCCAGTCGAACCATCCATGAGCACCGAATACCGTGAGTTCTTGTACGTGTAATTCACAAACCAAACCGGAGCGTGCAAGTAGACCGTGCCGGAAACGTCCAGAGCCGTCTTGATGTCGACGATGCGATCGATCTTGTCTTTCGATAGATATTCGTGAAGGTTCTCGATCTCATCCCGCGCCTGCTGCACAGCCTCCTGCGTTTCCATTTCACTGTTTAGGACTTTGGCTCCTCGGTCAATCTTGGTCGCCTCAAACGGGATCTTCCCTTCGAGCGAGAGGTGAAATGCACGAGTGGGAAAATCACTTCTCCTCCGAGCAAGCACGAGCCAATCATACCGATTCGTTATGTCGCCCTCTTTCTCTACTGCGGGGGAAATTCTCTCGAACATCCCCTTGTAATGTGTTGAGGCTTCAACGCTCACAACCCAGAACGGAAGGTAAACCAGAGTCTGCTCCGTGATCACAGACTTCTTCGCGAGATCTTTCGGAGCGATGAAACTGTTTCCCATCCAGCTTCGAGTCACTTCGGGAACTTGAGCCGTTTGGATGGAATTCAGTATGAGTGAGTGCTCAAACTCAAACGCCTTTCCCGTCTCGATAACGCTCGTGAAGCCACAGTAACTGCAGGTTACAAGAATCTCGCCCGGCTGAACCGGCAACGGAGCGCCGCAATGGGAGCAATTGATCTCACGCGTTACAGCGACCAAAGATTACCGCCCAGCCCACGAGGAGCTAGCCTTTAATCGCCTTCACGCTTTAAGTGCTGGGAATTTCAGGACTCGTGAATGAACGATGGCCAACCTGAGCCAACTGAAAGGTACGATGTTGACGACAATCCTGATCACTCTAGTAGTTTTCGTGGCATTTCTTAGCGTAGTCTCGTACTTCTTCACGGCCGCCACAGATCTTTCGTTTTCACCGTTGGCTACGCTCGCGGGCG
The DNA here is from genome assembly GCA_001768965.1 of archaeon RBG_16_50_20. Taxonomy (GTDB): domain Archaea; phylum Thermoproteota; class Bathyarchaeia; order 40CM-2-53-6; family 40CM-2-53-6; genus FEN-987. The sequence goes on along the minus strand of MEMY01000013.1, from coordinate 4,098 downwards.
CTTTTGCTCTGGCGCTTGTCTTCATGTTGATTCAATTCGCTATCAGTCCGTACATTGTCGCAGCGACCGCGCGGCTCCATTACCTGCAGCCCAGTGAGAACCCGTGGCTTGAGTCCACTGTCGGTAAACTGGCCAGCCAAGCAGGCGTCAAACCGCCTCGCTTGGCGGTGTCCCCGGATCCAACTCCGAATGCTTTCGTTTTCGGCAACTCGTCAGGGAACATGACTCTGGCCGTGAACCAAGGCCTACTCGCCCAATTGAACGAGGACGAGATTCAGGGTGTAATCGGGCATGAGCTGGGACACATCCGACACAAGGACTCAATTGTAATGACGTTCCTCTCAGCGATACCACTCATCGCCTACATTATCGCACGTGCAGCGTTTGGTATGCGCTACGCAGGGCGCAAGGACGAGAAGGGCGGAGTAGGATACATCATCCTCGCTGGAGTAGTCGCAATGGCCGTGTACTTCATTGCGCAGCTGCTTGTGATGCGACTAAGCCGCCTGCGTGAACATTTCGCAGACGCATTCTCCGCATACTTGACCGGTTCACCGCGAAGCCTTGAGAGCGCGTTGACAAGGATCGCTTACGGGCTTTCTATCAGTCCACAAGACCCCCCTGGAACCCGGGCCTTGTTCATCTCTGACCCTGCACTCGCCAAGCAGGAGGTTCGCGAAATCATGAGTCAGAAGAACCGGTACGACCTCGACCAAAACGGAGTTCTCGACGTGCATGAACTAGAGTTGGCAATGAGGGACGAAGCTCGTTCAAGGTGGACCTCGCTCAACGAGGCCTTCTCGACTCATCCCCCCACCTTCAAGCGCATTCTACTTCTCCGCCAAATCGACCAGGAGATCGCGAGCAGGGGAGTCCAGTCGAGTAACATATACGCAAAAATCTAAGACCCGCACATCTCCCTATGGTGCCAAGTTGAAGCTAACGAACAAACAGATCCGAACCCAAGTCGCGACCCTTGATGGGTGGCGTTTGCGAGGAAAGAGAATCTCGAAATTTTTCGTTTTCGAGGACTTCATGCAAGGCGTACGCTTTCTGAATCGAGTGGCAAAGTTGGCTGAAGCGATGAATCATCATCCGGACATCGACATTCGGTATAACAAGATCAAACTGAGCCTCACGACACATGACGAAGGTGGCCTGACGATGCGTGATTTCAAACTTGCCAGAAACATCGATCGAATGTGATTCCAGCGAATCGAGTTACCGCAATGACTATCGACATGCAGACTAGTTTTCGTGGTACATTTCGCAGTTTAGTGCTCACGGAAATTCTCTCCGCTATGGCAGAAACTGGCTCATACTCCACTCGCTGTGGAGAATGAGAATGCTCTTTGAAGTCCGCCTTACCTAGAGAAGCTCTATTTCGATGAAGACTTTCTCGGGCGTTTGAATTCGCATAAGACGTTTCAGAAAACGTTCGTTCGGATCCACGTCAATAAGACGCTTGTGAATCCTCATCTCCCAACTATCCCAAGTGTGTGTTCCTTCGCCGCATGGGCTTTTTCTAGTTGGAACCCACAATCGCTTTGTCGGCAGCGGAATCGGTCCGCGAAGTTTCACACCTGTCTTCTCGGCGATCTTCATGATCTCGCCGCATATGCTGTTCAAGCCCTGTGGATCGGTGCTTGACAGCCGAATTCTTGCTTTGTTCATGGAATTCTTCTATCCGTTCTAGATGTGAAACACCCCCCAAGGTCGGTGTGACGTTTAAAAAGCGTTCGCTAGGTTCGCGTGAAATGTGAAAAAAGGTTTGAGGTTGAAGAAAGCTAAGTTTTCTTCTCGGCGATTACAGCCTTCTGTGTAACTTCTTTGACAACGCCGACCGCGACGGTGCTACCCATGTCGCGAATCGCGAAGCGTCCGAGCTGTGGAATATCTGAGTAGGCCTCGATGGCCAATGGGCGCAGTGGTCTTATCTTAACCAGAGCTGCGTCGCCTGTCTTGAGGAAGTCAGGCTTCTCTTGCGTTACCTGACCCGAGCGCGCGTCAATCTTCTGCATCAGCTCTGTGATTGTTGCCGATGTTGTAGCTGTATGCGCATGCATTACTGGCGTGTAGCCCGCAGCGATAGCAGTTGGGTGAAAGACTACGATGATCTGGCCGATGAACTCGCTCGCAACAGTCGGTGGTTTGTCAGCGTGGCCTGCGACGTCACCTCGGTGTATATCTGTCTTGCCGATTCCTCGAACATTGAAGCCAATGTTGTCTCCAGGAATAGCCTGCGGGATCTTTGTGTGGTGCGTCTCAATATCCTTACATTCGCCTCTGGCGTTGGCGGGCATGAAGACAATGTTGTCGCCAACCTTCATAGTTCCAGTTTCAACTCTGCCAACTGGTACTGTGCCAATTCCCGTGATCGAGTAGACGTCCTGAACTGGGATGCGTAGGGGTTTGTCGGTTGGTTTGGGTGGTTCCTGAAAACCGTTCAATGTGTCAAGTAGGGTTGGACCCTTGTACCAGGGCATCTTGGGTGAGGGTTTGATTAGGTTGTCTCCTATCCAGCCCGAGACCGGTACGAACTGGAGCTTGCTCACGTCGTAACCGACGACCTTCAGCAGTGACTCCATTTCCTTTCTGCATTCCTTGTATCGTTCCTCAGCGTAGTTGACTGTGGCATCATCCATCTTGTTGATTGCAACCGCAAGCTGGGCAACACCCAGAGTCCTAGCTAGGTATGCGTGTTCGCGGGTTTGGCCGCCTGGTCCGACGCCGACCTCGAATTCTCCTTTCTTACCGGATACAACTAGGATTGCGGCATCAGCCTGACTTGTCCCCGTGATCATGTTCTTGATGAAGTCACGGTGTCCGGGGGCGTCGATGATTGTGAAGAAGAGCGTGTCGGTCTCAAACTTTTCGAATCTGAGGTCGATGGTGACTCCTCTTTCTCGCTCTTCCTTCAACGTGTCGAGGACCCATGCGAACTTGAAGGTCTCGCCTGCCCCAAGCTTATTCGATTCCTCAGCATATTTTGCAATGGTCTTCTCGTCCACGTTACCGGTATCGAAGAGCAAGTGTCCTGTCATAGTGCTCTTACCGTGGTCGACGTGGCCGATGATGATCAGGTTCAGGTGGGGTTTCTTAGCCGATGACATGAATCATCTTTCCGATGATGGTTTTACAGTTTGATAGTCAAGACAGGTACCCAGTATTTAAGGGTTAGAACAAGTTTTCGAAACGAAGTCCGAAAACTCGGATTGCAAATCCTCGATTTGAAAAATCGCGGATAGCTTTTCACAGGATGCTTATCGAGAAGCCAGCGCCACGCGTTCCATCTCGTCGCGTTTACGAACCGCGAAACTTCGATTGTCCCGCTGGGCAGCGTAGGTGATTTCCTCTGCGAGACACTCATCAATCGTCTTCGGATTGCTGTAGGCGCCCTTGCGCGCACCATCAGTCATGAAACGAAGGGCAATATCGATGCGTCTTAGTGGTGATATGTCTATCGAGATCGGGTAGACGATCCCACCGTATGCAATTCGAGTCACATCCTCAGCGGGCGCAGTATTCTCAACCGCCTTCGCCAAAACTTCAACCGGGTTCTTTCCGGTTTTCAGTTCGATGATTTCGAGCGCGTTCCTAACAATCCCGATGGCCTTCGCTTTCTTGCCGCCCACCCTTCCAGGTCGCATCATGTTGTTTACAAGACGTTCAACGATGTTCAGAGTGGATTTGCGGAATCTCTTATGCTCATGCCTACCCCCGCTATGAGGGAAGAGAGTCGGCTTCACTGAGAGATATTTCTCGAGACCAGGGTCTGCGATCTCAATTTCCTCAGTCTCCCATTTCTGAAAGACCTTGATCTCTGGAGGCTTCCGACTCATTATAGCAGACCTTTTCTCTTGCGGATTTTCGCTAGCCTACCAGAGTTCGCCGTATTAAGCGTTAACTTCCGCTTGGCTGAGAACTTCAGTCCGAAAATCGCTCGATACACTCGATTGACGGCGCAGATGGCTCGGCTCCCGATGTTGGATTTATTAGCGCGCGTTCGTCGAGTGGGCCTGAGTTTAGGTGAGCGGGTTCGAAATCAGTAGCACAGGCGAGAAGTAACGATCAGCAGCTGTTGCCAGCTAGTTTGCT
>MEMY01000012.1:6532-8278 GCA_001768965.1 archaeon RBG_16_50_20 | reverse complement strand
TAGAGGGCCTGTGCTTTAGACGCTAAACCCGGCCTGGCATAGCGCTATCCAGACTGAGCTACGGGCCCAACCCCATACGCCCCTAACTCTTCCTTAAAGCTGGTATCCCAACACCCCAGAAACCTCAACCGGCAAGCAGTAATCGATGACGAACTGAAACAGGAGTGGGTAGTGGAAATCGAAGCATACCAACTCGGTTTCCCACACGCTTAAATGGGATGTCCCATTTATTGCCGTGGGATAAACATGCCGACCGCCATTTTAGACGACCGTGGTAGGATAGTACTACCGAAAGAACTTACGGAAGAATTAGGCGCCTCTCCAGGTGACGTTGTAGTGTTTGAGAAAAAGGGCAAAGATTTCGTGGTCGCCAAAGCCCGATCGAAGAAAGATCAACTTGAAGAGATAATGGATTGGAACCCGCAACGCAGAGGTAAGATAGAAGCCACTAGCCCCAAGAGCATGAAGGGGATTTGGAAGACCTGATCGGCATAGACACGAACATTCTTGCGTATGCACTCGACCCAACTTATCCAGAGCACGAACAAGCCAAAGGGGCCATTCTGTCCCAAGAGGGATGGGCACTCAACGCAACCGTGGTCCATGAGACATATCACACTCTAGTTTTCCGCAGGAGGATCTCACCAAACGATTCCAAAATAAAAATTAGCAGCTTTCTGAAAAATCAGAGAACGACATTTCTCAACCTAACCAAGGCTGTGTCCCTATTTGCATTAGACTTGGCGACCAAGACGGATCTCGGCGGGAGAGACTCAGTGATAATAGGTTGCTATCTTCAGAACAGGATTCCGGAAATCTACTCTCACGATGACGACCTCCTAACTCTAAAGAGGATTAGCCTCAAAGGGCGGCAACTTCGCGTAACAGACCCGATAAGATGAGGCGTCAATCACTCCACGAAGATGGCGGGCCTGTAGGGCTCCGCGAGCTTTGACCGGCCCTTGGGATCGTACAAGTTCTCGTCCTCTTCGCCGTGAACTTCCACTGCCGTTTTCAACTCTCTCCCAAAGAACTCTCTCGCTTCGGTGAAGGCTTTTCGTTCGTCTATTTCTCCCGTCTTGAGTCTTTGAGTGCGCAAGTCCACGGGCATGGTCCTGACTTGCTTGATGAGCTTCGAGGCGAATTTGGGTAGATCCTTCGAGGCAGATGTCTTGGCTGCAATCATGTCTCTGATCAATCCGTCCAAGGTTTCGGGGCGGGTTTCAGCTCTGTTTAGGGCTTCAGTGAACACACGCCACTTCCATCTCGCAGCCGCGTAATAGTGAACCTTTTTCGGTGTGATCTTGGTTGTGGCGATTATCTCCTGCGTATCTTCCAAAGTCTGTTTGACGAGCGCCTCTAAATCATCTGATCGTTCATCGATCTCCGACTCGGCAAACTTTGGCCATGGAGCATTGGACACGAACTTCTGCTCGCCTAGGATCTGCCACGCCTCCTCGGCCAAGTGGGCTGCGAAAGGAGTCAGCAGCCTGATCCAAGCGGAAACGTACGCCTTCATTGTGTCCGAGTCTGGCTTTGCGGCGCGTCGCTGGTACCATCTCAAGTCGTTCCAGACATCGTAGATAGCTGCGGACAGGGCGGTCCTGGTTTTCAGCTTCTCTATTGTCTCTGACACTAGTTTTGTCCTCGCGTAAATTCTGCTCACTAGCCACTTCTCTAGGTGGCCGTTTGATGAACGCTCTTTCGAGTTCGAGACTTCCTCGACCAGGTGCTGGAAGGATTTCA
>MEMY01000012.1:6232-6490 GCA_001768965.1 archaeon RBG_16_50_20 | reverse complement strand
AATCCGGATCATCCATTCCCTCAGCAGCTAGCAAAACAGCGCAGCGGACAGCGTCCGCCCCGTAATCCTCGCAAGCCTTCCACAGTGGAATGAAATTACCCTTAGACTTGTGGATTGGGTTGCCTTCCAGCAACATGAATCCGTTAACGCCAATCGCCCGCGGCCAGAAGCGTTCTTCGAACAACGCGACATGGTGAAATAGGAAGAAGGTCAGATGGTTTCCAACCAGGTCCTTTCCAGAATTACGCAAGTCAACTG
>MEMY01000012.1:5947-6110 GCA_001768965.1 archaeon RBG_16_50_20 | reverse complement strand
AGCTGTTCAGCTTTGATGATTCCTGCGTTTACGAACTTGCTGACCGCATAGTATGACATGTATATTGTGGAATCGCTCAGCGTTTCAACAATCCAGTCTGGGCTCCAGGGTAGCGGTGTACCAGACCAGTCTTACGGGCGCAGGGCCAATCTAGTAGCCAATC
>MEMY01000012.1:0-5781 GCA_001768965.1 archaeon RBG_16_50_20 | reverse complement strand
ATCACATCCGCAATGCCCTTGCCTCTGAAGTCTCTGACTAACCCTTGTTTTAATTCCGCGACCTTCTGCTTCGAGTAGGGACCACAATCATCCTTCAAGATGCCCCCATGAAATTCCGCTTTGTAAATCTCCTTCGTCGCTTCCTCAGCACGCGGATCATTCTGATCGCGCAGGCCCATCCGGTCGACTATCTCGACTGCTGGAAACTCACCATATCCTTCAACCGAAATGATCGAGATTGGTTGTATTCCCGAGACTTCTGCCGCGGCTATGTGGAACTTCTCAAGCATGGCTGGGTTTCTTTGCACATCTCTTAACGCTAGCCAGTCGAACGGCGCGTGGGCTGGGACACTGTAGACTAGTCCCGTGGCGTTTTCGGTGTTGACGAAGTTTCCGGGTAGGATTGGCAGTTGTCTGCCCAGGATCAAATCGACGCATTTCTTTCCGATTATCTCTGCGCCTTTGAGGTTCCGTAGGACTCGAACCTGTTTCATTTGGTTCTGCAGCTTCTGGGATGCAGTCTGGCTGATTATCCAACGTTCACCGTTCACATCTGCCTCGACATAGTCACCGTCTGGATTGACCCAAAGGTTTGTGACTCCGTAGATCGTTTCAGGTCTGAAGGTCGCGCAGGGTAGGAAGATGTCGCCCAGCTTGAACTTCATCAATATGAATTCTTCCGGTCTAACGCCCTCCCCCTCAAGTCTGTCCGCGTCGCCGGTTGGGCTCTCGTCCTTGGGACACCAGACTACTGGATGCGTCCCACGGATCACGTAATCTCGTTCTCTCAGTCGCAAGTACTGCCAGGTTACGAATTTGCTGAAGGCCTCGTTGAGTGAGCTTGTGTGGAATTCTCTTCGCCAATCAATGGCCATGCCTAATCGTTTGACTGCGTCCCGGTTCACGTTCGTGTAGTACTGGGCCATGTAGACTGGGTCGACGAATTTCCTAAGCTCTTCCTCAGGAACCTCGTCCACTTCTCTTATCGGGCGGATGAATTCCTCATCTCCCATCTTGATTCGCTCAGCCGCGCCAGCTACGGTTTTGCCAGTCCAATGCCAGGCCCATGGATAGAGCACATTGTAACCGCGCATGCGCATGTAACGAGCGTACGCGTCGATTCGAGCCGCGGTGAATCCACTACCCACGTGCAGTGGGCCGCTCATGTATGCGAATGGAAAAGTGACGAAGCATTTTGGACGCTTGGAGTCAGGGTCGGATTCGAAAAGTTTTGCCTTGGCCCATTCACTCTGCCATTTCTTGTCGATCTGCTTCCAGTCAATGGGCATCGTGATCACTTAGTTAACATTGACTTCAACACGGACTCTGAGTTCTTGATGATCTGATCAGCTGCCTTGGTGTTGGTCCCGCCGCCTTGGCCGAAGTAATCCTTGCCACCACCGCCGCCTCCAACAATCGCCGCGAGTTTCCCGGCCAATTTACCGGCATGAACTCCGTGACTGATCGCTTGCTTTCCTGCCCCGACGAAGACCCGCGCTGAATCCTTGACGAGCAATAGCACAGTGACTGCGTTGGGATCCTCTTCCACTATCTTGTTGTTCAATGAAACGATCTCGTTCTCTTCACCGCTAGTGTATTTGCCTTGGCATAGTTTTACAGTACCAACTTTCTTCGACGAGCGCAAGAGTCGTTCAGCTTCCTGTCCCGCCCATTGTATTCCCAACTCTTCAAGCCGCTTTGTTAGCTTCGCTCTATCTTCGATCAGCGTCTGCACGTATTGGTCAACTTTTTCGACTGGCGCTTCGACTGCGCTGGAAATACCCTTCAGTACCCTCTCCTGTTCTTGGAAGGCTCGCAGCGCCTGTGTTCCCGCAGCGAAGATTATTCGCTCCACACCATCCTGAATGCGCTCGGTGTGAAGGATCTTGATCGCGCCAATCTGGCCGGTTCTAGTGCAATGCGTCCCACCACACGCCTCCACATCCCAGTCACCAATCTTGATTACGCGCAGCTCCCGGCCTGGGACGACACCGCCCTGATAGAGAATGTAGCCGTACGCCTGCTCCGCCTTCTCTCGAGGCAGCCACATGGATTCCACTGGAATATCCTGAAGAGCAGTCTCGGTTGCTAGTCGTTCTATTTCCCGAACCTGCTCATCGGTGATCCTCTCGTAGTGGGAAATGTCAATTCGACTCGACTCAACACCCTTCTGTGCTCCAGCCTGCCAAGCGTGCTTTCCCAGCACCCTCCTCGCAGCACCCAAGACCAGATGGGTTCCAGTGTGATGGCGCATTAGACTCACACGTCGATCCCACTCGATTGACCCTTGCACAATATCGCCCACGCGCGGCGGCTTTCCGTCGATTTGGTGAAGGATCACTCTGCCCGCTTTCTGGGTATCAACCACCTTAACAGGTCCAGCGGAAGTCTGGAGTACGCCAATGTCCCCTGGCTGACCACCCCCTTCAGGATAGAAGCAGGTCTGGTCCAGCACAACGAATTTGCGATCGATTACAGCGAGCGCTTTTCCTTGGAACTGCTTCTGGAATGGGTCCTTGTAGTAGAGTGGGACGGTTTCGGGTAGTTCGGCGACCTTATCCTTCAACGAAACGGCAACTTCCGTCTCTCCCTCCTCGTCGGAAGCGCGTTTACCTGAGAGATGCTTCTGGGCTACCATGCCGAAGAAGTTGCCGGGCTCATTCACCTGAACACCCATTGGCTCCGCGATTTCCCGAACAATATCGGGAACTATTCCGTGCGAGTCGTAAAGCTCCACTAACGTGTTGGACGGAATCTCCTTCTGCCCTTTCGCCTTCAAATCACTAGATATCTTCCTGACTAAGTCCGAGCCACGTTCGATGGTTCTGCGATACTTAGATTCCTCGGACTTGATCGCCTCCGCTATCTCCCGCCGCATATCCTTCAGTTGCGGGAAGTCACCGCCCCAGTAGTTGACCTGCAGATCAAGAATGTCCAGAATCCTCTCTTCGATGCCCAGCTGGCGGAGCATCCTGTAGGTTCGACGGATCAATAATCGTGCCAAGTATCCTTCTTCAACGTTTGAAGGAACCACGCATTCTGAGAGTAGGAATGCGATTGTCTTCGTATGATCCGCCACGGCCATCGCGTTCTCGACTGGTACGAGAACCTTGTCGAGCTCTCTCCAATCCATACCCAGAGCATCCGCCATCTTCTTTCGAGCGTCGATGCGACTCTCGCCTCGTTCGGTGTTCATGTAGCTTGAAACGGGGACTACTTTGGCGACCAGTTTCTCGTCGAACTTCACAGACGCCATGTCGAAAATCTTGTCGAGCACTGATCCATAGATGACTTGAAACGCACTGGGTTTACCCTGACTCAGCCATGCCCATCGCTCAATCCCGTAACCCGTATCCACGGTTCGGATTGGCAGCTTGACAAGCTCCTCGCCCTGAACCTTATACTGCATGAACACTAGGGTCGAAATTTCCAAGCCATCGCATAGGCATTCGACATCGGGTCCCGCGTTTCCGCCTCCAGACCAGAAATGTTCCTTGTAGGATAGTGATTCGGACTTCAGGCCGAATTCTTCAGTCGCCAATTGATGATGATACCTAATCGTCTGATCCATCCAGTAAATTTCCTTGCCAGGATAATTGAAAGCGTGAGCACCACCCATCTCAAAAATCAGATCATGCCGACCCAGCGTTGGACCGACATTGTCGATGTCCGTGAAGCGGATAGAAGGCTGGCTGATGACTAGCGGGTTTGCGGGGGGAGGAATCTGGCCCTCGGTGACGTAGGGTTGGAAATCGTAGATTGACGCTCCAACCAAGAACACGTCGTCCCGCCAGCGTGCTACAACCGGATAGGGCTTGATTCTAGTGTGCCCATTCTTTTCGAAGAATGAGAGGAACAACTCGCGCATGTCGTGAACAGAATACGGACGTTTCGCTGGAGGCTTCCCAATGAATGAATATTGGACGCAGGGACTGTCGCCGCAATATTTCTCGTCAGGTCGCTGAGTCCAGAAATAGGCTTTGCAGCACTCGCACTGCTTGCGCGTGAACCCGTTCTCTTTGAAGAACGGAACGGCGAATTCTTTTTCACTAATCTCATTTTCCATTGACCAACTCCCCCAGCCAACAGAGCAGAACGAAGCAAACTGACTAGAAAGCTATTTGCCCGCTCCTCTGTCAGCGAGGTGCGAGCGCAAGGGCCAGAAGCAAAAGATAAGCAGCCATGACGGCCCAACTCTTCACTATTAGTGGCTTGAAGTTCCTGATATAGATTATTCCTGAACCTACCATAGTCCGCAAACTAATGTCTAGCTGACTGTGAAGCGTAGTTCCCATGGAATTCTGTTGGGATACTTCGAGCTATCTCGACGATGCGTTCCGTTGCGGCCGTCAAACTCATGCCGAACAATGGCCCGGGAGACATCCAAACAGTGGGACCATAGATTTCGTCAGTTTCCCCTCGCAGAGTTAACTTTCGAGCGAGCAATGCATCAGTAAACCTGAGCCTGTCCCGCAGCATGTCCACCCAAACACCGTACTTCCCTGAGAAAATCAGATCAGTAAACTGAGTCGCTCGATCCTCACCAGTCCAGACTTCGCTTATCTTCCCGTCAACTACTGCAAACCCAACCCTCAAGTCCGCCTCAACGCCATTCTCGGGCTCTCTCTCCAAGTGAAGCGTGTACGTGGCGTCTCTGCCGGTTTTCCTCAGATCGCGAAAGACAGGATCCGAGTTGACGCGTTGCATCAGTTCCTGCATGTAGACCTCCGAGCCAAACTCCAAATCCGCTCGCCAACTGTTAGCTACTTGGGAGAACGTTCTTCACCATGCCATCTAAATAAGAAATCGGACTATGCAGTTCCGAGAACAGATGTATTTTCGCTATACGGGTGTGAGAGTTCGCAACCTTCAGAGATCATTACGCTTCTACACGAAAGTCATGGGTATGAAAGCGCATCTCGAAGGCAAAATGTGGCATGGTGGAGTCTGGGTGGAACTCAAGAGCCCCAACTCTTCGCAAAGACTGGAATTGAACTACTATCCACCCGGCACCAAGTACTACGAGAAGTTCAAGACCGGCAGCGAAATGGATCATCTAGCCTTCTGGGTGAAGGATGTCGACAAGAGATATGCTCAGTTGCTGAAGAAGGGCGCAAAGAAAGGAATCGCACCATTCGCACAGGGCAAGTACAGATTCGCCTTCGTCAAAGACCCCGATGGAATTTGGATCGAGCTCATAGGCCGAGGAAAACGCCCAAGCTAAAATGCAATGAAAGCTGAGGATGAGAAGAAGATGCCTGAGAATCTGCCTGAGTTCGATAGCCTATGGGACTACGACAAACCTGAGGAAACGGAGAAGAAATTCCGAGAGCTACTTCCCAACGCGAAAACGTCAGGGAATAACGACTATCACATTCAATTGCTAACCCAAATTGCTCGCACCCAAGGATTGCAAAGGAAATTCGACGATGCACATCGCACTTTGGATGAGGCCGAGAGCCTTATCACCAGTGACTTGACCGTTCCCAAAATTCGATACCTACTCGAAAGAGGGAGAGTGTTCAACTCTTCAGGAAGAGCTCCAGAATCACGTCCACTATTTCTAAAGGCCTGGGAGATCGCAAAGTCGTCACATCATGACTTCTACGCCGTCGACGTAGCCCACATGATGGCGATCATCGAAGTCCCGGAACGTCAGCATGAATGGAATCTAAAGGCAGCAGAGATCGCGAGTGAATCCCTTGACCCCCGAGCCAGAAGATGGCTACCCAGCCTCTACAACAACATGGGATGGACCTACAATGATGCACATGAGTATGC
>MEMY01000011.1 GCA_001768965.1 archaeon RBG_16_50_20 | reverse complement strand
TGCTTGAACTGTCCCATCAAACTTGCCAAACACGGAGTCGTACTTGAGCAAGTGGGCAAGTGTCTTGGCATCGGTCACATCGTTTACCGCGACGATGTTCATGTGTACATTCCGAGAAGCTCGGAAGAAGCATCGGCCGATTCTGCCGAAGCCGTTAATCCCTATGTTGACCAAATCGAGGAAGCACCTTTCGGGCAGAGTCTGCTGAGCAAAATATGAGACTTTCTCCGAGCATCCCTGTAGGTTTCTTATAGGTGGAGAACGGCTCGACAATACATGATCGACTGTTACTCGATAAGGCGCGGGTTTGTGTTTTGTGCGGAGCTAAGTAAGCGTTGGTTCAGCTATCCTTAAGATCTCACTCTCAGGTTTCAACACCAGTGTCTCCCAAGGTAGGCCCAACGATCTTAGCCCTAGTCCTGCTCTTAGTGGGGTTGACGGTTGGTTTCAGTATCGGTGCCACCATGTTCGCGGGATCCCAGACACTGACCACGGTCACGCGACAATTGACGGTGAACAGTATCAGTACGATTCATCCGCAAGATCTTCTTGAAACGTGCTTCTCTCCTAAAGGGAATTGTGCTGGTCGAGTCGCGTACTGGGTTGGGCGAGCGAACAGCAGCATCCACATCTTGATCTACAGTTTCACTTTGAATGCCATAGGCGACGCCCTAGTCCAAGCCAAGCGAAGAGGAATAGATGTGAAAATCGTCTGGGACGAAGGCAATTGGAACGCCACCGGCTCGGAATATCAGAAATTGAAGAACTCAGGAATCGCGATTCGGATAGACCACCGCCACGGACTCCTACATGACAAGGTTGCCATAATCGACCAGCACATCATCATTACAGGCAGCTTCAACTGGTCGCAGGCAGCCAACCAAGAGAATCGCGAGAACCTAGTCGTAATTGACAGCCCAGCCTGGGCGTCGGCCTACGAGCAGCACTTCCAACAGGTCTGGAACGCCACGACACCATGAGTACAAGTTCTCCCGACAACCCCCAGAAACCAACGGAAGCGTAGGACGCAGAAACTTTCTTCACACGAGATTTCATGCAGTTTCAGTGCACAGCGTTTATATGGTGAGCACCTACAGGTAGCTTCGACTGCTCATGTCTCTAACTTTAGCAAACGTGAGCAATGTAGGAGGTTCATTGGTAATTGGGATTAAATTCACAATATACCGCTACTACAAAGTATATGATAGTCGCCCGCTTCGAAGTGGAGGGCGTCGTCGAAAAACCTGATGTGATAGGCGCAATCTTCGGTCAGACGGAAGGTCTCTTCGGTCCTGATCTGGATCTGAGAGAGCTTCAAAAGTCGGCTCGGATTGGACGCATAGAGATTCAGCTGGAGTCTAAACAAGACAGGACGTTTGGAGTAATCACAATCCCGTCTAGCCTTGACAAGACTTCAACAGCCATACTCGCCGCTGCGGTGGAGAGCGTAGACCGAATCGGACCCTGCATCGCCAAGGTCACTCTAGACAAACTGGCCGACATAAGGGAAGATAAGCGCAAGCAAATCCTGGACAAGGCGAAGGACATTCTCCGGACTTGGGTTATAGAGGAATCCCCGAGCACCGATGAAATGGTGAAGCAAGTATCGGGGGTAATTCGCTCCGCGGACGTTGTCGACTATGGTCCACAGCATCTTCCCGCTGGACCAGACGTTGCAACAAGCGGCTCGATACTTATCGTGGAAGGCAGAGCTGATGTTGTGAATCTGCTACGTTGCGGGATCAGGAATGCGATTGGCGTGGAAGGAACCAAGATCCCACAGACCATCATCGACCTGTCCAAGACCAAGGAGACAACGGCATTTCTCGATGGAGACAGAGGCGGCGACCTGATACTGAAAGAACTGATGCAAGTCGCGCCCGTGGACCACGTGGCAAGAGCCCCGTTGGGTAAGGAGGTTGAAGACCTAACTCCGAAGGAGATTATGAAATGCCTCCGCGAGAAGGTTCCGATCGAAGCCGGTAGACCAACAGTCCCTCGAGCCCCTGAGCCCGTTCGTGTTCATGTTGCCGTTCCACGTCCCCAACCAGTTCAACTTCCGGAGAACGTGGTTTCAAAGGCGAAGGAGCTGAGAGGTACTCTCGAAGGGATCCTCTTCGACCAGGGCATGGGTGAAGTTGCCAGGCTCCCGGTCAGCGAATTAGCTGGCAAGCTTGCAGACTATAAAGACGTCAATACAGTCATCTTCGACGGGGTCGTCACTCAAAGACTACTGGACTTGGCCGAAGAACACGGGGTCAAGTTGGTTATTGGTGATCGGATTGCGGAACTCACACGTCGACCGAATTCCATAAAGATCATGACCCTGCCCGAGGTTGCCGGCCCACTCGCGCCCTAGACGGCGAGCTGTGTCTCGTTCACTCCGAACCGTTCGAGTATTCTCATAGCGGCAGGCTTGATCTGATTATCCAAGTAGTATTCAATATCAATATCCTTGGGATTTACCTGACTTGCGGGCCTGGCTTTCTGGAACAGTTTTCCAGAACCTTTCACGATCACGTAGGCGACCTTGTCACCAACGCCTAGGTCCCAGCCCTGCTTCACGAGCAGCTTTGCAACCTCGACATGGGGGGTCCGGACTTTGTAGTCCTCAATCTGCTTGGTCAAGGTTTTGCGAATTGTAAGATTTATTATGGGCACCTCGCCGTTCTTCAACTTTCGAATCGTCGTGCGAACGTCCTCGATGGCTTTCTCAGTGGACTGTTCGCAGAGGATCCGTGTCAAGACCTGTTCCTGAACTTCACGAGCTATATCCGACCAATCACCACGCACAACCTCCAAGCCCACAATATCCAATGAACCATCTGGCACCAGACCAGCATATCGCTTCATGGCCTCAGTGAACAGAATACGCACATACTCCCTTTCTCTTTTGATCTCAAGATCAACCTCCTGCTTGGCCCACTTCACTAATTGCTCAACTTTCTTGTGATCGTCGGTGACGAAAATTGAGTCCGTGTCGCCGTAAATCACTTTGAGTCCAAGCGAATCCGCTTTGGCGATGGTCTTGGTAATGGTGTCTCGACCCAAAGCGGCTGCTGATTCTGCGACTTCTCTAGCGTACCAGCGTGCTCCCGCCCAGCCTGCATAACCATAGCAGGCGTTTGTGATTATCTTGACCGCTCTTTCACGTTCCCTCAGAACTCTATAGCGGGTCGACTTCTCTTCGAGTTTAGTGACCTCGCCCTTGATGCGATTTCGTTGCTCAATTAGCTCCTTTAGGACTGTTCTGTAGAACCCATTGGGTTGCTTGCGGAAGCGATGATTAACTTCTGGGATAATGAACACTGAATCCTCGGAAACCTTCTCTGCGGGTCTTACCAGAGTATCGGGTGAGAGGTTATACTTCTCCATCAGGCTTGGATACATTGACGAAAAATCCAGTGCCACGACGTTGTCATGAAGGCCCGTTTTTGGTTCGAGCACGATTGCTCCTCGATATGTGAAGAACGGTTGCTCAACTCTTGGCGGGATTAGCTCTGCGAGCATGTGAGCCTGCTTGATTAGGTATGAATCAACGCGAAAGCCCACCGCAGCGGTCATAACTTGATCGAGTGGAAGCCCAGTCAACGCGGACAGCTGCATCGGGAAGTTGATTGCAGCCTCCGCCAGCTCGAGCATAATCTGGGCGTTTGCTTTGGCGTTTTCTGCTAGCTTGCGTCTTCCGGATTCATCCTTCCAAAGGATGAACCGGTCTGACTCCTCGATGGTCTCGGCCTTACCTGATGATGGAGTCTGAAGATATCTTGCCAGATTTTCGATGTTATTTACCTTGATTTCCGCTATTCCGACGGTGATGTCGAAGAGGTCAACGTCAGCTCTGCCAGCGACCGACACGTGGCCGAACATGCTTGTATGGGGTTCGCTGCCGTCCCTTCCCAGAGCGAGCTTGATCTTTCGAAGTTTGCATCGCTGAATGATGTAAGGCCAAACCAAGCTATTGCTCTCGAAACCGACGATAATATCAGGGTCGAATTCTCTGGTAAAAGCCACGAAATCCGTCAGAAGTTGTGAATCATCTTTTCCTTCATTCAGAAGAATCTCTACCTTTCCTTTGCCGGTCGCGACAGCGATCGCTCGGATGGGATCCATTTCGGGTTTGGCGGATCCTCGCTCACCAACAGTGAGTAAACTGAATGCCAGAATTCGCATTGCGGGTGGCGTATCTTCTGGACTTTTCGCAGGAAGAGCCTCCGCCGCAAACACGCTATCTACGGCGAACCGGTCGTCTTGAATGGGTTCAACTTCGAATTCCTGCCAGCCGCATAGGGTCAACTCTGTGTCCGTCACATAGCGAACTGAGAGCCTTAGATCCTCTTCGTAAGTCGTGCCTTTCCCTAGATCCTTGAGGATGTCTCGAGCGTAGGCCGTCAGCACTTCTGAGTCTGAACAGGTTATTCTCAAAACATTACATGGGAGCCCCAGGAGTTTCTTTTTCTTCTCAATCTCGATGCGAAGTATCTTGGTGAACTTCGTTCCTGGTTTGAGCAGGCGTTCCCTTACGGAATCAGGATCATCCTTCTCGTCAGGCATATAGTAGAAATATGGCAAAATCTGCGTAGCCAAAATCAACACACGCTCTCCCCTGTCGTTTAAGCCCCAGAGTCGAACAGTCGGTTTGGCGGCCGAACGGTCCTCATTTATGTCCAAGAGAAAGAAGCGGCATTTCATGATCGGTTACCATCCGTTTCTCGGGGAAGACCCGCGGCCGCGTTGGTTATTATGAGATGCATTCTTAGTGCATCAGACCCATTTGAATAGTACGTGGGAATTGTGTTCAACCTCGCGAAACCACTCTTGGAGTATAGCGCAATCGCCTCCCTATTGTTGACGCTCACTTCTAGCCAGATTTCATCCACACCCCTCTCGACTAGGTGCGCTAGCAACCTATCCAGCAGCGCGGTTGCAACTCCTCTCTTTCGATGATTCCGTTGAACTGCGATCGAGATGAGATGAGCGGTTCTGTCATTGATTGAACAAACGCAATAGCCTACCAAGAGGTCCGCCTCGTTAGCTGCCACGAGGAAAGTCTCCGGATGGTATTGCAGAAGGCGCTGAAGTAGAAATCGTGGGTATGGCGACGGAAAGGAATCATCTTCGATGGCGCAGATAGCGGACAAGTCGGACATCGACGCGGGTCGGACAAGCACATCGGTCAAGGAAACGCAACTTTTCTGTTGCTCATAGCTACTGTTCGAAGAAGGTTAAATATAGCGAAGGGCGTGTTGCCCACCTTCAAAATGGATTGAGGACTCAAAGAATGTCCGAGAAGAAGATAGTTCAGCGCTGGGGCATCGCGAACATCTATTCGTCATTCAACAATACCCTAGTCCATATTACCGATCTTAGCGGCGCTGAAACCATATCCCGCAGTGCAGGAGGCCAGCATGTTAAAGCCGACCGGCTGCAGGGTTCACCTTATGCAGCTATGCAGGCCGCTGGCGCAGCTGCTCGTGTTGCTAAAGACAGGGGAATAAGCGCACTCCACATCAGAGTTCGAGCTCCAGGTGGTCACAAAGCGAGAACCCCCGGTCCCGGCGCTCAAGCGGCTATTCGTATGCTCGCCCGAGCTGGTTTCAGGATCGGCCGAATCGAAGACGTCACACCAATTCCTCATGACGGTACTCGTCGACCGGGCGGTCGCCGCGGCAGACGCGTATAATCGACCAATTAGCCGAAGCTATTGAACTGACGACGCTAAGAATGTCTACTCCTTTTGGCTGAGGATATTACTCAAGACGACATTGTCTATGTTGCCGCCGGAGACAATGCACGCGACCGGTTTGTCCAGTTGACTCGAGTACTTCCATGCTGCCGCGAGAGCTGCAGAACCTGCTCCTTCTGCGACAACGTGCACTTCATTCGCCAGGTGCCTGATTGCAGCTCGCATTTCCTCCTCCGAAACTGCAAGAGCTCCATCCATGACCTCCTGCATTATCGGCCACATATAGCTGAAAACCCGGTCTGCTGCAACGCCGTCGGCAAAAGTCTTTCCAGATTCAATACGTTCTGGTCTCCCGCTTTTGAATGACCTAATGATAGGCGCCGCCAGTTCAGCTTGAACTCCATAGATCTTAACATCGGGTTTCGTGCTTTTGATGGCCGTGCCTATGCCGGAAATTAAGCCGCCTCCACCAACGGGTACGATGACAGTTTTAACCTGGGGAAAGTCCTGAATGATCTCAAGTCCAACCGTCCCCTGCCCAGCAATCACATATCGGTCGCCGAATGGGTGAATGTAAGTCTCCCTGGCCTTCTGCCATCGGTCATCGGTCATCGAGTTCATGATTTCGACTTCAGGCATTCGCTGGACCATGGCGCCCATAGCCTCCATAGCTTTGACTTTCTTTTCCACGGCGTCGTCGGGAACCCAGACAGTGCATTTACTACCCAAATGCCTCGCGCACCAAGCCACCGCCTGTCCGTGATTTCCGGCGCTAACTGTGACGAAACCTCTGTCTCGCTCTTCGGCTTTAGTTCGACTCATTCGGTTCCAAGCGCCGCGAATCTTGAAGCTGCCATTGCGTTGCAGGCATTCCAACTTCAGAAGAGTGCCTGTATCATGCCTACTAGCCGGCAAAAGGGGCGTTCGCCACGCGATCCCCTCTATTCGCTCGGAAGCTTCCTCTATTTCCCTTAATGTTGGTTTTAGGTCGCTTGCCATGAGTTGTTCCCTAGCGATTTTGTGAATAAGGGTTTAGACGGAAGAAGATAGCGCAAATTCCTGCGAGCTACGCTTAGGATACTTTGTATCGTAGGATTGCGGCGATTCCTCCGAATGAGTCCTTTAACATTACGCCCTCATCTGTTTCCGTTGAAATGACCGCCACGTTGGCGTTCTGTTTCTCTGCGAAGTCGAGCAGCTCGTCTACTAGATCCTTGCTTTCCTCCACGTACAGGGCTGTTGCGTTGCATTTCTTGCAGGCTGTAGAGAGTAAGTCCTGCTCGAACTTCACAAAATTTGCTTGGGGTATAAGATGGTCTTCAACCGTCCCACAGTTCTTGCACTTCGTGTAGACATGAAGCATGTTCATCTTTTCAGAAACAATCAACAGGTCGACGACGCCGGCGTTCAAGTATTTCCGAACTTGCGTTTCACCGTAAACGCCGAGCCCTGTCTCGTGACCAATCTCGTAGAGGAACTTCTGTACAATGCGCTTCTCTTCCAGGTACCTGACGCCGCGCAGAACATCCTGGCTCTTGTTGATGATCTCCTCTACGCCCTGCTGGCCGGTGTAGGAGGTGTCAACGGTTGCGAGTATTTTCTCCTTCAGCATATAGTTGAGGTAGTCGCCTTCAACGAAATCGTGCTTCGTGGGCCCTGGACCACCTACTATGATACCCTTCAAGGCCTGCTCTTTGTTGAAGAGGTCATAGGCGTGTTTTCCGATCCTGTGGAAATAATCGTTCATCGCCTGTTCTCTGATGCGCTCGAATCTCCTAGCCGATTGGCCCCCAGCTCGATGTTTGCCCGGAATCCCCGAACTGAACTCTTGTAGGACATCCATCCTCTGACCTTTGACCATGGCGACAACGGCATCGCTTGAGTCGATCACTAAGACTCCATACGCGTCTCGTTCCCTAACCATCGCGAGCAACGGTTCTAGGACAAAACGTGCGTCGCAACGATAGAGGTACACGTTGATAGGTTCAGGAGGCTCAAGCACGTTTGTCTCCATCCTCTCAGTGCCCGGCCCATTCCTGGGAATGGCTCCGCAGAATATCACCAAGCCATTTTTTGGGGGCTGTTTGAAGAGTTTGAGTCGTTGGAGGGTTCTTTCGATTGCTTCTTGTACATTCTTTCGAGTTGTCCGGGACTTTATGTTGGTGGCGGTTCCGTATTCATCCCGGAGGTTTCCCATGACCTCGTGGATCTTCCGGTCAGGTGGGACGTAGAGGCTTATGAGTTCAGTTCCCCGTCCTTCCTTCGAGGCGAGCGTTTCCAATGTCCGCTTAAGCTTGAAACGTGAAACTGAGTCCGAACTCGATTCGGGCATTGGAATTTCCTTGCCGCATGGTAGCCTTCCGGATTTTAAATAGGTTGGTTAATCGAGTTTCGAGTGGGCTTAAAAAATCAAATAACACCCTGTAAACAGTATCAGATAAGGCGCAATTCTTGAAAGCCGTGATCAAACTTGGTGGCTTCGCCTTCTCATTTGAAGAAAACCATCCCCTCGTTGAAGAGTACGTTAAGCTCTTCAAAGAATTGCTCGGTCAATACCACTTTGTCGTGGTGACTGGTGGCGGTCCCATCGCTCGTTATTACATTAAGGCCGCCCGAGAAATGGGCGTGCCGGAATCCCTGTGCGACCATCTTGGCATTCTGACAAGCAGACTAAATGCGCGCTTGCTTGTCGACGGGTTAGGCGAGTATGCCTTCCCTGAAGTCCCCACAACAATCGATGAATTGAAACACTATTTCGCTTCCGGCAAGATCGTGGCGATGGGTGGATTGACTCCCGGTCATTCGACAAACGCGGTTGCTGCCATCGCCGCAGAGACTATCCAAGCGGATCTGTTCATCAACGCTACCGACGTCGACGGAGTCTACACCGCCGACCCAAGCAAAGACCCAAAAGCCAAGAAGCTCGACGAAGTCACGATTGATCGCCTCGCCCAGATTTTATCAAAAGGTGAAATTACGGCCGGAGCGTACGACCTCATGGACCCACTCGCTCTTCGAATAATTGCGCGATCAGAGATACCAACAATCATACTGAATGGCCGAACACCTGACAACCTTCTCAAAGCTCTTCGCAACGAGTCGACCGGAACACGCGTCGTGCACGGTTAGGGGATTACTCTGACCAAGTTAACGGATGTTTTCCAGTCCAAAGCCCAAGTCAAACTGCTCGAATACTTGTTAGAACACGCTGGATCCCAGAAGGTCTTCAATCAAGCGACACTCGCCAACTTCCTAGGCATGTCACCTTCAACTGTAGCCCGAATCGTTGAACCCCTCGTGAAAGAAAAGATCATCTTGTATGAGAGGTTCGATCAGGGCATGAAAATATTCGCCCTGAACGAAGGAGAAGAGAAGACTAGAATCCTAATTGATTTCTATACGCGATTCAGGGAGCTATAGGAAAAGCACTCCGTCGGTCACGGCGTTGTCGGCTGGATGTTCTGCTCTCTATTCGCGATGGTGCGAAACTTGTCGGCCAGAGATTCGCATATGAGTGAGCAGACTCGCCATTGACGAAGGTTGTAGTTGATTCGAAGTTCCTCGAGTGCTTCTACGACCTTATCTTCTTCTTCCGGTGTCAACGCACTTTTCCCGACTGAGCGGCAGCGCATAACTTTTCAGCCTATTAAGCGTTCCCCGAACTTTCCAAGCCAAATTCAAAAAAATATCGCGGGAAATTTCCCATCAATGTCGTTTCCAGTATCACGATCACTCTACTTTCGGACGTTGTTGTCGATCCATTCGAGATAGGGTGTGTATCCGTTTTCAATTTTCAGGGCCACTATCTCGGGCAGTTGATAGGTGTGGAGGGCCAGTATTCTTCCCTTCACTCTCACGAATAACTCAGATATCGTTTTGATGATGATCAAGCATTCGCGGTGATGCACGGTCTTTCCTTTCCATCTGTAATGGGAGGATATTGGTACGATGTTCACGCAAGCCGCGAGTTTTCGTTCAACGAGGTCTTTTGCGATTCGGTTGGCTTCTTTTGCGTTTGCAGTTGTGGAGAGAACTATGATTCGGGGCACGGCAAATCCCAGAAAGGTTTTAGTTGGACACCCTAATTTCACTGCCGAAGACTTGTAATGGAGCCAGTCATTTCATTCGCGGCCGTCTATCTGGCGATTTGGATCTTCATCACTGTGGCGTGGTGGGCGTTCAAAGCGGAGAGGTACGGGGTTTCTGGTCTCCCACTATACCTGATCTATCGGACGACGCGATTTAACAACTGGATTGGAAAAATTTCCGCAGCCTGGCCAAGGGCTTGGCGAACAATTTGGAACCTTGGCATCCTGACTGGCGTGGGCTCAATGGCGTTCATATTCTACACTCTCGCGAAGAATCTACTCAATCTGTTCTTCAGGGCTGAACAGGCAGTTTCAGTTCAACCCATCGTACCCCTGCCCGGTTTGTTCGTGTCCTTTGAGACCTTTCCATACCTGGTTCTTGCACTCTCCATAGTTGTAGCGTCGCATGAGCTCTCTCACGGAATCGCGAGCCTCGTTGACCGTGTTCCCCTGAAATCCACTGGCGCATTCTTCGCCCATGTTCTGATGGGTGGATTTGTAGAACCAGACGAGGAGAAGCTAAGCGGGGCGAAGAACACAACTAAGCTGCGGGTATTCGCCGCAGGCTCATTCACGAACGTGGTCCTTGGAATTCTCTGCGTGTTTCTCCTCGTCAACTTCCCAGCGACAATCGCGCCCTTCTACGACGTTGTTGGGTCTGGGGTACAAATTGGAAGTATCCCTGACAATCTCCCCGCACATTCATCAGGCCTTAGAGCGGGCGACACAGTGACCAGTATCAATGGCACGAGAATTTCTGGGTTAGCAGATCTCAGGCGCTATATGTCCGGGGTAAGTCCCGGACAGGAGGTTGTGATAGGAACTCAAAGGGGGAGTTTTCCTGTCAGGACCGGGGCAGATCAGAACAATTCCACCCGCGCGATTATCGGCATCAGCGATCTTACTGAGGATATCCTGTACAATCCGAAGTTGCCCTTCCTGTCGAGCGACTTTCCTAACATCCTTCTTCGCGCCGAATTCTGGCTTTCAATTGTGCTCGTCAGTGTAGCCCTGATCAACATGCTTCCCATGTACCCTTTTGACGGGGACAAGTTCCTAGAAACGCTTCTGAACGTTTTCGGCATTCGGAAAACAAAGCAGATTAGGACTGTGGCAAATGTCGCCGCCTACTCGCTTCTCATCTTGAATATTGGATTGTCTTTGCTCAGGTTTGGCTTCCTGAGGTACTAGCAGGTTGGAGAAGGCGCAGTGCCGGTATTGCCCGGCAGACGCAATCTACACCCGAGGGCATGAAGGCGCTTCATTCTGCTCGAAATGCTTTCGAAAGGCAGTAGAGGAGCGAGTTCGCAGAACCGTCACAGAGAATGATATGCTGAAGTTCAACGACCACATCGCCGTAGCCGTTTCCGGCGGCAAGGACAGTCTGACTCTCCTCAACCTCTTGGTCAAGATGGAGAACCGCTTCCCAAGGAGCAAGATCACCGCAGTCAGCGTTGATGAGGGGATCAGGGGTTATCGAGATGAAGCTCTTGACATCGCTCGGAAGGCTTGCGAAAAGCTGTGCGTGGAGCAGTTTGTGGTATCATATCATGACCTTTTCGGGATAACCACTGATGAAATCGCTGGGATGCATCTAGGTCAAACTCCCTGTTCACACTGCGGTGTCTTTCGTAGGAAGGCGATCAATAGAGCCGCACAGATGGTTGGTGCGACAAAGATTGCTACGGCGCACAATCTGGATGATGAGGTTCAGACCGTTCTCTTGAACATGCTTCACGGCGATCCGTGGAGAATCGTGCGTTCAGGGCCGGTTCTTCATGACCCTCGCGGCAAGTTCCTGACGCGAATCAAACCTCTCTGCGACATACCCGAGAAAGAGGTGGTTCTCTACGCTTACTTGAACGGGTTCGATTTTCAGAGTATCACATGTCCGCATGGTAACGCAGCCTTGAGGAATGATATTCGAAACTTCCTGAACCAGTTGGATCAGAAGCATCCTGGCTCCAAGTTCACGCTCCAAAGAACAGCTGAAAGACTTAGAGAACTCTTGAGCCAAACCGCGCCAGTTGCAGAACTAAATGAATGCGCCAAATGCGGAGACCCTACACCGCATCAACTCTGCGAAGCTTGCATGATGCTTGATGCGATTGCAGCTTGATCTTGCCAAGTCGCACTGCCGTGTTTATATGACAACTTAACGTGAGACTGAATTGGCGATGGCAGGAGGATCGGGGAGCCAGCCGTTCCCTGTGACCCGAAATCGGCTACACGCGGGGACCCGTTAACCCGAGGGAGAGGTAGCTCCGGACCACGGTAGGCCTTCAGGGTCAACGATGAGACTCTGCCCTATCGGGCCAGCGTAAGAGAGGGCCCTTCTGAAGGGAAGGATTCATCTCTTCATCGTCGAAACCGATGAGGCTCGGAAGAGAGCAATCGTAAGGCGAGCGCCAAGGCGCTGATGGGATAACAGGGTTTAGAAGATTCTGGAGAAACCGCTATGGCGAGGAATGCCAATTCAACGGGGATGCTGCCATCGCCATTTCATTTGGTCGAACATTTCATCTAGATCAAGTTGACAATAGGAGAATTCTCGTGACAGCTGAGCGCTTGTGAAGAAGGATACTGTTCTATTTGACCTAGGCGGAACTCTCGCTTACTACTACGAGATGCCGGAGTTCGCCGACCTTCTCAGGCAGGGTATCGCTGAGGTGCAAGAGTATCTTCTGAATGAAGATGCGCAACGGCAATAGCAAACTAGCTGGCAACAGCTGCTGATCGTTACTTCTCGCCTGTGCTACTGATTTCGAACCCGCTCACCTAAACT
>MEMY01000010.1:5733-6480 GCA_001768965.1 archaeon RBG_16_50_20 | reverse complement strand
TTGGATTTCTGACCCGCTAGCGAAGCCGTGTACCAGTCGAGAATGATCAGTTTCTCATTCTTCTCAAGTTGCTCGGTGTCCAATCCGAGCTGTCCGAGTCTGGAGCGAAGTTCCACAGGCAGCCTGGTGCCCAAATTGTACTGAACCCTGCCACCAGTCGCAAGCCATCCCGCCGCGATTGTCGAGCACGCAGCATACCAGGCAGAGGCTGGATCGTACTCTACCATAAGAATTGATCCTATAGGGATGGGTCCTAAAGTAAGGTCCTCAATGAGTGGAATCCTGGGCAAGTCTTCTCAACTCGGACCTGACCGTGAATCGTAGTATATGGTTTCTCGTCCTATCTTGCCGTCGCGTATCTGGATGATCGACGCCCCCTTCACGCGGAATCCACCATCACCGCCACGTCTTGTGCCAGACCAGATCCATTCAGCGGCGGCCCATTCACCACAACCAAAGATTGACGTTACCTGGAACTTCACGCCCGAAAGACTGAATAACTCTTTGAAGTACGTCATGAGCTTCTCCCTCCCCCTCAAAGACCAACTATCGCCAAGTGACGAGTCCAAGAACACCGCATCATCCACGTAATGGGAGATCAGTCTGTCCGCGTCCAGAGATTCAAGAGCTGCCTTCACGCTTTCCAGAAAACTCGCATTCAATTCCCTCACACTCCAAACGATCAGGAGACCAATTCCCCCTCGTCCTTAATTGCTTGTCCGAGGGGTTTCCACCTAGCATGCGAGT
>MEMY01000010.1:5347-5709 GCA_001768965.1 archaeon RBG_16_50_20 | reverse complement strand
CTGGTGCGCACACACACACGAAAACGACGGTTCAACGAGTCAATCAGAAAATCCCGCTCTTACGGTTTTTCTGGAGAGGGGGGCTTTAATGGTGCATACTTTCCTGTGCGAGAGGTTTGTTCTATAACCTCCTAATCGCGAAGAAACGCTGATCTCGAATCCACCAAAGAAAATCGAAAGCCACTCAGAACCATGTTTGTGCTGCAATAATTGTACGCGTCGTTCGGGCCGTGTGTGTGGGCACAACATCAACAAGAATTCTGCCCTTTCTGAGAGAGGCCATGAGGACCATATGGACCACATATGTGCTGAGTCGATTTTGTTGGTGTGTTTGCGGCAGAGTAACCTGTTGTCCCCACAAA
>MEMY01000010.1:4962-5089 GCA_001768965.1 archaeon RBG_16_50_20 | reverse complement strand
TAGAATGACACACACGAAAAAGTGGGTTACTGTGTACGAGCTCATTTGCGGGAAGCCAATCTTAGGAGACCGGAATTCGACATCTTGAGTGTCTGCCACTCGGTCGGATGCTTGATACCCTTGATAC
>MEMY01000010.1:333-4907 GCA_001768965.1 archaeon RBG_16_50_20 | reverse complement strand
ATCCATCATTGCCTCAAGATTTGCGTAGAAGGCGTCAGTGTGGAAACGTTTCATGAAACCATACAACCTCACTCCTCTCAGTTCTCTCATGCGCGCAACAGTCTTGTCGAGCCACTGCATGACGGTGCGTTCGTCATTGTACTTTAGAAATGCTGAGAGGTTGTCGGAGGTTACAAAGTCGTAGCGTGGGGAGTCTCCCCTCTGAAACCCACTATCTTGGATGTTGAACTGCGCCATTCCGAGCGAGTCCACGGAGCGAGGTTCAGTGGACTTCTTTCCAGTCATCCAAGTATACCAGTCGATAAGAGTAAACCGTTTCGCCGACTCATGCTCTCTTAGATCTGTGAGGACGGTAGCAAGCTGCTGCCTCACCTGTGAGGGCGGCGTTGTGAGGGTTGTTATCCCCACCGCGTAACCGCGTCGAAGTAGTCCTGACGCCAAGGTTATGATGAGCGAAAGCCACTGGGCTGATGGTTCATAGAGGCAGACAAGGACTTTTCCCCTCTCTATTGGGCCCCCCAAAATGTCTGAAATTATCGGAAGGTGGAGAGCCTGTTCATGGTTCAAGGAACTCGCCCATGACCTTCAAAATACGTAACAACTTGAAGTTGTGGATTTCGGTTGAACGCAGTTTTTCGTGTGTGTGGGTCTAATGGTGCGAGCGCTGGAATTTGGACCGTAATCTGCCGTTGATTAACTGAGCGCGGAACCGTAGCCTTTAACCATCGCACTGAATAGAGTTCTGCAGAAAGCAGTTGGAGCCGCGCTCATCTGAAGGCCATGTGGCCGTTCTAGGTTACAAATTGTTCTACAGGACCGTTGGCGAACCAACACGAGGTACGATTCTCGGTCTTCATGGCGGACCCGGGGCAACCCATGATTACATGCATCCCCTAACTGATCTTGCGCGGTCCGGTTACCGCGTCGTCCTCTATGATCAATTGGGTTGCGGAAGATCTGAATTGCCCAAGGATATCACACTCTTCACAGTTGAACGAGCAGTTGAGGATGTTGAAGAAGTACGTCAAGCCCTCGATCTTGGGAAAATCAACCTGGTGGGTTCGAGTTGGGGAGGAATGCTAGCCATAGCCTATGCACTGAAGTACCAAAAGAACCTCAAGAGCATAGTGACGATTGGGGGACTAGCCAACGTCCCACTTGCGACCGCTGAAATGCAGAGGATGAAATCACAGCTACCTACCGATGTCTTTGAGGTATTGAAGAAATACGAAGAGCTAGGAGACTACGAGAACCCCGAGTATCAGAAAGCGGTTGAAGTGTTTTACAGGCGGCATGTTTGCAGGTTGGAGGAATGGCCGAAAGAGTTACTCTACAGTTTTGAACACCTAAGCAAGCCAGTATACCATACAATGAATGGACCAAACGAGTTCTCAATCATAGGCAATATCAGGTACTGGGATGTGACAAACCAACTTCATCGGATACGAGTGCCGACGCTCGTGACTGGAGGAAGATACGACGAAGTATCCCCTAAGGTGGCTAGGAGTATCCACAGAGGAATAAGACGCTCGAAACTTGCCATCTTCGCCAAGAGCTCGCATCTCCCACTGTGGGAAGAAAGACAGAAGTTCATTACAGTAGTTCGAGATTTCCTGGACAAGGTCAATTAAGGATTCGCTTGTCTAACGACTCAATCTGATTCGTCGTTAGTGCGAGCATAGGAATTTGAGCTTTGTTTTCATGCGTGTGCTCTTAGTGGTGCGGACGGTGCAATTTGAACCGTCGTTCGTTCAGTCAATTTTGTGTGTGCGCACCACTAGACCTACACAAACGAAAACGTTTGACAAAAAATGGAGAATTCCCGTCGTTACCGGTCCTAGGATGTTTGCCTAGTATCTTCGGTGCTTCTGGTAGCACTCTCTACAGTAGACCGGTTTACCCGACGTTGGCACAAACGGTACTTGCGTGTCTGCACCGCAGTCAGAGCATTTGACTTGCGTCATTTGCCTCGGGGGCCCCTCACGTCTATTCTCATAACCCATTTCGTTTTCCACCGTCCCTATTTTCTAGTTATACGAAAGATAATACTCGCCGCGATAATCGGCACGAGCCTGGCGGCCCTCCTATCATCCACGCAGGTAAGATCTCCAGTATACTGCCTGCGCAACAGGCAAGACCACCATAAAAACTGATTCATGCTTATCCTTTGTGACAATTGAGGAGGGAAGATCAGAAGAAAAGCAAACGTGCCTCATTTCCTAGTTCGACATGGGATTGCTGCTACGTTTTCTCAGAGGTGTGTATGGTTCTTTGACGAAGTCTCACGAAGCAAGGAATGGTTAAATGCGTCTCTGGCTGCAGGGCGCAACTCGGTCGCAATCTAGCATGCAGTTCTGCCCGAAATGTAGTCTGGCGCTCATTCCAACGAAGAAAGAAAAGATTGTTGTGCTAGCATGCCCTAAGTGCGGAGAAGAAACTAGACGTTCGGATCCGATCGTACAGAAACTCGGAACAGCAAAGGAATCCGTCGTGGTAATCGGTAAGGGTGAGAACAACCTACGGACTCTTCCGATAATGAAAGTTAGCTGCCAAAAATGCGGGCATGAAGAAGCATTCTATTGGATGGTACAAACGCGCGGGGGCGATGAAGCCTCGACCCAGTTCTTCAGATGTACGAAATGCGGACGGACATGGCGAGAGTATTCATGAAACTGCAATGATTAGAGGTATGTGAGCACCATTAGACCCACACACACAAAATATCACTGGTTCAAATCATCTGATTCTTGATTTTAGCTCCTTAATTTCCTGAATGAAGCTTACGTTCTCCACGCTAGAGTATGACTGACCGTGTTTCGCGTAGAGGTCCAACAAGATCGCATGTCTTAGATCCATAGCCTGTTTTCGCCCGATCAACTGAGAAATAACATCAACGAAATTATCAGGATTCTTTAGGGCAGACTTGAGGTCCACGTAGAATTGGAGTGCATTCGCAACCTTTTTTCCCAGGACTTTGACGAGAGCGTTCTCTACAACATCTTGGAGAAGTATCTGGAACGAGTCTTCGTCAAAGGTCATTGGACTTTCCGGCCCATTATTTTGAGCGCCCAAGTAACTTTGGTATCCTGATCAGGATTACGACAGCAAACGTGGCCATTGAGAGCGTGTGAATCTCCAAGAATTCTTCATAGGAGCCGAAGAAGACACCGGGCATTACTGTCAGGGACTCGCCGATTAACCAAATGAAGGTTGCAATGGCTAGCTGAAACTTTATGCTTCGAACCGCTGCAAGACCGACTTTGTGTAATTCCTGAAGAGCCATTCCTATGAACAGAGTGAAAGCGACAAGCAAGCCCCCGAGTGTCACTATGTCTGACATAAGCATTCAAGCGCCACTCCTGGCATAGTAGATCCCCCAAATAACTAAGAAGATGACCGACAGTGGGAGGAAAAAGCTGTCAGCGAGATTTGAGAGCTCTAAATAGTCAGCCAAGTGGTAGAGAGAATGTGCGAAAGCAAAAACTGCGAGACCGATTGAAAGGTGAAGCAAGCGTGGAAATTGACTCGTTCGGAGCTTGATGGCCAAGTATGAAGGGGCGGACGCTGTAATTAGCATAAGAAAGAAGTTCAACAGGTGAAGGATGTTTTCCATCGGCAAAACTAGGGCCTCTCACAAAAAACTGGCGCGTTTGGTACCACGTCGAGCTAAGATAAAGCTTGGGCTTTGCTTTCCGTTTGACGGAAAGTAAACTATCTGAGTAATTGTGGGTGGGTCTAATGATGCGCGCACACACGTTATCTACACAATGAAATCCAGAAGACAGAAAACGAGTAGATGGACTTGGCCGAGGCAGTCGCAATGAAGTCAGAACCAGACGGAACTATGCTTGATCGTTATGCTTCCTGAGAGGAGAACGCCGCAAACCAAGGACGCGTGTAATCGTATAGGTCGTCAGAGCAGATCACGATTTTGCGTAGTCGCTTGGCGTCGGTCCGCCAAGTTCCGTCAAGCTGCAGTTTTCACTAGGATCCTTCTATTACGAGCATTGTCAAGGTCGAGCGAACTTTGTCGAGTCTTCTTATCTTCCAGGTAATGATCTCTTTCAGCTTGTCCATGGATTCGGCTTCGACCTTAACCACGATGTCATACACCCCATACACCGCATAGGATTCCTTGACGTTCGCAATCTTGCGCACTTCTTCAACCACCTCGTCTTCCGAGCCTACTTCCGCGTTTACCAAGACGAACGCTAACGGCATTGCAGAACCACGCGCAGGCTTGATGCTCTTCCTTGCACTAAAACGATTTGTTTGCAAGAAGGGAGCTGATGGAGTAGCTTCAAGTCGTTCTAGTGGTGCGCACACATACAAAATGACGGTTCAGATCACGACGAGCTCGTACCACTAGGGCCACACACACAAAACTAACAAAAGTGTTGCACCAGCTAGACAACCAACGCCCCTGAGGTTGAAAAAGGGCGCAGAACAAACCACTTTGTAATACACACGACCATCAAATGTAACACTCAACGGGTAGGGGGGTGTGTGTGCGCACCACCAGACATCCTGTGAGGCACGTTTATCCCTAGATCAAGCTGCAAAAGTCAGTACCT
>MEMY01000010.1:0-255 GCA_001768965.1 archaeon RBG_16_50_20 | reverse complement strand
ATACAACGCCCTCTCTTTGGGTTCATAAGGAAGGTGGGCACTAGTCTCGCGGTGCGCTTGCCGCAGAGTAACATGCTGTGTGTAAGAAACTACATACACCCCCCCCACCTACATCCAAGAAACTGGAGGGAGCCTACAGTTTTTCGAGGCGGGTTTGCCGCAGATTAAACGAGGCGTTTCCCGAAAGCCAGGAGCAGTCCTCAAATCAATCCCGAGAAGGCGTAGGACGACGATCCGCTCAGGCTTCATACACAG
>MEMY01000009.1:4628-7631 GCA_001768965.1 archaeon RBG_16_50_20 | reverse complement strand
CAGGGCGACTACGCGATAGAATCAATGAGCATCTCCTCCCACCCGGAGAAACTCGTCGTCGAGATTACGGTCAAGGATTAAGAGGTTCCATAAGGCAGCCCTTCACTTTAATCTTGGAGCAAGAGGATAGGCTTGGAGGCATTCTCTCCGGAGTTCCCTAAATGCCTGATCTGACAAAGAAGAATATTGAGACAGACGAGGACACGGGTGCGACCACGGGCCTGCTTACCTATTCTGCCGCGAAGGTTCCTCTGCCCAATAAGTTCGCGACCACCACTGAACTCAACGCCACAAGATT
Source organism: archaeon RBG_16_50_20 (assembly GCA_001768965.1). Taxonomy (GTDB): domain Archaea; phylum Thermoproteota; class Bathyarchaeia; order 40CM-2-53-6; family 40CM-2-53-6; genus FEN-987. The sequence goes on along the minus strand of MEMY01000009.1, from coordinate 7,333 downwards.
AGTAGGACTGAAGCAGGAATTCCCAACAGAATTTATTATAGCGGGCAAGTTGATCTACCCTGAAACGCTCAAGCGGATCCTGAAAGAAGAGGAATTTCTCAAAGAGTTCGCGAGACGTGTTGCACGTGAAACGGGGGCTCATGAGGACGCCCTCAGTCTTTTGTTCCTAGTTTGGAAAGGAGAGGCCGCTGTCTCCGAGTCGAGTGACCTTCGCACGATCCTTGATGTCCAATATTTCGCGGACATGGACGTTATAACCGTGCAGCAGAGCCCCGGAGTCTCCCCAACCGACTTCATCGCCTTGTACAGGTTTGCTGAGAGATGGCTTGACAATAGAGGCCTTGACAAACCACTCATGCCAATCTTAACACCGGCGGGGACGAGAGATGATTTCGAGAAGACACTTAATGCGGTCTTGAAACGCGGATCCAAGCTGATTGGATTCGACATGAGAGGGGGCTTCTACTATCAAGCGCTGCGATCTCTCGAAGAGGCGAAGAAGAAGGACCCTGAGCTATGGATTCACGCGTTTCAAGTGCCGCCGAAAATACGCTTTGGGCGAAATTACCTTCGTTGCTCTGAAGGTATGATGCTACCACTATATGGTGTGGACAGCTTCAACCGATGGGTCGTCCCGCCCCCGCCAGTCCCACTCACAAAGGACAAGATCAACATGTTCGATTCGGCCAATTGGGGCGTGTTCAAACGGAAGGAGTGGGACAAGCAATACGGGGTTAGGCTGCATTGCACTTGTCCCATGTGCAATAAGCAGAAGCTGCCAACGTTCTTCCTAGGAAAAGTCTTGACCGTTCTGGGCAGGAGCAAGGTGCATGACCACTACGCCCAGCGCGAGCAGCTCTTGGAATTCTCGAAGGCCGTGAAAAAGGGTAACGCCAAGGATTTCGTTTCCAAAAGGAAATATCCGAATGATTTCCTGCAGCAAATGGCCAAATCTGAGGCGGAGGCCAGCTAGACTTTAGCTTCAGCCATTTTCGTCATCAACGCTCGCAGGTCAATCTCTGACCTTGTACGCCAACCCAGGGACATGACTCCTGCATCATCCTCCTCAAGATATCCGGTGCGGAGGAATATGTCAGCCAGAGTCACCGCCTTCCATCGCCCAAACTTGTGGGCCAACAGTTTCTCAATTTCCTCGCGCGGCGCCTTGCCTTGTTTGGACACCAGATAGGAGATTGAAGCGCTCAGTCCGGCCAAGTTGTCTATGCGCCATCCAATCATCTTAGCCTCTTTCAGGCCCAATGTACCTTTCAACGCCACTAAGTAACGCGCTTCCTCCAAGCTTGCATGACCTGCATCAGATCCCATTTCCTCGGATCGGGGCTCGTTGACCTTCTTGATTTCGAGGTCCAATTCGGAGAGGAGTTGATTCAGTTGATCCAACACCTGCTGGTAGTTCTTCCCAACTTTTTCCTTGAGTTCCCATTCTCTGGCCCCTGGCATTTTTCCACGACGGAAAAGCAACAGGTGCATGGCGCGTTTCAACTTGTCAGAATAGAAGCTCTTGGTTTCAGCGGTTTCCATTAGGTCAACTCTCCCTGGGTATAGGTATCGGAAAACTCACAGCTCCCGACACAGCTTTCTCTGAAGGTTGATCGGTGGGTGTGAGGGTCAATTGCTCTCCTTCAGGCTGGAGCTTCGCGTATCCATACGTAACTAGGAAGCTGACGTAGTACGCCCTTTGCACAGTCTCGTTGTACGTGGCTCCCTTTACGAAACTCCAATAATCGATAGGCACCTTTCTATCCCCGTAGAGTTGGCGGAGTTCGTTCCATAGCTCGGTCAACTGTTTACCGAACTCCTTTCCATGGATTCCCAGTCCGGTCAGAGTCTCGGAATCAGCTGTCCCTGGATCTTTTCCTCGTGAGGATTCCCTTTTCTTCCACCGGTCTGCGATTGGCGTGAGAAGGTTCCAGTAGTCGAGGGCGTCGGAAACGGTGCTGTTTGTTAGTTGCTCGAGTTCCGTTATTGGGTGCCAGCTCTGAAGGAAGACTTCGGCGAGCCTTTTCTCACTCATCCTCTCAACTTTCCTCTTCACGAAATCGGGGTCGGCGTATAGCGCACTCGATTGAAACTTGAGTTGAGTATTCTGAAGTCGCACGACCTCAGAAAGTCTGTTGATGGTATGCGCGTCAAGGCAATGATCCTTGAAAGTCTCCCAGTGAGGGAAGTATTGGCGGAGCGTTTCAACTCCGAATTTCACATCCATGAAGAATGGATTGAATTTGCGCTCAGAAATGGCTTCACAGGTCTCTACGATTTCCTGTAATTCCTTTCTACCTGCCGCCAAAGTTGTGCGTTGGCTCTTGGGCTTCTCTGTCAATTTCATTTCAGCTCGCTGACCACGGACGTTCCTTCAATGTTCTGGACGACTATCACGTGGCTGTTGTCGGTCACGTTAATTTCGCCTGGAGTAATCGCGACATATTGACCTTCGGCCAGGCTCTTTGAGCTTGACATGATCAGGTTCGTGACGAGTTCGCGGTTCTTCGGATCCATGTGCACATCGAACTCATCTATGGCTCGGAAGGGTGAAGTGATGTGCTGCTGCAGGGCAAGGAGAAATGCCATCATGGCTATGCTCCTCTCGCCCCCGCTTTGAGTGAACGCGTCGAGAGGAGTAGGCTTGTTTCCCTTGAAACCCACGAGGATCTCAAGCCCGCATTTCTCAATGTCTCGAGATGAGA
>MEMY01000009.1:4060-4590 GCA_001768965.1 archaeon RBG_16_50_20 | reverse complement strand
GTCTGGTTGTAACGGGCCGTCAGTTCCTCTAGGAATGTTGCGAGAACCTCTCGCCATCTTGAGAGGCGTTTGTCGAGTTCCGTCAGGACCTCTTGTCGGCTCTGGGCGACCTGGTCGGCTTTCTGACGCAGCTCTTCGTATACCTTGGCGTATGAGGAGTACATACGCTCGACATCTTCGGAAATCGAGGCCAAAGGTTTCAGCTGCTCTTCTACTGCTCCGATGTCGAGCATCACATCGAAGATTTTCCTCGGAGACTCGATTGATGGTCCCGCCGTCTCAGCGGAAGCGACCATCGGGTCAAGTTCTTCCTTTGCCAGGCGAACCTGCGCCTGCAGGTCTGCGATTTCTTCTGATAGTAGCTTTCTCTTGAACCCTGACACCTCATACTCCACGTTGGTGTCAATCAACCTAGATAGTGCATCTTCCAGGCGTCCACTCGCGTCCGCGATTTTCTCTCCTAGGAGTCCCATTTTTTCCTTGGCCCTACCGAGCCTTTTCTGGGATTCCTCGGCCGTCTCAGCCCAGGA
>MEMY01000009.1:0-3967 GCA_001768965.1 archaeon RBG_16_50_20 | reverse complement strand
AGTCCATTCCAAGTTCAGCTCTTGGGTTGTACTCTCTTTAACGAGCTCCACACGTTTGTCTTCGAGTTCAATTCTCCCGAGGTTTATCTCGTCGAACTTGGCTTGACGTTTCTTCTTGGATTCAGCCAGTTCCTGTATCTTTGTTTCAATGGATTGAAGTGTTCTCGATTTTGATTCGATCCGGGATTCAATGCGTGTCAGCGCTTCTCGTCGTTTTTGAATGCGGGTCCAGAGGAGTTCCCGCCTGAAACCTTCTAGCTTAGTTTCGAGCTGCCTTTTCTGTAGGAATCGCTCGTACTCACGCTTCCAGTAGTCATGGGTTTCCTTCGTTGACTCTAGCACCTGCGCGAGAGAATGTTCCTCGCTCATTACGCTGTCCAGACGCATCCTTGCGTCAACGACCTCTTCTCTGTAAGACTGGAACCCAACAGCCTCTTCGAGCATCTTCAATTTGTCCTGTGCACTTACAGCCGCGAAACGTCCGACCATGAACTGATGCATAATTACGAGAATGTTGTCCGGGTTCAGTCCCATGCTCATGAAAACGTCGGTGACCTTTGTCTTGGCTGCAGGCTTGTTTTGGAGTAGGTAGTAGTAAGTGCCATTCTGTTTCAGTACGCGAGTAACTGTGACCACGTCTGAGTGGAAATGTGGGAAGGGGCGTTTCTTTCCTGAGTTGTCGAGGATCAACGTGATTCGAGCTTCGTCCGTGCCCCATTTGATGAGATCGCTCAGACGCTTCGACCTCTCCGTATACGCTTGTCCAAGCACAACTGAAACGCCCAGTAGAATTGAGGACTTGCCTGCACCATTTGGTCCGCAGATCAAGTTCAGCCCGGGTTCTAGGGGAACGAAGGAATTCTCATACGACATGAAATTCGTGAGCACTACGCCTTTAATCATCTGACCCGAGCTACCGTTAGAATTCTATCGTGGTTTGCGCCGAGTAAAAAACGTTCAGGGCTGAATGGAGTCATGCTTACTCGCAATCAGGCTGTCTGAGAATTCGTCTGGGGTTTGAACCTTTAAGCACATAATGAGTCAAGCTATTAGGTGCCCGAAATCTTGAAAACCGGGGCTTTAGACGCATATCTGCTGACAAGCTGACAAGCTGGCGACGAAGCGCTGGACTCTTGAAGAGTATCCGGTTTCTGGTCTAGGGACGGTCCTTCCGTATGTCTGCGATTTGCCGCCTGAGGAGATTGTTAAGGGCCTTGTCGAAGTTGCCGATTTTGTGAGGGGGCATGTGGAAAGCGGGTCCGGTTCGATTAGCGTCCGGCACATTCGCTCGCTGCTAATGGTCGCAAACATCCTTGAACCCATCCGGTTATGGTCATTGAGCCGGGAAGCGAACAGAGACGACCCGACGTGGTGGAAGGTCGGGGTCTAAGGAATTTGCAGACCTATCATGCTCAGGGCTACATTGAAGATGGGAATCATAGGGTTTTGGCGTTGATGCTGCTAATGTTTGTGTAAGGGGGTCCCTTGCCTGCTTGTGGTGCTCGTCTTTACGTTTTATATCCCTCATCTAACAACTTTCGGTTTATATCCTTCTAACGGTTTATATCCACGTCTAGGTTTATCATAGTAGAACTGTGAGGTAGGGGTTAGAATAATGGTACACTCGGGCGAAGACGTTTGGAAACACTTCGGGTTCACCGGTAACCCGTTAGACCCTCGACCATTAGGAATCTCAGATCTTGACAGGCAACTACTAGTCGGAAGGGACGCCGAGTTGCGTCAATTCATGGTACTATCCTCTAACTTAGAGGGAGCCATCGTCGTGGAAGGCAACATTGGAGTTGGAAAGACAAGTTTTGTCAACGCTGCTCAACACGACCTAGCCGAAAAGGGCTTTTTGCCTTCACACCAGACGATTGAGGTGGGCGAGACAACAGACCCCTCCAATTTGATCCTGTCATCGCTGTCCAACCTGGTCTATTCCATTGAGAAAGCTCACGGATCAAATGCATGCATGAAGGACAATTCTCTAAAACAAGGAAAGCAGCTAGTTGCGAGTACCATGCAAGGGGGCTGGGGAGGGCAGCTCACCGTTCTCGGATTCGGTGGAGGACTACAAAGGCAGCAAACAGTCACTGCTCCCCACGCACCTGTTCTCGCAACGATGACACAGCAATTGGATGCGTGGATGACCGCTGCACGCCAGAAATATTCCTACAAATCAGGGATAACTGTCGTAAACAATTTTGATAGACTAGCCGATCAGGAGCTGGTCGAACTATTGAACAGGTCCAGAGACCTTGTTCTACTTCGGCCGAACATGCTGTGGGTACTAATCGGTAAGATTGGCATGTTCTCCACTTTAGAAACTCAAGCTAGGCGAGTTAGCGAGATAGTAACTGGACAGCCCATAGTTCTCAGTCCGCTACCGTTATCAAAGGTCCATGAGGCTATAGGGGTCCGAGTGAAAAAATCCGCGCTCTCGTCGAAGGCAGAATTCCCTGTGGAAAGGAAGTTCGTAGACCTCCTTTACCAGGTTTCAGGGGGAGAGATACGTTTTATCTTTAAACGGTTGACAGATATCGTGTATGAAGTGACAAGCCGTTTCCCCAGTGCTGAAACTGTACCAACTGAGCTAGCGACGAGGATCTTGAAGGAACTCGCCGAAAGGAGACTTGCGACTTTACCTCTCACCATAGGAGACCAAACCATTTTGCGCAAGATGGTTGAGGCGCCGTTCCGCATAAGGGACTACGCCAAGTTCAAAATTCCGAGCCAGCAGGCTCTCTCAAAGCGGGTGAGGCGGCTCATGAAAATGGAGCTTCTCCAGTCGGAGAGGAAAAGCGCGAAGAATGTGGCCTATAGAACCGTCGCTGATGTCAATATAGCATACGGCTCGTCTTAGGTTCCTGGGTTCTTGCAACAAACACCGACAGTGTTAGTCCATCCAATTCCTTTCAAGTTCTTGCATTAACCTGCGGATCTCTGAGCTAGCGTGCTGCCCAGCATTCTGGAGATCCTCAAACTGCGATTTTGCTGTGTAATTTTCTGATGCTCGCTAAAGAAAACATGCCATTCGTTATGTCAAAGTTTGTTGAAAGAATTGTATTGCATTTTGAAGAGTATTTCGCGGGAATCTAAGTTTAAATACGATGTCGACTTTCGGATGAACCACGGCGGGAGTGACGAATCCAGTTTGAGGAGGCTCGGCAAAATTCTTCATTTTTCGAAAAGCCGTAGCCTCATAGTAAAGTGCGACGAAACTGGTTTTGTGAAAATTGGAACAAGAACTTGTGACAGTAAACTGAAGGAGATTGGAAAAGTCCAAGATCTGTTCGGACCGGTTTCAGCGCCTTATCTGGCGATCAGACCAGCAACTCCTTCACCCGCGAAGTTCGTGGGTCGAATCGCGTACGCTCTAGATTAGATCAAGTTAGGTAGATGAGATAGTGTCTGAGGAAGTAGATGGTGAACTAGGCGAGGCACTACAGGCCCATCGTAAAGTGCGAGTGTGTCCTGAGTGCGGCGGCGAGAAACTCATGCGCGACTTTGAGGCTGCCGAAATTGTTTGTATGGCGTGCGGTTTCGTGATAGCCGAGAAAATAGCTGATACTCGGCCTGAATGGAGAGCCTTCGACGATGATCAGAAGGCTAAACGCTCCCGCGTTGGAGCTCCACTAACTTACACGATTCACGACAAGGGTTTGTCAACGGTTATTGACTGGCGAGATAGGCGTGTCTTGGGTAAGCGAGCTACTGCGACTCAGAGGCTCGACCTCTACAAGTTGCGCAAGTGGCAGAGCCGCGTTCGTGTTTCCGATGCGACTGAGAGGAATCTCGCGGTCGCATTGGCGGAACTGAGCAAGCTTTCTTCCGCCCTCAATCTTCCAAAGAATATTCTTGAGACGGCCTCGGTGATTTATCGTCGTGCAATCAAGAAGCGTTTGATTCGAGGAAGGTCAATTCACAACGTTACCGCTGCTGCAATCTACATGAGCTGTAGGCA
>MEMY01000008.1:502-6894 GCA_001768965.1 archaeon RBG_16_50_20 | reverse complement strand
CGTGTTCCACGTGGCATCGCCTGCTATCAGTTCTCTTCACGCCAGAGACCTTTTCCCGAACAACGGCTGGACATTGTGGACTCTCCCGGGGGGGATTCGCACTCACCGGAACTGGCGTGCGTACCTGTCTCAACGCAGGATAGTTGTTTCTTGATGAGCGCTTATCCTGAGAACGATTCTCGTCAGACAATCGGCTCACTTCCTCACTTACTACTTATTGCGCACTAAACGTTTCCAGGTCAATCGGGCGAAGAGGTCCGAGCGGTCTTTATCGTGGTCGCACTGTTCAAGCCACTTTCACAATCATAGGATTTTCCTGATTGCGCCGCTTGAAGAGAGGGAGCCACAAAGGCAGTTTAGGAAAAACTCCCTCAAGTACAAAGAACGGGTTCAAAAACGCTTTCTACCACGGTTCACATAAGTCGTGGTTGGTTGGCTAATGGACGAGCACTCAAGTCCTTTCGATAAATCCGCTGACTACTACGACATGATCTACGATGCCTCAGAGAAAGACTACCGGAAAGAAGCAAAGCGAATTCATCAGCTTGTTCGTAGCTACAAGAAATCCAAAGGGAAAGCATTGCTGGACGTTGCCTGTGGAACGGGGCGCCACATCCAATCCATGTGGAAATACTATTCATGTGAGGGCCTAGACATACAGCCGAAACTACTTGCCATTGCTCGAAAGCGAAACCCCAGGACAGTGCTCCATCGCGGGAACATGTTGACCTTCAATCTGCACAAACAATTCGACGCAATCACCTGCCTCTTCAGCGCAATTGGGTACATGAAAACCATTCGGGAGTTAAATCGGGCGATCAAGAACATGGCATGTCACTTGAACGCTGGTGGGGTACTCATTGTTGAGCCATGGTTGATTCCCGAAAGTATTATTCCGGGTCATATCGGGGCCGTGTTCGTAAATCAGCCGAAACTTAAGCTCGTCAGAATGAATATTGTGGTTGTCAAAGGTAGGCTCTCTACATTCGAATTCCACTACCTCCTCGGCACACCAGAAGGAGTCAAACATTTCACGGAGCTGGACGAATTCGGGTTGTTCACGCACAACGAGTACCTAGCCGCATTTCGCAGCGCAGGTTTGAAGGTTGCATACGACCGCAAAGGCCTGATTGGGAGGGGGCTCTATATCGGTGTAAAACCAACCAAAACTAATCACGATGTGCAAGCTTGAAAACGAGGCATGCCTTAAGAGAATTCTACCCAGAAAAGGGATGCTGCTCAAAACAGCCAGTCGTGTGTCGGTTCCGTGGTGCGGGGAGTGGGGTTCGGACTCACGGGAGTTACTGTGTTTGACCCCACGAACACGGGACCCCGCTTTCAGCCGTTTCAAGAAGCAACTTTTCTTATGTATTCCAAATGGGCCCGGTGGGATTTGAACCCACGAATGTCGTCGGGAATCAAGTTGCTCACGAGACGTAAACCTTTATGCCGTTTCCCACTTATTTGGTGGGAACGTGCATGCCTCAGACTGTGGTCGATCAGCGTGGGAGAGTGCTCATTCCCGAGGATATCAGGGAAGGTACTGGGCTTGAGGAGGGAACCGTTGTCAAAGTGGAGACCCAGGAAGATGGTATAGTGATCAAGCCGATTCGCAGAAGTAAGAGATCTTGGAAGGAGCTTTGCGGATTGGTCCCAAAGAGGACTGGTAAACCAGAATGGCCTACGCCAGAAGAGATAAAAAACATCTGGCGATAGACTCGAACGTCCTCGTCGCGTACCTGGACAGGGAGCACCCTCAGCACAACAAAGTAGCCTCCTTATCCTCTCGTAGAGTCGCATTGAATCCGACAGTCGTCCATGAAACCTATCATACACTGGTTTTCAAGATGAAATGGGCATCAGATGATGCTTCAGAAGCTCTGATGGAGATGCTCGAGGACACCAGCATTCTATTTGTGAATCAGACTAAAGACACAACCAAGATAGGATTGAGATTCACAGAGCGATACGCGCTGGGTGGAAGGGACGCGCTGATTTTGGCCAGTTTTCTTAACCCTTCTATTGCCGAGTTCAAGACATTCGACAAAGAACTGATTCGGCTGCGCAGAGTTGAGCACGGCCGCCGCAAACTCATCATACATGCAGCATAGACCCTTCTGAGTTCAGTTCGATTGAAACCAACACGAAAATCAATCCCGAGCACCAAGCTAATGGTGAGCCGAAATCGTTCGGAAAACTAGCTGACTTCGAAGCGTCACGGCCTTAGCCAAGGATGAGGATGAGTGAAGGAGCAGGGGCTGGCAGATCAGTGAAACCCAAGACTCCGCTGGACTGGCTGCTAGAGAAGAACCAACCTTCCATCAGATATCTCGCCCTGAGACAGCTGCTCGGAAAACGTGAGAACGACCCAGAAGCCCAGTTGGCGAAGCAGATGATACCCAAGAGAGGATGGGCATCAGACATTCTCGCCAAACAGCTGCCCAGTGGATGGTGGACTGGAGAGAGCCTGTACAGGCCGAAGTACATCTCCACGAACTGGATGCTTCTAGTTTTGTCCGACCTAGGGTTGACGAGAGCGGAGCCTCGAATCAGCAAGGCTTGTGAGTTGTGGATTGAGCGATTTGCCAAGAAGGATGGAGGGTTCTCGGTCGATAATGCGCGTAGAAGTGAATTGTGCCTGGTAGGCAATACGGCGCGTGCACTCATGCGATTCGGTTATGTTGATCACCCGAAAGTGAGGAGCGCCTTCGACTGGCTTGTGAAGAATCAGAAAGATAATGGTGGCTGGCACTGCTGGGGAAAGAATGGAGTGTTGGATGCATGGGAAGGCATGAGCGCGTTTGCTGACTATCCTAGGCAGAAGCGGAATAGGAGCATGAAGCGTGCTGTCGAAAGAGGTGCTGAATTCTACCTGGAAAGGGAGATGCACAAACAAGGAGCGCGCTACGGCCCTTGGTACCGGTTCCACTACCCAATTCACTACTACTACGATCTGCTCGTGGGCCTTGACTTCATGACGGCCTTGGGATATGGTGACGACCGAAGGCTGAGCTACGCGCTCTCGCTGCTAAAGGAAAAGAGAAGACCCGATGGCAGGTGGAATCTCGACGCAGTCCATCCTGACCTGGAAGGCGCCTACGCAGCATGGTACAGAAAGCGACCACCCGCCCCGTTCGCGCTTGAAAGACCAGGAGAACACAGCAAAATCATCACCTTGACAGCGATGCGAGTACTGAACAGGTTGGGCGAATAGACACCGCAAAGTGGTGGGGCCGGGGGGATACGAACCCACGACATGGCGGGTTCAGATGAACTCTCGCGGCACCATAAGAGCTGCCTATAGGTGTCTAATGACCACAAGGTGAATTCGATTCTTACGTACTTTGATAAACATGGACACAACCCATTAAAGAGAGGAAGGAAATCTTGAGTTGCCATGTCGAGGTTAATTTTGGAAAAGGAATTGCATCTGATTAGGGAAAGGCTTGAAGCAATCGAAGATGCGCTCGGTGAAGAAATGACAGCCGACGACAAAAGAGCACTTGAAGAAGCAATGAGGGAGCACAAAGAAGGCAAGACTGTTGCTTTTAGGTCATCCGGATCTAGGGCCCGTAAGCGTTGAAGGTCTTCTTATCACGCAAGGCGGCGAAAGCGCTTGAAGAGACACCATCTGAAACCAGACAGCGACTCGAAGAGAAGATGTCTGAACTCTCGCGGACGCCTTATCCTGCGGGTTGCAGGAAACTTAGAGGAGCAGCGAATGCCTACAGACTCAGAGTTGGAGATTACAGAATCCTATACGCAATAATCGCCAAGGACGAAATTCTGGTTTTCAAAATCGCTCGACGCGAAACCGCATATCTGTAACGTGGCTGAATCATCAGCCGTTGTCATGGGGACTGTTGGTGGGGCCGGTGGGATTTGAACCCACGAATATGGTGGGTTCAATGCCTTCCCAAGTTTAATCTCTGATTTCCTGGAAGCCTGCAAGAACTACCACAAAGAAAAGGATTCCTCCTACGTGGCGCAGAATTATGTTGACGTGGTCAACGATAGGAGAACATGGGACAACCCCGATCGTATAACAATTGACATTGTTGAACGAGAGCTGTTTAGCAAATACCCGTTCGATTGGGGCAAAATGAACAGATGCTTCCGTACCACCAAGAGAAATGTCTGTTATGAATTACTGCTCGAGACCATAAAGAACTCTGCAGACACCATCGATTCTCTAAGAGAAAGCCGCATCGAATTTGTACGCTTGGATTCAGGCCCCTTTCGCGAAAAGACTGCTCAAGAACGTGTCAGGCGACGAACGCCTAATCCTAATCGGCGTCGACGAAAACTACAACACGGAACAATTCTATTCTCAATCAAGGGTTCAGGAACTTCTTGCGTGCTCCGCAAATCGTATTCATATAGGCTTCCTTCACAAAGGGCACCTTAAGTATCACTCAGGTGCGCCCTCTGGCCGAACACAAAGCGTACATCAACATAGAGAACGTGGTCGCGACAGCAACTATCCATCAGAATATTGATTTGAACTCTATCGTACGCGTATTCCCTGGCGTAGAATATAGGCCTGAGCAATTTCCGGGCTTAGTATATCGATTGAAGAAACCGAAGGCCACCACCTTGATCTTCAGCTCGGGTAAAATGGTCTGTACTGGGGCGAAGTCGGAGCGGCAGGCTCGCAAGGCCGTCATGAAGGTTGTGGACGAGCTCAGCCGTAACGGGATCGTCATTTTGGGTAAGCCTGAGATTCAGATTCAAAATACAGTAGCGTCGGCAGGTTTAGGCGGCCATATTGATTTGGAAAAGTTAACCTACTCACTGAAACGCACCATGTATGAACCCGAACAGTTCCCTGGCCTTATCTACAGAATGGACGACCCCAAAGTAGTCATACTAATCTTCTCAACCGGAAAGCTCGTTTGTACGGGCGCCAAGAAAGAGGCGGAGGTTCACAGAGCCGTCGCAAAACTTCAAGAAACGCTTGAAGAGAAAGAGCTCATAACCTACCCGTAGTCCCGAATCGGAGACGCACTGCTCCCTTCTATCCTTGACATGGCATTCAAGGGAAAATTGTAATCATCGACTCATGTTCCTTAACGCTTACACGTGGACATCCACGTCCCCCAAACCACATCCACATGGCCACCCAAAAACAGCCCTTATGCTATATCCCCGGTAGCATGGTGCGGGCAATGGAAATTGAACCGTCGTTTTTCTTGTGTGTGTGCACCATTAGACCCCCACACAGACTTCAACAGGCTCTTCAGAGAACTCCAAGAGTGGGCTAAGAAAACAATAGACAGTCCGCACCGACAACAAGCCTCTTATTTCTATTTCCCGAAACGAAGATGGTAGATATCATGAAATCATTTTTCGACATTGTTATCGTTGGTGGCTCATTTGGAGGCATTAAGTCCGCATGGGATTTGCGTAACAAACTTCCTCGCCGTCACAGGATAACCCTGATTTCCGACAAACCTGAAACAATTATTCGAGCTTCCTTCCCGCGGGTGGTCTTTGAGGATGTCCCATTGGAAGAACTAGCGTTAGATTTAGCTAGGAATTTTAAAGGCACGGGCATCGAGTTCATCCATGACCGACTTGTAAAGATCGATCAAACTGGTAACCAGATCATCACAGATGAAGGCAAGCGCAAATTTGACTTTCTGGTCATCGCCACGGGCGCCCGCCATGCCTACGAACTTATTCCCGGCAGCCGCGAATATGCTAAGTCCATATGTGACCCATCCAGGATTTTGGAGACAAAGAAAGCCATCCTGGATTTTCGCGAGGGGGATTTCTACTCGGGCGTAGGGGCGGGCTACACGCCCTGCGATGGGCCTCCTCTGGAAATGCTCATGGGCCTGGATTACCGCTTACGTAAGCTGGGCTCCCGCGATAGAGCCCGACTTAGCTTCATCACGGACAAGGAAAATCTTCTGCCACCAGGCGGACCAACAACTTGGATCTACCTGGAAAAACTCCTACAGAAACGAGAGATCAATGCTCTTCTTGGGGTTGAGCTTACAAGGCTTGACGCTGATTGCCTTTACTTTGAGGACGGCTCGAAGAAACCCTACAATCTCTGCTTACTAATACCACCTTACCGCGGCGTTAAAGGAGTGCATGACTCTGGCTTAACAGACGACCTAGGCTTCGTTCCCGTCGAACAAAACACTATGCGTGCCCAAAAATCTGAGAACTCCAACATCTACGCCGTCGGAGACGCAGCCGCGATCCCTGGCCCCAAGCAGGGGCACCTCGCGCTCATGCAAGCAGGCGTCGCGGCGGCCCACATCGCTTGGCGCATCAACAGGAAGGGCGAGGTACCCAGCTACTTGCCCGAATTCAAATGCGTCATGTATCTTGGTGGAGGAAAAAGTTTACAATTATACTCCCAATGGATGTCCGACGGC
>MEMY01000008.1:55-473 GCA_001768965.1 archaeon RBG_16_50_20 | reverse complement strand
AGCTGAACGTTCCAAAATCAAATTCGAAGAACTCTTCTTCAGCCACCGCGGGAATATCGGCGAACTCCATAGAAAGATGATAAAGTAGGTGTGTTGGCTGCTTGACTGGGATACCCATGATTATGAATTAGCCAGGCTCTAACCCTCGTTTTGGTGTGTGTGATACCTATGACGCGGGCGTCGAAATTTTAACCATGATTTTCGTGTGTGTGAGCGCACCACCGTGCCCAAGAGCTACAAAGGAACGGGATCGTCAGGAGTTGTGTCTTCTATTCTCAAGGATCATGTATGTGGCAGTTCCCTTGGAGACTAGTCTTCCGTTTTGATCTGTGACTTTGGCGTCGCCTACGCCGATGCGTTTGCCCTTGTGTACGATCTCCCCTCGAGCCGTTAGGAGGCTTGGTTTGGCTGGTGCGAG
>MEMY01000007.1:9572-12252 GCA_001768965.1 archaeon RBG_16_50_20 | reverse complement strand
AGAAGCCGGCGTCGTGATGAAGGGCCCCTTTTTCTTTCTGATGGGCGTGTCCTTCTCAAAGTTGGGCGCATAGTGGAGCATGCGGCGAAATGCTCGTTGAAGCGCAGGATGTGCTAGAGACCTTGCCTCCACAAGTTCCCAGAGTCTCCCATCTACAATGGCTTGTTTGATTGTCTGGAACTCGCTGAAGCAGGCGTGGAGGTTGTGAGAGGCGAGGAATCTTTCACGGTCGACCGGAATCATGTTCCTGACTTTCTCGGGGGTCGTCCCGTGGCAGGTGGGACAGTCGCATGGGAAGTATTCTAGGTCTTCCAGCTTTGCCGTGCCTTGGACCGTCATGAATCGCCCGTTGCGTGCGAAGAGAGCGTATGATGCGGAATCGAAAATGTCACATCCCAACGCCACTGCCAGCGCGAACATCATCGGATGGCCGCCCCCGAAGAGGTGAAGTGGTCTGTCCGGTGGGAGGTTGAGCTTGGCAGCCATCACCATGTCGACGAGTGTATCGAATTCGTATTGCTCCATGACAGGAGTCGGACTTCCGAGGGCGTGTATTGAGAAATCTCTTTTCGCCATTTCACGTGCCGAGTACGACACCAGATCTGGGTAGATTCCGCCTTGGACCGGTCCGACCCAGAGGATGTCCTTTCGACTCACAACACGAAGAGCCTCATCGGCCCTGCGTATGGTTTCATCCACGGTCCTCTTCGCTCGTTCCTTCGATAATTCCTGTCCAGTCGGTACATCAAGGATCACGGCGATGTCGCTGTCGAGTGTCTCTTGAAACTTGACGATTTCATTCGGTTGGACTTCCACGTCTCCATATTGGAGGATTTGGTACGCGCCCGAATCTGTTTCGACAACTCCATCGAAATTGAGCAAATCGTGAACTTTTGGCACCTTCCCTTCTTCGCGCGATCGTCGCCAGATGAGATAGGAGTTCGTGATGAGCGCGTCGAATCCGAAGGTGTTCCGCAGTTGCTGTGCGGGGATTAGTTGATGGTGTGGGTTCACAACCGGTAACAGTAGGGGAGTCTCTACGGTCCCGTGTTTAGTGCGAAGCTGGCCGATTCTGCCTAGAAGGTCTTTGCTGCGGATCTCAAATGACAATTCAGCGCCAAGCTTCGCCCGTTTCGCTTCGTGGAGTCCTTTGACCTTTGCTTAAGCTTGTGTCTGTTCGCGAATGAATTCATCGTAAACCTTCTGAACTCTTTCAGCAGCCGGCCCAGCGCCTTCCAATATTCCCTTCTCAGAGACCCTGATCCTATCCATTACGACGATCACGCCGGCACCCTCGCTCACTTTGACCATTCTTGGGAAGACTCGGTCCAGCCTATCTGCCAAGGCTTGGAGGTTGAAGGGTTTCTCAGAGCTGAAAATCTGCGCGACCTTGGCACCGTTTAAGAAGAGTTTGTGAAGAAGCTTGCCCGATTCATCTTTCGCGTCCGTTAAGCAGATGTTCAGCGTGTGGGAATCCACACCCGAAAGTATTCCCGTGTAATTCTTTCCGTCAGTTGTAGAAACGGCTACGGCCTTTTGCAACAGGGAGGTAATTTCCTCCATGAAACGACGATCTGGTAGAGATGACATGGAATTTCGCCCCACTGATGGGACATGAGGTTACTAATACTATCGCTCGCTTTTGGGTAGGGCAATAAGCAAGTCGTTAATGTGAAATCGGAGCCTGGATTATTCGCTTCGTCAACCAGTTTCCTCAATCAAGCTGACACTCTTGCTGATTAACGTCTGGATTTTGGGACTGGCTATTTGGTAGAACACCCATTTTCCATTCCGTCTTGAACTTAGGAGACCGGCCCTTTCCAGAATTCCGAGATGGTGCGAAGTGGTTGGCTGCGTTAACTCAAGAGCAGCCATGACTTCACATGAACACAGCTCTTCATTAGCGATTAGTTTCAGAATCTTGAGTCGAGTAGTATCACCAAGCGCAGAGAAGAATGCCTCTAATTCTCGGAAAGTCCGTTCATCAATTTCCTTGGTCCTTGATCGCAGTTGTGCTATTCGTTCAATGGGGGTGCAGGAAGAATCAACTAGACCTAGGTTTATGAGACGCTTAACTCTAGCTTGAGCGATGGCTGAGCTCACATTTACCAACAAGGGAAATTCATATTAACGTTCTTAAATATGTTGCCTTATAGTGTCTGAGGTGAGCGAACGTGGGTCTGAGTGAAGAAGAAATCAAGAATGCCGTTAGGCAAAGGTACGGCCAATTAGCCGTACTAAATGAATCATGCTGCGCCGAATCTGAGAGCGCGTGCTGCGGGTCAGCTTCAACCAATGAGGTTGACCTCCCGAGTGAAGCCCTTAGCGTCGTTGCCAGTTGTGGGAGCCCTCTGGCGCATGCGGACGTCCAAGAAGGAGACACTATACTAGATCTTGGTAGCGGTGGAGGCATTGATGTTTTCCGAGCATCGAAACTTGTCGGAGAAAAGGGCAGTGTAATCGGACTTGATGCAACCCCCGAGATGATTTTCAGGGCACGTGAGACAGCGAAGAAGCATGGTTACCAAAACGTCTCATTTCGACTAGGTGAAATAGAGCACATGCCCATTGAAAGTAACTCTGTCGATTTGGTCATCAGCAATTGCGTTCTGAACTTGGTCCCAGACAAGCAATCAGCATTCAAAGAGATTTACCGAGTCCTCAAACCGGGAGGCAGGAT
>MEMY01000007.1:1882-9543 GCA_001768965.1 archaeon RBG_16_50_20 | reverse complement strand
AGGGTCGAAAGATAATCAAGCCAGAAGAATGGGCAGCATGCATTGCAGGGGCGGTGACCTTCGAGGAATACAGAGGAATTCTTGAGGGGACAGGATTCCTAGACATCATAGGATTGGACGAGTCTCACCCAATAAATCAGGAAATGATGTCGAAGGGGCTTCAGGTAAGAAGCGTTACATGGATGGCTGCGAAGCCTAGCTGATTTGTCCATCAGACTAGTGTGGCGTCGGATCATAATCAGAGATACGAAATTTGGTTATCCAGAAACAGCTGCCCTTTCCTTCACGGCAGCAAGCAACAATTTCGAACTAGCCATAGCAGTGGCCATCGGAGTTTTCAGCGTTGACTCAGGGGAAGCATTCGCTGCAGTAATCGGCCGCCCTTTTTTGAAGTCCCAGTACTCATAAGCCTCGTGATGGCGCGTGCACACCACTTGACGCAATCTGAAGATAACCCTACGCTGAAGCGTGCAGGGCTAACATTATCGGAAGCTCGCAATCCACTGAAAACGAACGCCGTTGTGTTTCGCTTTCACTTACGAGTAAGAACGAGCCATTTCAAAGCAGCTTGCTCGTTCTATCGCTGCGCTCTCGAAGCTTCAACTCCTGAAGGGCAAGTCTTGCCTCCTCGGAGCTTTCTGATGTGGCGGCGATTCTCGCGTCTTCCAGCTTGACGCGTTTGCCGCAGTAAGGGCATGTGCGGGTCTTTTTGTCGGAAGCTGCTAGGAGGAATCGTTTGCAGTTGGAACATTCGACAACGAGATAGTGCTTCTTCGGGTTAGGCATTGGATATCACTTCAAGTACCTATCAAGGAGCCCTTCTTTCTCAATTCTTGTCAGCCAGTCGACCTTGACCCTGCGCATGGGACGCTTTCCGATTAGGGCGCTCTTCGCCAAAGCCAAGCATTTTCGAACGCTTTTCTGCGATGTATCGATCTGCATCACCTTTCGCTCCCCATAATACCCAACGGCAGCCATGAGGCATGAGTCGAGTATCTCTGCCAGCACGTTCTCGCGAATCTTGTTTGCAGCCCACTTCTTGGCCCGCAGACGAGCTTCAAGAGTCTTCGGGTGGCATCGCAGAACGATCACGAGTTTAGCCAAATGGGCTGGGACAATCGCCTCCGATACGTGACTGTCAACGACAACAAACCCCTTCACACCTAACAAAACTCCCTTCAGACTCCTACGTGTCCTTGCTAGATCAACTATCTTCGTTCGCCTTTGCCTATCAAGACCGCGGTAAAGTCTGTGCTTCTTCACATATTGAGTCAGAGAGAGATATTCGGCATCGATTGCCATCGCGAGTTGTTTGGCGATAGTCGTCTTGCCTGTTCCTGGAGTCCCGGTGATCACAACTACATTTCGTGCCATCAATCGCGCCAACGCATCACCCTCACTTTTTCGGCCTCATCTGCGACTCTCGCTGACGCAGGTATTCCCGTATGCCCTCCTTGATGTGCTTGTAGAGTTCAGAATATGGGACTGCGCGGGGATCCTTGATGTTACTTCGCTCGAGGCGGCCTGAGATGAAGGTGAGAAACTCTACGTCTTCAGGGTTGATATTCTGTGCGTAGCGCTGAAACATTCGTACAATACGTCCACTCACCTTGGCGAGATAGGGGTCAATCTGTGACAATCAAGCACACATCAGAGAATCAAAGATCGCACTATCTGAAAGCCCGGCTGAGCGCCTCATAGTCTTCCGCACTCATCCTCCAACCCACCGCTCCTGCATTCTCTTCCACGTGGGGAAGTGATGCGGCCTTGGGAATCGCAACGACATCATCCTTGGCAATCAGCCAGTTCAGCGCCACTTGGGTTCTGGTTTTCCCATACTTCGACGCGATTTGATCCAGGACTCGCCATCTTTCGCCGTGCCCTCCTTGCGGGATTTGGCCTCTTGCGACGGGACTGTACGCGATTATTGTGACGTGCCCCTTTTGCGCAAACGGCAGTAGATCCTCTTCGATTGATCTGTCTACCAGACTGTATTCGACTTGGTTTGCTGCCAAACTGCTCTTTGAAAGCGCCTCCTGTGCTTCGCGTGTCTGCTGTACTGAGAAGTTGCTGACGCCGATGTGCCGAATCTTTCCATCAGCCACAAGGCGTTCCATGGCTTTCATCGTCTCCGCTATTGGGATACTTGGATTCGGCCAGTGAACTTGGTAGAGGTCGATGTAGTTAGTTCCGAGTCGTCCCAGGCTGGCTTCGCAGGATTTGATGACATTGTTGTAGGAGAGATGTTCTGGCGATACCTTGGTGGCAATGAATACGTTTTCTCGCTCAGACTTGACCGCCTTGGCGACAACCTCCTCGGAATGGCCGCGAGCATACATTTCCGCGGTGTCAATGAATCGCATGCCCAACTCCAATCCCGACCGAAGAGCCTGAACTTCCTCATCATCACCTCTGAGAATCCTACTGCTGAAACCGCCGATCCCCCAAGTACCGAGCCCAAGCACGGGAATCTTCTGGGCACTCTTACCCAATTCTTTGAATTCCAATTGTATGCGACCTAGATTCTAGCTACTCTGCCGAGTATTGCTGATGCCCGCTTTTCTATTTGCTTACTAGTCCCAAAGCTCGCTGGTCTCGTTCTTTCAACTAAGAACGAAGCCACTGCTGCCCCAACCGATGCAGACCATAGCAGATCGGAGGTGCGAACCCACGTGACAAGAAATGCTCCAAGTAGAGCGTCACCAGCGCCAGTGGGATCTCGGACCCGAGTCCGAAGGGCGGGCACATTGAAGGCTCCGTGATCCTTAGACCAGATGATTGTACCTCTGTCGCCGCGAGTCAATAGCACAATGCCGGATCCTAATTTATTCAAGCTTCGCTCGGATTTTGTGTTACTCCGAATTGCGTGAAGCTCGCTGTCGGAAACCTTCAAGACATCTATCATACTGAGAAGCTTGGCTTGCTTCCAATTTCTGATTCGCACGCTTCCGTTCGCCCCTAATTCGCGGACGTACCCTTGTGGGTCTAAGGCAACAACTGAATTCCTGCGCGTCAGATCAGACGCAAGCGAGACTGGAATTTCATGAAGAACTGGGCCGAGGTGGATTGCTGACGAAGGAGGAAGATTCGAAAAATCCTTTTTTTCAAAGGAGTCGCAGGTTGAAGTGACTCGGATAGTTCTTCTTCCATTCTGGTATCTGATTCTGAACCGCGTTGTGGCGAGGCCTGCGACCCTGATGTTGGCGGCTGATATGTCACGAGCCCTTAGCCATGAAATGTGTTTCTTCGGGAAGTCTGGACCGACCTTGCTGCTCAGGGCTACATGAGCACCCAGAGCACGAGCCGCCAAGCTCGCATAGATACACGGTCCGCCAAGCTGTGGGCCTTTCACCGTTCCCCCATGCTCTATGTAGTCAAGTACGATGTGGCCGACCGTAACCAGATCGTATTTCATGGCGAGCACACCATTCTCATCCCTTGCCGTTAAGGTGATGATATTACACAGAGAGCACTTTGAGTAAGTGCAGGTTCAATGAAGCCATTCCAGACCCAGCTCCTTGTAAAGAGCTGCGAGAAAAAATAACCCGGATACGAGATAATAATTCCATCAGATCTAGTTCTTAGTCGTGGGTTTCGAGGCAACGACGATAACGCACTCAGTGGGGATCTTGACGCCTGAAGGTGTGGAGTACTTGGCTATGTTCTTCTTGGTCTTCTCGAGTACCTTCTGTTGCACTTCTTGTTCCTCCTCGCTCAGAGAATGCCCGATCGGAGTTCCCTCTAGTATCATGGTTAGATAGTGATCTATGCTCGGAGCAATCCAATTTCCGGTCACATGAATTTCCTTCGCCCCTTCAAAACCGACCTTCTCGAGCATGTTTGTGAGTTCTCCTGGTCCTCCGAGCTCGTAGGGGGTTGGCAGATATCCGTTCTCATCGGGTGTTGCGTTTTCGAGCATCGGCGCGATGATCACATCAATCGCGAGGGCTTTGTCGCCCGTGCTCCAAACGGTGAAACCTGCTCGTCCGCCGGGCTTTAGTACACGGAAGATCTCCTTCGCTGCTGCGTCAGGATCAGTGACTATTTGAAAACCGAAGCATGACACCGCCATATCATAAGATTCGGGTGGAAATTCGAGTTTCTCTGCGTCCATTGTGATAAACTCAACATTCAGAAGCATGCGTTTCGCGGCGTTCTTCCTTGCAATCTCCATCATGTTGCTCGATAGATCGATACCAACAACTCGTCCCCTTGGACTTACCATCGATGCAATGGTCATGGCCGGCTCACCGGGACCTGTGCAAACATCCAGCACGACATCGTTTGGTTGTGGCCTCAGGATCTCTAGCAATGACCGGTGGTAGGGGATCAATTGCTCTTGGAGTGGGACATATTTCTCAGCGCATTCGTCCCAGGTCTGGCGCGTGTAGTTCTTGTAATATTCGTCGGTGTATTTCCAAGTCATATGTCATATCTCCGCTAGATTTGGACTTCCGTGAAGAAAACCTTTGCCCATTCAGCCTAGTACTGCCCAAGAGTGCCTTGTCTTTGGGATCTTCGATACGCCCATGCAAACACTTGCAAGCTGAGTGGAACCATGATGATTATGAATGCGATGAGCGCGACCAAGTCGGTTTGCAGTACGGCGCTGTCGAAGAATGTTTCACCGTTCATGAAGGTGCGTCTAATCCCGTCCAGGCTGTAGGTTAGGGGGAGAGCAAACCCGACCCACTTCAAGTACCATGGCAGAAGCCCGAGCGGATAGAAGACGCCCGAGACGAGTTGTGTGAGCCATGTGAATCCCCACGCTATAGGGTCGCCTCGTTTTATCATCACAACTATCCCAGCGCTCATCGCCCCGATGGCGAGGTGCCCGGATACCAGCAATAGCGCGAAGACTGCGCCTGTGGCTAGCGTGCTTGGGGTGAGAATCACTTTGCCCCCGATCAAAAGACCGAGTCCCAACGCCCCGACCAGTATGATTGTCCCGTAGAGGAATCTGAAGAGGGACGCGCCGAGCAAATAGGATCGGTAGCTTGTCGCTGAGGAGAGAATCGTCTCGATTGTTCCAGTCCATTGTTCATCTCTGACTCCTTCGGTTAAGCCGTGAACCGAGTTCTGGACATATTGGGAAAAGGCGATACCGAGCATTGCGAATGTGAAGTAGTCGCCGGATGAATACCCTTCAGCGACTAGATGTGCAGGTGTGATGATTTGAGCTACGAAGTAGTATGTGGCGACTAAGATTGCGATGTCGATTACGTCGAATACGACCCAGAATTTGTATGTCCAGTAGATTTTGAAATCTCGAACGATGAACGCTTTCGCCTTCTCGGCGAGCGTTGTCTTTGATCGCACTGTAGGTTCTTGAAGCATCTGAATGATCTTGTCGCTTTCCATCTCAGACTTACCTCTAGTAGCTCGACGTCGTGCCCTCGGTTCGGATCCTGTCGTACCCCACATTGAATGACCAGAGACCTAGAGGAAGCAGAATCACAGCATAAACGACCAAGACTGCAAGATCGAAGAGAATGTCTTGACTTGCGAGCGTGGCGCCTTGGATCAGGCTCTTGCGTAAGGCGTCGAGAGCGTACGTGTAGGGCATCAGTTCCGAAGCGATTGCAAGCGGTGGGTAATTTGATAGGAGTTGGAGCGGAAAGAGAGCGCCTGCGAAGAACTCCATGAAAAGTGATACCATGAAAGTCACCGGATCCGCCTGTTTGTAGACCAGAACTATTCCGGCTATGAAGATGCCCAAGCCCAGATGGCTCAGAACCATGAATACGAGAACTAGGCTTGAGGTGAGTAGTGCTGCTGGCTCGAAGTGCAGTGGAGCATTGAATCCGTAGACACCCACGGCCAAAGCTCCAACCATGTAATACAAGCCAACGAGAAAACCTCGCGCGGCCTGACCGAACAGGTAGGAACGCATTCTTATTGGTGAGCTTGCGATTGTTTCGAAAGTCCCTTCTCGGATTTCGCTCTGCATTGAGTGACTGATCCGGTTGATGCAGAACCAGAGATAGTTGGCGAAGGCGATGCCGATCAGAGAGAAAGCTAGGTAGCTTGTGCCGTAGCCGCTGGCGGCGATTTGGGACGGCTGAACTTGTAGGCTGAGGAAGTAGTAGATCGCTATCGAAACGATTGTGTTGAAGGTATCTGTGACGACCCAGGTTCTGTACGTCATGAAGATCTTGAGCTGACCCCAGAATATTCCCCAAATCTGTCGTACCTCAGACTTGTCTGGCGCCACATTGTCTTGGAAGTATGTGATGAGCTGATTATCCATGATTGTTCCCCTCCGTTATCTTCACGAAGATCTCTTCCAAGTGTGGTCTGATTTCGGAAATTCCTCGAATCCTGAAATTGCCGGCGAGAGCGTTCGCAATCCTCGGAATTGCTGAATCCAAGTCTGACACTTCTGCACGTATGATCCAGCCGTCGCCTGACCGCTCCGACATCATAACTCGGCGTATCAGATCTAGTTGTTGAATAATCTGCGTGGCTGCTTCGCCATCTGTTCCCTCTAGTCTCACTTCGACAGTTTTCGCTTCATGAATCAAATGGGCAAGCTGATCCATTGTGCCGAGAGCGACGATTTTGCCAGTGTTGATTATCGCTACTCGTTCGCAGAGTTTCTCGACTTCGTAGAGGTTGTGACTAGTGAGTAGGATGGTCTTGTGCAGTTCCCTGTTGAGCGTTTGTATCAGCTTCCGGGTTTCAATTGCAGTCTGCGCATCCAAGCCCACCGTGGGTTCGTCGAGTAGGAGGATCGGTGGATTCGGGAGTAGCGTTCTCGCTAGCATGACTCTGACTTTCATTCCGGTTGAATAGTCTTTCACAAGGCTGTCCGCTTCCCGTTTGAGATCAAAGAATTCCAGTAATGCTTCGATGCGCTTGCGGGCAACGTCAGAAGGTACGTTCTGGATGTACGCGTAGAAGCGCAAGTTGTCCCGTGCTGAGAGGCGCCAGTAGAGAGCTCGTCCCCCTGTTTCACCGTGCAGCCAGCCTATTGTCTCGCGTACCTTCGCAGCTTCCTTAACGATATCATATCCTCCGACCTTTGCCGTTCCTTCGGTCGGGAGAATAAGTGTGCAGAGCATTTTGATGAGAGTCGTTTTTCCAGCCCCGTTTGGCCCGAGCAATCCGAAGAGTTCGCCACTGCGAATTAGGAGATCGGTATGGTCGACAGCCACCAGCGGCTTTTCCTTTCCCGGATATTCTTTTGTTATACCTATGGTTTCGATCGAATGATCATTCATAGCTACTTTACCTCGCGGACGTTGACGGATCTTCGCAAGAAAATCGGAGATTCGCGAGTCGGCGGAGACTCTAGGCTACCTTGACAGGTGAGAAAACGAGTCGGAGAGCAGCCATTCTCAGTCTCCTGCGGTTGCAGTTGGCTGATGCGTTGCGCGTCGATAAAAGGTTTCATTAGAAATTGGATATGGAGCAGCAGAAAGATAGGAGATATCATAACAAATCACTAAACCAATTGCTCTACGTCATATTCGAAGGAGGGCTCGTCTGTCTTTTCCAGAGAGATCTCTCATTGCATAGAGCGTAATTGTGGCCGGCGCGCCGACGGAGCGAAGATGCTTGATATACCTGAGGACTCGTTGCTTATCGCCCCGGAGCGTGTCCTTGAGAGCCCATCCCACACCTTTCTGAACCAGATCTTCTGAGTCCCAGATCAGGTT
>MEMY01000007.1:1483-1832 GCA_001768965.1 archaeon RBG_16_50_20 | reverse complement strand
TCCTTGTGAAGGTGACGACGCTGGCTCGCCTTTTCCAAGGGTTGCTCGACTTGTTCCACTTCCGTAGGAGTCTGATGATCTCGCTAGGATATCGCTGAAGCAGAGGTCCTGCGACGTTTAAGCTGAAATCGTCGGTCGTCGACCAACTGTGGAAGTGATCGGTGAATCTGTCAAATTTGCGGAGATCGCCTGGTCGGAGCTCAGTGGAGCATAAGCTCACGAGGTGTGTGGCTACAGATGCGAGTTCTTCAATTCCCGCGCGGTACAATCGATCAGCGAGAACCAGCTTCTGTTCGCGGGATATTGCCCCGAAGCGAGGTTTCAACGCGCGAATCACGTCACGTAGCTC
>MEMY01000007.1:0-1362 GCA_001768965.1 archaeon RBG_16_50_20 | reverse complement strand
ATGCTCATCTTCATTCCGGGCGTGGAGATCTTAGTCTCGTGTCTAGTTGATATCTTGTCTTGCACGGATGGCCCTCAGCTCTCAGGACTTTGAGTTTGGTCAAGTTCGCTATGATCGACCACAGAGTGCCGAGTTGAATGGCATCGATGTGGGAGCATACGAGGCCCGAGTGATCGGACAGAATGTCTTTGATAGCCTTCTGTTCTAATCCGCCATTGTTCTGACTGAGTGCTCGTGTTATCGTTTCGTACCTCTTCACCGAATCTGGAGACCTCTTCTCAAGGTTCTCCATGGTCTTCATTTCCTCGTCTATGTAGTGATTCGTTGCGACCACGAACCTGCGACCATTTTCCGCAGCACGAACGCTAACCTTCTCGGGGCTAGCTTCCACGACCGCCATATTCCCACTCTTGTCTGCAAGCAGGTAGTTGCTGGCAGTCAAGAAGCGAATCTTCATCAGAAATTCTCTTGCTTCTTGGACGTCTTTGCATTTGTCGAGAATGTAGCGCACCGCCAACGCGAAGCTGAGCCCTGGGGCAATTGTCCTGCTCGTCACGGATGAAATTGCGATGGCCAAACCGTTCTCGTTCACTCCATCTTCCCGTCCGACGAAGATGTCTGTTGTGCCTAGACTTTTGTAGCCCCCTGCAGGCGCGGTCAGATAACTCTCCGTATACTTCTTGATTCGATAGTAGAAGTCGTAGTTCCTTCCGAACATTACCTTGGACCCGTCGGCCACCGCGAAAATGCTGCATTGGTTTCGTAGCTCGGTGGCTCCTACTGTAATGATGAAGGCGCGAAGTGCTTCATGGTTCAGTTCACAACCATCAGCGAATCCTCGAATCTCTTCTAGAATGTCAGGGAAATGTCTCGTTACTTCATCAACACTCGAGTTCCCCAAGGCCAGAGTCTGAGCACTAACTTCGGGAAGTTTGAAGCAATGCTTGCGGAGAACTGTTCCATATCGAAGACCCATTTCATAATAGGATCCTCGGAGCCTCGGATGATACATGTCTGCTCAGCGAGGACTCTGAATGGTCTCCTTTAGGATAATGGTTTCCGAAGTTTTGTGGGGAGAAAAATCCTGCCGTAAGCTAGTTTCTTCAGAGGCGATTATCATACTTGCGCTGGGACTTTGCGAAGTGAGATGACTGGTCCAAAAGCCACCCACACGGCACTTAAAGTGGCGACTACGCCTCCAATGATTAGCGTCGGCATGATTCCAAACTGCGATCCCAGTACACCACCAATGAGTGAACCGACCGGTATGGTTCCCCAGACTATAGTGCGCATTGTGGCATTCATTCTTCACTTTGACTATAGGGACGCATATAAGCCGGGCAGACTATAACATCCCATGTC
>MEMY01000006.1 GCA_001768965.1 archaeon RBG_16_50_20 | reverse complement strand
CTGGACGACCGAAATACGACAAGTTCGGTGAAGCGATTCTCATTGCGCGAACGGAGGACGAGCAAGACTACCTGATGAAGAATTATGTGATGGCTGAACCCGAACGAATCTGGTCCAAACTCGGTGCGGAAAAGGTACTGCGTCCACACGTGCTTGCCACGATCGCCACTCGATTCGCAACCAGCGAGGAAGGGCTAATGAGGTTCTTTGCCAAGACTTTCTATGCGTTCCAATACGATCCGAAGATGATACGCTCAAAACTGGGCGACATCCTAGCTTTCCTGAACAGGGAGCAAATGGTTGAATTCGAAGGCGAAGACCTGAAGGCGACACGATTCGGCCGCAGAGTTTCTGAGCTATACATAGATCCTGTTTCAGCAGTCGTTCTAAGGGATGGACTGTATACGCGAGCTAAGCATGTGACCGAAGTGAGTTTTCTGCACCTCATATCAAGAACTCCAGACATTGCCCCGAAGCTCTATCCACGCCGCGGGGAGGATGAGATGCTGGACATTTTCGCTAAAGAGCACCAAGAAGAGTTCATGTGCGAAGTACCAGAATACTACGGGGACACGAACGGGATCACTTACGAAGAGTTCCTTTCGGAGATAAAGTGCGCAAGAGTGCTCTATGAATGGATTAACGAGACTAGCGAAGATGGGATACTCGAGGTTCACAAGGTCGAACCCGGGGACATCCTGAGGATGGTTGACACTGCGAAGTGGCTACTGCACGCCACACATGACCTCGCAGAACTATTCGGGCACAAGGACCTACTGAAACCAACTTACGAGCTTCAAGTCAGATGCGCCAGAGGAGTCAAACCAGAACTCGTCCCACTAGTGGAGCTTGAAGGAGTCGGACGGGTGAGAGCACGCGCCCTCTACAACGCAGGATACCACGGACTAGACGAACTGAAGCACGCATCTGTGACTGATCTAATGAGCGTCCCACTTATCGGACCATCGCTGGCGAAGAAAATCAAGGAACAAGTGGGTGGGCTGATTAAGGCTGAGGAATGGGAACAGCTCAAATCGAAGACAGCCGAGACTACTGAGCAGAGTCTACTCACTGACTATCGGGATGAAGACTTCGTCTAGCCAGGAAGCCCTCGTGCTTGGCGCTCGGTAACCGTCTTCTGTACCGCGGCATCCACAAGCTCGCGAGACGCTCCCACGTATGATTTCGGGTCGAGGGCAGCCTCCACATCCTGTTTTGCTAGATACTTAGAAATAGTTGCATTTTGAGCAAGGACCTCCCCAAAGTTTTTTTTCTTGTCTTGGCTTTCGAAAACAATCTGTTGGAGCAGCCTATGCGCCTCTTGCCTGGGCATGCCCTTCCCTACCAAAGCGATCATCACCGATTCGGACATCATCGGATCCTTGTACCTCATCAAGTTCTCTTGAATTCGACGTTCATTCACTTGGAGTCCCGTCAGGATTCGCGTCATCGAATTCAGCATATGGTCAATCAAGATGAAGGCTTCAGGAATCACAAACCGTTCAGATGCAGATTGAGATAGATCTCGCTCATGCCAAGTGACGATTGACTCAAGCGCAGGTCCGACCAAGCTTCGTTCGATCTTGGCGAGACTCGAAATGTTCTCGCTTCTCCACGGATTTTTCTTTTGGGGCATTGCTGAGCTACCCACCTGTCTGCCCACCTCGAAAGGCTCAGCCAACTCATCAATCTCAGGCCTCTGTAGGTTCCTCACCTCTGTTGCGAACTTATCCAAGGAGCCCGCAACCATAGCGAAGAGGCAGATGAGTTCGGCGTAACGATCACGCTGCACAATCTGACTCGTTACCTCAGCGGCTCGCAAGCCCAGACGCTTCATCACCAGGTCCTGGATTTGTCGAGCGTTCTTACCCAATCCCGCCATGGTGCCTATCGCACCACTCATCTTACCAGCCAAAACCCTCTCTCTGCACTGGTGAAGGCGTTCGATATGTCTGCTAATCTCTCGCAACCAAACAGCGAACTTCAAGCCAAGAGTCATCGGAAGAGCATGTTGGGCATGCGTCCTACCGATCATCAACGTATCGCGATAGCGCCCTGTAAGCCCGAGCAGAACCTCCTCCAGCTTGTCGAGCTTTCTAGAGATGATATCGAGTCCTTCTTTCATTTGCAGCGCTAGCGCCGTATCTAAAATGTCGGCTGAGGTGGCTCCGAGATGCACATAGGCGCCACTCTTGCCCGAGACCTCAGCCAGCGCATCAACAAGCGCCATTATTTCGTGATCGGTTACCTTCTCGATCTCGTGAATTCTTAGAACAGTAACGATCTTAGTTGAAGCGTGGCGTTCGATCTCTTCAGCAGCCTCACGAGGCATATCCCCAACCTGAGCCCTCGCCCACACTAGCGCGGCTTCAACATCAAGCATCTTCTGGAATCTCGTTTCTTCCTCAAACACGCTTCGAATCTCAGGACTCCCATAACGGCCCGTGTCGATGGGGAGGATCGGCAACTGACCAACCTGAGCTCACTAGCATTAGTAGTTCATATAAAACCAGCCCGGTAAACCCGAAACGACGACCCTTGGGTGCAATTGCAGCCGTGTACACTAAGACGGGGGACCCAAGTCAGGTCATCGAAGACTTGCTACTGGCTTTAGGACATCGGGGAACTACCAAGAGCACTTACCTCGTCAGCGAAAGTGTGGCAATTGGTTGCTCTTCTCATAGCGATGTCGCAGAGCGCTTCCTCCAAAGACCGAAAGCAGCCCTCACTCTTGATGGCTCATTCTATCAGCGCGAAAATCCGGTCAAATTCGCGAACACACATTTGACGAAGGGGATTATGAGAAGTGCAGCAAGTCGCGTTATGTCTGAGCCTGGTGGTTTTTCAATCTTAGTTTCCCGAGAGACCAAGATATTCGCATTCAGAGACACGAATGGACTGAAACCCCTCTACTTTGCCGCAAACAGAAGGCTCACGGCCTTTGCTTCCGAGAGGAAAGCTCTTTGGAGCATTGGTTTGACAAAGACCAACCGCGTTTCTCCCGGCAAACTCTACACTATCAGCCGCCATGGCATCAATGAAGCCCGCTTGATTCAGTTCAAGCGTCCTCAAGAAAAACGGATGACGTTTGCGCAATCGAAAACACAACTAGTCCGAGTGCTGAAGCGATCAATCCGAAGGATCACAACGCGAATTGGGAGAGTGGCCGTCGCGTTTTCGGGGGGTCTGGACAGCGCGCTAACAGCTGCACTGGCGAAGACCAAATGTGAGGTCGAACTTGTCAGTGTAGGACTCTCTGGATCCCCCGAACTCTCAACTGTTGACAAATACGCCCGACAACTTGACCTTCCACTCACCACAGAGACGTTCGAACTTGATGTCCTCGAGACCTATGTCCGGAGAGTTGTATGGCTCATTGAAGAACCGAACCTGATGAAAGTCAGCGTTGCGGTTCCGCTACATTGGGCCGCGATGCTCGCCGCGAAGAAAGGGTTCACTGTAATGCTCTGCGGTCAGGGCAGCGATGAGCTGTACGGCGGTTACTACAAGTACGCGAGAATCCTCGATGCAAAAGGCAGGAGAGCACTAGTTGCCGAACTCTACCGCAGCATTATCGAAGCGGCGGAGGTCAATTACGAGAGGGATGAGCAGGCGACAGCTCCATTCGGCGTCGAGTTACGCACTCCATTTGCCGACCTGGATGTCATAAAATTCTCCCTGACCATACCATCAGAGTACAAAGTCAAAGCAGGGAATGACGTGACCCGAAAGTGGATTCTCAGAGCCGCGGCCAGAGACCTTGGCGTCCCTGATGACATTGCGTCAAGACGAAAGAAAGCCATCCAGCATGGGACAGGTGTAGAAAACGCCATCCGCAAGCTGGCCAAGAGTAGAAACTTGACCGCGGAGGCATACTTAACACAGGTCCACGAAGAAGTCAGAAAACAGAAAACAATGCCGTAATCCTTTGCTCACCTCAGCAATGGATAATACCACTCAAGCAGACCTTTTCAATAGGCATCACTTTGCAACGCTTGGGACGCTGCCCTCGATGCGGCTACGTACTGCGATTCGATGGGCAAAATTACACCTGTGACTTCTGCGGTTACCCGCACGCCCACCGCTCGTTGATGACCACGGTACATGACGTCGAGCGGAATCTGAAGAGCAAAGTTCAGGGACTCTTCGAAGGATTTAGGAGACCACGACAGGTCTATGTGTACTATCCGATTGCAGTTCGTCCTTGTACTGCGTGCGGAGTCAACATCCCACTAGCCATCTCGCGATGTCCAAGTTGTGGGGCGACCCAACAGGCGACCCAAGCGGCACGTGCAACGGGAAACAGCCCAATAGAACCCCAAGGAGTAGACAGGAAGGTATTCGATTACATTGTTGCGCACAACGCTACAATATCCATGTCGCAAGCTGCCCTCGACCTTTCACTTTCTCAAGACGTTCTCCAATCGTCCATCGAGCGACTGAAATCGTCGGGACTACTCAGTCAGACGTGAAGATTCTGTGACACAAGCCCTCTACAGCAAATGAGTCGGTTGGACTTGCCTGCGCGAATTGCAGTAGATCTTGACGGAGTACTTGCTGACACGATTGTCCCAGTATGCAGAATGCTCAACGAACGGCGTGCGGCTAAACTTTCCGTAGAGTCCTTTGTTCAATGGAACGCGTGGGAGATAGCGGGAATAACGAAAGATGAATTCTTCAGAACGCTAGACGAGGCTTGGTTTTCTTGGAAAGACATTCCCCCCATTGAGGAGAACTTGAATGTGAAGGTAGGACGACTGGGTGAGTACGGCACAGTCGACATTGTGACGGGAAGGAGCCCAGCCACTGTCCCTCATGCGAAGTCTTGGCTTCAGGAATACGCCATCCCATTTGATTCATTTGTGCGGACCAGTGATAGCACCAAAGGCAAGGCGAGGCTGAACTACGACCTCTACGTAGACGATAACGCAGAACTAATGGCTCTCGTGGCCTCCCGGTTGCACGGGTCAGGAATTCTCTACCTCCAACCTTGGAACAGGAATACTACGCCTATGCCTCGAGTTTACAGAGTGGAGCGCTGGGATGAAATCCCTGCGGTCGTTGAGCGAGTGACGACAGCACGGATTTGAGGATCTCGTTGCGATTTGTTGTGGCCCACTTTTTGGGCATTGACTACATAAATTCGGTCAGAGCTAGACTATCTCTGGAGGTAAGTGCCGATCCTGCGCCATATCAAGACGCCTAAGTAGCCACCGATGGTGCCAGTGATTCCTCCAAACACTAGCACTACAACCTCAACGCCAAGATTTCGCGGGAGCAACCTCAACGCTAAGGTCACGGAGTAAGCTATTGCACCGATGGCTACGGTGCTCAATGTTACGGCAAATGTGAAGCGCCTAGCATCAAGCCTTCCTGTTTCACGGAGCGGATGAAGAACCAACAATGAAACGTCCAGCATCAAACCGTAGAGAATCGAGAAACTGACTGAGAATATCCCCAATCCTGGGCTCCAACCAGCGAGAAGCAGGCCAGCTATTGTCGAAACCAAGGTTGCACCGAACGGCGCGATGAGCAAACCAGCCAACCCAAGCAATAGAGCCTGAACAATTACAAACGAGTCTTTGAATGGAGCTGGTGCGAAAGCCTTCGAAGTGAAGACGATTACACTGAATACAGCCGCGATGGCAAATCTTCTCGGTGACAATTGGACGTTCTGCATAGAGGTCTGGATTCGTCCTATCTAAGTAGTTTGCACTTGTGGTTCACGGTGACTTGAACTGGGAAAGAAATAGCAGAGTCTTCAACCAAGCATCTTTTGCAGCATCGGGGTTGTGCCCTTCCCAATTGGGACGTTGAAATGCATAGCGCGCGTTCGGATAGACATCACATCAATCCTTTTCTTGTACTTGACGGCCGCCGGGAGAAGATACT
This sequence comes from archaeon RBG_16_50_20, assembly GCA_001768965.1. Taxonomy (GTDB): domain Archaea; phylum Thermoproteota; class Bathyarchaeia; order 40CM-2-53-6; family 40CM-2-53-6; genus FEN-987. Next base: position 6,080 of record MEMY01000006.1, on the reverse strand, counting down.
TAAAAGTCGATGCAGCGACTCTTTCATCCTCTGATGCCAAGATCAGCTGAATCAGACCTTTAGCACCTTTTCGCAGAGGTTTGGTTCCCAACCTGTGAATTTCAAATAGGTGGGACACTGACGCAAAGTGACGTGATGGTCTGGATGAACTACGATGATATCATCAGACGTTTGAAGGCCCATTCCAATCCGGCCGCTGTTGAGGGTATGTCGAGGTTTGGGATTAATCCCACCAATACTCTCGGAGTATCTATACCCACCCTCCGGAAGACGGCGAAAGAGATCGGAACAGATCATTCCCTAGCTCAACAGCTTTGGGACTCCGGTATCCACGAGGCGCGAATTCTGGCGACTATGACCGATGACCCTGAGAAGGTTACTGGCAGACAGATGGAGAACTGGGTCAGGGGCTTTGATTCATGGGATGTGTGTGACCAATGCTGCAGCAACTTGTTTGACAAAACAAGCTTTGCTCATCAGAAAGCTGAAGAATGGACTTCGAGAAGCGAAGAGTTCGTGAAGCGCGCCGGATTCGCACTCATCGCCGCATTGGCTGTCCATGACAAGAAGGCCAGCAATCGACAGTTCGAACGATATTTCCCAATAATCAAACGGGAGTCCGAGGATGAAAGAAACTTCGTTAAGAAAGCAGTAAACTGGGCGCTCAGGCAGATCGGCAAGAGAAACCTGCAACTGAATCGAATGGCAATCAAGACTGCCAAGGAAATTCGGAAAAGGGAATCCAAAGCAGCGCGATGGATCGCTTCAGATGCCATCCGAGAATTAACAAGTGACGCCGTCAAGAAGAAGCTTAGAATGAGCCGCTAAAGCAGGAGCATTACTTCCATTTTACCGTGCAGCCGACAGGTTTGGTCTCCGATGTTGATAGTGGCTTTCCGCTGAGCATTGCATCTAGAGCACCGCGAAGATAATGCTCCTTCACTGCTGATGGGTTGTCATAATTGTCGTCGATTGCACCATGATAGTGCAGAGTGAGGCCCTTGTCAAAGAGGAAGACTTCAGGGGTCCTTTCGGCCCCGTACGCGCGTGCAACCTCCTGCGTCTCATCGCGAAGGTATGGGTAGTTGAATTTCTTCTCCCTTGATCTTTCCTTCATCTTTGGAAAGCTGTCGTCGGGGTATTTCGTGTCGTCATTCGCGTTGATAGCAACCAGCTGTATTCCTTTGCCCGCGTAGTCGGCCTGAATCTGGACCATCCGATCCTCCCAAGCGCGAACATATGGACAATGGTTGCAGCTGAAGATCACCGCGAGCCCGTTCTTTCCTGCGTATTCATCTAAGGAGTGGACTTTGTCATCCACACCCGGTAATTTGAAGGATATCGCTTTATCGCCGATTTTCAGATTTGCCATGTTTACATTCACACTCTCATCGGGTTAGCCTACCAGAACATATTCTCCTTTAAGACCCCTCTGCTGCGGCTTTCCGAATCGCCTTGCGGATCATTGTCTCTGAGGGGAGCGGAGAGATGCGACCATCTTCGAGGCGATAGGCACGACATGTGAGTGCATAGTAGGGGTTCGTCGGAGGATCGATATCTCGCCCGTTGATGAGAAGAGTAGGAGAGCCGATGAACTTCAGTTTCTCTGCATCCTCGGACGAATCGACCCTGACAACCTCTATCTCATCTCGAATTCCTTCTTCACCCATTACCTTGCGGAGACGCTCGAGTGCTTCATCATGAGAAGGGCAATCCTCGGAGTAGAAGAATCGAACTTTCAATCCGAGTATCCTCTGCTACCTCTTAATCTTCCTGAAAAAAGACTTCGCATTATAGTCGATGCCTGCTGAAATTCTTACCTGATTCTATCTCTCATCAATACTTCGCCGGGTGTTCGTCGCGGAGTTGGCTTGACATCTTGGCCGTACCCCATTCGGAGTAGAAGCTGCGAGAAGCCCTTTCTACCTAACGAATCACCAAGCCTACCACGAAGATCAGGAAGTTCAATTGGCTGATTCAGGAAGGAAGCCCAGACGTCGTCGACGCGGGCACGCAACAGTAACCTCGCCAAGGCCTGTCCCGCGGACAGCCAATCAGCGGGCGTATCACCATCAGTCCCAAGAAGGACTAGAACTGGAGACCCCGTGGCAAGCTCTCGGCCCTTTGCAGCCTGCCCTCTGCCAATATCAAAGGTTCGGACTACGAGAGGGCCAAGGTAGGATGCCAAGCTACTGAGTCCGAAAGCAAATCCTGGAGTACCATCGTGACTTGCGGTCCGGTTCGGGTGAATCCATGCAGCCAATTCACGGCGAAAATGACCATTAGCCATCTGAATCCGATCGCCTTCCGCAATTAACCCTGCGACCGTGTTTCTGTTTTCTTCGCCCATGATGATGTAAAGCCAAGTGCCCTCCTTTGTTGCGGCCGCTTGCAATTCGAAGAGCAATGATTCTGGGACAGGTCTGTGATCGAAGGGCATTCGATTGGTGCGCCTTTTCACAATTGCCTGAAAGAGGGCGTGCTCTTCTGCCGTGGCAGCCTTTTCCCCACCGAAACTCACACGCGCCAAAAGGTCGGGCTTTGTGGCGTCTGGGAAATTCCGCACTGCGGTTTCATAACCGAAATGACGGAGCGCGATGCGCAGATTGAACAGGGCTGCCCCACAGCTAATGATTAGTTCACGATCTTCAGGGTCAACAACTGGTAAAGCACGTGTTCGATCAGCGTAGAGCTCGACGCCATCACTCACGATCTTGAACAACCAAGGTTGTGAGTTGTGACTTGAAGGCGCCAGCACCGCATAATTCAGCAGAAAACGTAGTTTGTCGGAAGAAGTACCTGCTTTAGGAAATGCTCCTTCCGATATTTCCCAAGGGTCCCATAATTCCGCCATTTCTCATGAATCCCTGCCTTGCCTTTCCTGGCAAGCTAATTAGAGGTTCGGTAAGTGCAGATAAGTCTGATTCGAATTCTAATTATATGACGGTATTAAGGGCACATCCAGTGGCGCCACAAATCGAATGATCATTCCTAGTTCCCCAGTGCGATACCCCGCTTGAACCTAGAACGGCTCACAAGAGCCACTTGTCGGACATGATTCGGTAGACTGCAAGTTCCTGGACCCGAGGACTAGAACTTCTGAATCTATTCGCGCTCCTTTGCCGGGAACGCCCAAAACAAGTCGGAATTAGAGGCATCATCAGGGGCGTTCACAGCGACTGGGCCTACAAGAATCTAGAAGCAGCGCACGACGGCCTAATTGACTTCAAGCTTGAAGAAGAGGAAGGAGGGAAAACTCGAAATGTAATGCGAATCCGTAGCATGCGAAACGTAGCCTTCGAACAGGGATGGCATCAACTGAAAATCACCGATAAGTTCAAGGTCGCTCTAGAAAAGTAACCGAACCGTCTGTACGTGGCTTCCACGTCCCCTCAAACCAATCCTCCATGTGGAATTTCAAAAGGGTCCCCGATGTTACATCTCCGTCAAGATGGTGCAGAAGACCGAATTTGAACCGTGATTTTGTGTGTGGCTACAGCTGGTGCGCACACACACACACGAAAACGACTAGCAGCTCAGTAGCTAAAAGGGATCTAGGGAGCGAGGGCGAGCAGAAGCTTCTTGCTGTCGGCGCTCAGCTCATCCCAGGTGACTGTGCCCTTTTGAACGATATTGTTTCCGTCTAACGCGGGATCTCGCAACACCGCGGCCCCGGTCAGCAACGGCGGTAGTGTTGCACCTTCTTCAGGAAGGGGAATTGGAGGAGGCGGGGGAGATGCGCCAGGACCGGTGGCTGAGCCGACAACGACACGCATCACCATTCCGAAATACTCGTGCGGACCGCAAAACAGATCGTACACCCCCTCTTTCTCGAAAGTGTAGAGCCAGTACGATCCTACCGGTAGAACCGGAGACGAGAATGCGGGAACACCGTCCGGTACCCGAAGGTCTCTGCCATGCAACGGGTGGAAGTCAGAGACCGAATGGTGCGGTGTGACAGCTGAGAACCTCACCGTTTGACCAGGCTGAACGAGCAGACCAGTTGGCTCAAAGTAGAATTCCGGAATCGGAACGGGCGGTCTAGGTCTGATATTCAACTGGACTTCGTGATCTGGCTGCCGAGGAGGGGCCGTCTGCAGGCTCAGCCCCGTAAAACCCAAAACGGGGTCTATTCCGCCGGTCGAGGGAGTCAGTAAGTTCCTCCCAAAGTAACCGCCAACTCCTCCAACGACAAGTGCGCCAGCAACAGATCCAATGAACGCTCTTCGAGTTACCAAGCGAACCAACAGGAGCGCTGAATTTCAGGCATCGTACTTATGGTTTGTGTGTGGTATAGCTGGTACGCACCAGCCGTCGTCCGTCATCGTTCATGTAGTTTTGTGTGTGTGGGTATGCTGGTGCGCACACACACAAGAAAATGACGGTTCAAATTCTGCCGCCCGCACCATTAGGCGCACACACCGAGATAATGCGCAACCTGCAAACGTTGCTAATCCTGTGCCATCGAAGGTGGTGTCCGCTGGAAGATTTCAATCCAATTTCCGTCCGGGTCTTTCAGGTAGGCTAGCCAGCCTTTGGTCTTGATTGGATCTATCATAGTTCGTTCGGCTCCCTTGGCCACTAACTCTTCGAATTTTTCTACAACATTGTCCACAACGAACCCGATATGATCTAACCCTTCACCAGGCAGATATTCAACATTGAACGGAGAATCGAGGGGATACCAATTGAGCTCAAGATGTTGGTTTGATTTCTCATCTTTCAGTAGCACCCAGATCCCGCCACCGATTTCATATTGCGTGCCGCGTTTCACTTCCGTCAAACCAAGCAGTTCTGTATAGAACTTCAGCGATCGCTCAAGTTCTCGGACACGCAGTCCAAAGTATTCTAGATGCAAAGTCATCAACACACATGAACGTCCAACGCCTTTTATAGCAACATTGGTGTTTGCAACCTAACTGCCCATTTTTCGTGTGTGTGTGCTAGAGCTGGTGCGGGCGACGAAGCTAATTGGGTTGCCATGAGAGTACTTGGAGATCTATGGCTCACTGTGGGGCGATTAGCCCACAGTGACTAGGCCGTTCGTGTGACCCGTTTTCGGCGAGACCTTATTCTTGTAGTCCGACGCGCTCCGCGTTGCCGCTTCGGCGTCCTTCGTCTATTTTTCAACTCCAAGGCAGCATATGCTATGCTCGTAGCGGCCAAGACAAAGAGCAAAGGATACACCAATTGTTGCCAATAAGTGTGTATGGCTGCGAAGTCAGGCTTTGAGATCAAATAGGCTGCAAACCCCCCTTTCCTGTTATCCTGCCAAGCAACAAAAGTAGCTCCCTCCCGTATCGAGATCGCAGGCGCAAGTGAGAGCACGTCTGACTCGTGTTCAGTCAGGACCAAGGGTTCCGTCCATTGGTCCCCACCGTCGGCGCTCTTCAGATATTGTATGTCAGCCGAAATCCCCACGCGTCGAGGTTCTCCCTGAGTCAAGAAAGCAGCGCTCACAACTTGAATCTGTGACCCGACTGCGGAAATCTCAGGCGCAAGATGAACTTCACCTCCATACGTAATTGCGGTCGGAGGACTCCAAGTCTTCCCTGCATCCATGCTGCGTGCGTAATACAGTTCCTTCCAGTTCCATATCACATGAACCGCGGAACCGTCCGACGCGACGGAAGGGAAAATTAGGAAAATCGGCGGCTCAAAATCGGACAGCTGGACTTCCTGTTCCCAGGTTTCGCCAGAATCGTAGCTTGCTCTGAAAAAGACAGCCTCTCTGCCCAGGTCGTTTCTGCTCCACGTCACAAACACGTTGTCGCCGACCGCATAAAGGGAAGGATGCCTATCCAAGAGCCCCGAATCCTTGAGAGCAACCTCGTCATCCCACGTCAATCCACCATCAGGACTTTTCACATAGATTGTCTGAGCCTGACCGCGGAGATAGCCCTGCCACACCACGTGGATCACCTTACCGACCATCGACGCTGCGGCATTGCTCTGATCGCCAGAAGCGAACGACAACTGCTTTGGGGGAGAAAAATGCGCGCCGGCGTCTTGACTGAGTACGTAGAAGACATGTTCCCCGTTTTCTGTTCGATTGGAAAAGAGAATTAGGACCACATTTT
>MEMY01000005.1:1570-24840 GCA_001768965.1 archaeon RBG_16_50_20 | reverse complement strand
GAGGGAATCGTTCCCCCGAGAGTAAGCTACAAGACAAAGTCTAGAGTCCTCATCCTGCTAGCGGCTCTAAGTTCGCTTCTGCCCACTATGACATTCTTGAATCGTTTCGCTTTTGAAGCATACCTTTCGAGGCCCGACATTTTCGCAAGCCGATGGGAACTGGGAGGTGGTGCCACAGTTCCAATGTATGCAGGCCTAGGATTTATGTTGGCACTTGGTCTCAAGATAATAAAGGACTGAGAATCTGAAGCCTCCTTACGTATTCTAAGGAATGTGAAACTGGGTGCTCAGACACTTACTCTACGTAAAATCAATACCGAGAACCAATAGAGAGGCTAAAAACCGATAGGAAACCAGCCCACTCGCAGATGAGTGGCACTTGGATCTTACCATTCGATTTGCCGGAGAATCAGGAGACGGAGTGATTCTCGCAGGCGAAGTTTTGACATACGCAATTTCGCGCATAGGCCTCAAGATCTTCACATTCAGAACATACCCGTCATCGGTTCGCGGCGGCCCATGCCTGTACCAGCTTCGAGCAAGCGACTGGCACGCCTACTCACAAGGCGACCAACTCGATATTCTTGTCGCGTTCGACACGGAGGCCATCGCCTCACACTCCAAGGATCTAAAACCAGACGGCGAACTGATCTTCGATGAGGATCGAACTCCAAAGACCTATTCATCGCTGCGCAAGCGGTCCCTCGGAGCACCGTTCACTTCAATCGCCAAGAATGAGCTCCGCCTTCCAAAAGCACGAAACATGGTCGTCGCAGGATACGTAGGCGCCCACATTGGCGTCTCGAAGGAGATCCTAGAAGAAGTAGTTCGCAACAAGCTAGGATCACGCGGAGAAGAGCTCCTCAACACAAACCTCCTCGCGATAAACACGGGATTTGGTCTTGCTCCAAAAGCAACCCCGATAGCCTTACCCAAGACTCCGTCGAACAAGATCATCTTGTCGGGCAACCAAGCCATTGTACTTGGAGCAATTGCTGCGGGATGCCGCTTCTACGCTGGATACCCGATCACCCCTGCATCAGACATTCTCGACAGCATGGTCTCTCTTCTCCCCGGCTTCGGGGGAGCAATATTGCAAGGAGAAGATGAGATCGCTTCCTTGGGCGCGGCGATCGGTGCGTCATATGCGGGAATCAAGTCAATGACAGCGACCTCTGGACCAGGCCTCTCCTTGATGACCGAAATGATGGGACTCTCTTCAATGGCGGAGATTCCTGTAGTAATCGTCGATGCACAGAGAGGCGGTCCGTCGACTGGGCTTCCAACCAAGACTGAGCAATCAGATCTCAATCATGCTGTCTATGGAGGGCATGGGGATGCTACAAGGATCGTTCTTGCTCCGGGAAACGTTGAGGACTGCTTCCATCAAACAATAAGAGCATTCAACCTGGCGGAACGATACCAGCTCCCCGTCATACTACTCACTGACCAATCACTGGCTCAACTCACAGAGGGCGTCCCGATGCCTGATCTGGAGTCAATAAAGATCACAGAACGAGAAAAAGCAGAGCTCGCCGAGATCGATGGCTTTCGAAGATATGCGGTCACTCACGATGGCATCTCCCCAATGACCTTGCCAGGTGAGGCTTTTGGGGAATACGTCGCCGAGAGTGTCGAACATGACGAAAAAGGCCGACCGAGCTTCGGACCACACGCACATTCAGAAATGTCAGCCAAGCGATTCCGAAAACTCACAACTGCTACAAAAGAACTTGCTGAAGACCCATTGAACGTCATGGAGTTACCGGATCCGGATGCTGATTTGGCGGTGATCGGGTGGGGCTCAACGCAAGGCGCAATCCACGAAGCTATTCTGCGGGCTAGGAAAAATGGGACCCATGTGCGCTGGTTGCAATGCAAACTCCTAAATCCACTTCCTGAAGCTCAGCTCTCCAAGTTTCTCAAAGGAGCCAAGAAGGTGCTAGTTCCAGAGTTGAACTACACTTCGCAGTTCGCCAACCTTCTACGAGCACGCTTGGGAATTGATGCTATCTCTCTCACGAAGACCGAGGGGCTTCCATTCACGCCGGATGAAATATTGCGTAAGATCGAGGAGGTGGCTTAGGGAATGCAATCTAATCTTGTAGGTGAGTACCGGAACGATTACAATCCCAACTGGTGCCCCGGATGCGGAGATTACGGTGTACTCAGATCAGTTGGGATGGCGTTCCAAGAACTGGGTCTAAGAAATGAGCAGATCGTAATGGTTTCAGGAATTGGATGCAACGGACGCTTTCCACACAATTTCAAGACGTATGGTATTCACACGCTTCATGGAAGGGTTCTCCCTATTGCACAGGGAATCCACATCGCCAACCCAGAACTCTGCGTCGTGGGCATTGCGGGTGACGGTGACGCCTTCGCTATTGGGGGTGGGCATGTTCCTCACACGGCAAGAAGAAATCCAGACATCACCTACATAGTTCTCGACAATGGGATCTATGGACAAACTAAGGGACAACCTTCTCCTACGACCCCGCTCGGGTACAAGACGAAAGTTACACCTGAAGGAAATCAAGAGGATCCAATTGACATCACCAGACTGGCCCTAGCGTACGGAGTCTCATTCTTGGCGAGGGGATTCCCAGGCAAACCGAACCACCTAGCACATCTCATTGCTGAAGGAATCAGGCACAGAGGCTTCGCGTTGATACATGTGCTCAATCCCTGTCCAACTTTCCATGACACTTGGAAGGAATATCCCGCTAAGACCGTTGAAATCGGGCCAGAGCATGACCCTAACGACTATGACGCGGCGCTCGGTCTGATTGGACGGCAAGACAAGATTCCGATAGGCATCATCTACAAACAGACCCGCCCAACACTCGCAGAACGCGTCAGAGTCACCTCCTTACAGAAGCTAGAACTCAAACAAGTACTCAGCACATTTCGATGAGCACTGTCGTCACGCCGGGGCACTAAGCTTGCAGAGGTTTCAGAGGCCGTTTGCGAAGGGTGCGGAAGCTGCGTAGGATCATGCCGTCAGGGACCTTGTCGCTCAGGAACCCTACCGACGAAGAGCTATTGGCAATGTTAAGAGCTGCTGTCAGCCAATGATAACGAACACTCGAAACCCGATAGCCAACCTGATGTAAATCTGGAAATGAAGTCTCATTATCTGATTCAAGACACTTGACGTAAATCAGTCAAAATGCGGATGGCTGTCCTTTCAAAGGATGGGTCTTCAAGGGTTGCATGCAATCCTTATCTGAACGCCGTAGGCGCTGACTTCTGAGGTTTGAAGATGGTAAGCGAGTTCAAAAGGAAAGGTGAGGCGGTGCTCCAGTGCGAGCTCTGCGGTTTCGGATACAAGGACCTTGACATGGCCGAGCGATGTGAAGAATACTGTGATATTCATGGAAGTTGCTCGTTGGACATAACCAAGAAAGCCATCTACAAACCCAACGTCCGCGTCATGTCAATACTCGCCTAGAGGTTCGGTTAACCGCAAAGTAACATGTTGTCCCCACAAAATTCAGCCCCCCCCCACCCCCCTCACCTCCAAGCGTGCACGCGCAAGCCTGGCGGGCCCGCCTCCAACCACCATTCACTAGTCATCAATTCCTACGTGAGTAGAAGCTTGCACCAGGGCTGCGAGCTATCTCAAATCAAGATCACAGTGCATGCAGGGCGTGTACTCTGGTGAGCCGCACCGCGAGCAGTGCACGCATACTCGATTCCAATAGTTGTAGCAGTTACTGCACCGGATACCTGACGAATCGTCGTAATTCCGAAAAGAACTGTTCGGGTTGGAGCCTTCAATATCTCCGAGGCCGAAGACCAAACTTTCTTTCCCCTTACTGGCTACGAGAACTCACCTCCCAATTGCTCATTTGACCGTTCAGCTTCCAAACGCCTCCTTGATCTTCTGCACTATCAACACGGCCTCTTCTTCCGGAGAGCCTGTGATTCGCTGCATCCGTCTGGATGGCCTGGGCAGTTCAACTAGTTCGTCCACAGTTGTGTGGGACCCCTTCGAACCAATCTTGTCAGGATTAACTCCCATGTCAGCTGCTGTCCACACAGTGATCTTGAATTCTTTCTCCGCCCACCTCTTTCTGCGAAAATCTGGGAAACGTGGAGAATTGCATCCAAGCTCAACCGAAGCAAGAAGTGGAAGGGGGGCCTCCACAATCTCGTAACCACCTTTGACGGTTCGCTTCGCCCGTGCCATGCTTCCTTCGATGTTCAGCTGGGACAGGTAGGTGACCTGAGGTATGTCAAGCCATTCAGCAATTCCGGGTGGAACTTGGCCAGTGCTTGCGTCGGAAGATTCCTCACCGCACAGGACCAGGTCGAAATTACCGATTTTCCTGATCGCAGTGGCGATGGTATAGGAAGTCGGGTAGGTGTCGGCACCTGCGAAAGCCCTATCACTCAACAGAATGGCGTTGTCGGCTCCCATGGCGATGCCAAGGCGTAGGTATGGTTCAAAGAACGATGGTCCCATTGAGAGCAGAACCACATCGCCGCCGTGCCCTTCCTTTAGCTGCAGCGCCATCTCCAATGCGCTCTTGTCAGGTTGATTTATTTCGTTCTCTGCTCCGCTCCTATCTAGAGTCCTAGTTTGCTGGTCAAATCTCACATCTTCGGTTTTCGGTACAACTTTCATGCAAACTATGGTTCTCATGTCTCATTCACTTTCCTTCAAGCTTCGAAAGCAGGGCCGGTAGCAGTCTGCCTATGTCTTCGACCACGAAGTAGTCTGCGTCGGCGTTGATGTCAGCATCCGGGTCCTTGTTTACGGAAATAACGGTTTTCGCTCCACGAATTCCCGAGACAAAATGTGCTGCTCCACTCGCTCCGAGAACAATTGCGAGCTTTGGCGTTACTGCGATCCCCGTTGATCCAACCTGATAATCGCGGGGCATTAACTCCCTATCAGCCAATGGTCTTGTAACGCCAATTGCACTGCCGATCGAGTCAGCGAATTTTCTGACTGAGTCGAAATAGGTTACTGCACCACGCCCCGCTATCACCACAATCTCAGCTCTTGCAATGTCTACTCCTGCCTTTACTGAGCGCTCGACAACTTTCGTTCGCACTTGACCTGTATTGACCTGGACCGTTTCTATCGCTCCCTTTCTCTGCGGCCTTCTCTCTGGTACGGGGAAGATTCCAGGACGAACTGTTGCCATCTGCGGTCGACTTCGCGGACATTTGCACCTTGCGACTATACTCCCGCCGAACCCTGGGACACCACAAACAAGCAAGTTCGTTTCTGGTTCAATGTCAACTTGGACTGCGTGCGCAGTGAGACCCGTGTTCAATCTAACTGCTAAACGTCCTGCGAGATCACGCCCGTCGTGTGTTGCGCCCAAGAGGAAAATCTCGGGTTTTCGATCTCTCACTACTTCAGCAAGGACATTACAGAATGCCTCTGTAGTGTATTGTGCGAGTGAGGGGGAATCTGCGACTAGAACTCGATCGGCGCCGAATTGAGCAGCTTCCTCACCGAACTCTCGGATATCATACCCAAGGATCACGCCTGTAACGTCCGTTGCTAATCTCTCTGCGAGTTCGCGAGCTTTGCCAAGGATCTCTAACGAAACACTTTCCAGTTGGCCAGCTGAGTGTTCTAAGTATACCATGATTCCCTTGAATTCTGAGACTTGTGTTGTATCCTGCATCAGACTCACCTACCCGCCTCGCATCGACGCCGCGATTAACTCCGCGACGTCGGAAACTTGCATGTTCTTTCCTTCGGTCTTGGCGCCGTCTTCGAAGTTCTGGATGCAATACGGACAAGAGGTCGCTAGGACATGAGCGCCAGTTTCTGACGCCTCTCTGATTCTAATGTTTGAGAGACGCTCCCCGGCGTCTTCCTGAAACATGCGGCCGCCACCTCCACCACAACAGAGTGTGTTGTCCCCAGAGTTCGCCATCTCGAGAAGCTTCACGCCTTTGATTGATTCAAGGAGTTTCCGCGGCTCTTCTTGGATACCATGGTAGCGGCTCAGGTAACAGGGATCGTGGTAAGTGACTGCCGTCTCGAACGGTTGGGCGAGTTTGATTTTTCCTGAGTCTAGAAGGTCTGCAAGGAGCTGTGTGTAGTGAACTGCTCTGAAGTCTGCGCCGTACTTCGGGTATAGGGTCTTGAATATGTTGAAACAATGGGGTGAGATTGATACGACAACTGACGCGTTTGTCTTTCTGATTGTGTCGATGTTTTCAGTAACAAGTTCTTCGAGGTAGGCGTCTTCGCCACTTTGATAGACCGCGTCGCCACAGCATTTTTCTTGTGTCTTGAGAACTCCGAAATTAACCCCAGCTGCTTTCAAGATCGACGCAACGGCCTTTGCGATGCTTTGCAGTCTTGCATCGTATGATGAAGCGCATCCGGTGTACAGCAACACGTCTACTCCATCGAGCGCTTCCTTGACACCAAGGCCTTCGGTCCATTTTGCTCTAGTCTTCTTAGGTTCGCCCCATGGGTTGCCGCTCTCGTAGATCTTCCACAACACTTCTTCGAGTCGAGGAGGTACTTTCCGCTCCGAGAAGCCTACTGTTCGTAGAGCATGAAGGACATCTACAATCGGGACACCACGCGGACAGGTGAATTCGCAGAGTTTACAGGTTGTGCACAACCAAGCCTCACTAGAGCTTGCGACAAGACCCGTCTGAGCTGAGCGTAATAGCTTTCTAACGGATGGTGATTTGCCTGTGCCTGAGAGCGGGCATATCGCTGTGCATACACCACATTGATAGCACAAAGTCATTGGAGCTACTGCTTGGTTAATTCGGTCCCAAAGTTCATCATTGATCGACACTGTAGTCATTATGAGGCTCTCCTCGTGATGAACGGAGCTAGCTTGGTTGCCGTGTTCTCAACCTCCGTTTTCGGAAGTCGCTGAATGAGTTCGTCCATTTCCGCTACCTTCTCGGCGAATCGTTTACCCTCGGCGGCGCTAACCCACCAAAGCTGTAACCTTCGAGGATCGATGCCGCGCATCTCGACTGTCTTGCGCCATCTTTCAAAACGGCGTTGAGTGTTGAGATTGGCGTTGATGTAATGGCAGTCGCCTGGATGACATCCTGTCACCAAGACTGCACCCGCGCCTTTCCCAAGCGCATAGAAGACCAACTTCTGCGAAATTCTTGCAGAGCACATCGTCCGAATTATTCGCGAACTCGGAGGATATTGTATTTTTGATATTCCAGCTTGATCGGCTCCGGCGTAGGAGCACCAGTTGCAAGCAAATACTATGACCTTCTCGTGTGGGTTCTCAGCCGTGGCAGCGTCTATCTGTGCAAGAACCTGCCCGTCCGTGAATCCAGGCATCTCGATGGCGTCAACCGCGCACTCTGCGGCACATCCTCCACATCCCATGCACATTGCCTGGACGATTTCGAGACTCTTTCGAACCTCACCACGTATTGCAGAATACGGGCAGACAGGAATGCATCTCGCACAGAAAGTACACTTGTCGTAGTCGACAACCGCTGCGAGCGGCTCCTGCTCTATCTCAGCTCTTGAGAGAATTCTTGAGGCCTTAGCTGAAGCAGCAAGAGCTTGCGAGACAGATTCCCTAACATCCTTGGGGCCTTGAGAAGTGCCCGCCAGAAAGACGCCTTGCACCGCTGCCTCGACAGGACCTAGCTTGGGATGGCTTTCAAGTAGGAAACCCTCCGAATCGCGTGAAACCCTCAGCTGTTGGGCCACGGTGTTTTCATGCTCGGGAGATATTCCGATGTTTAGAACGAGCAGGTCGGTGGGTACGGTCACGTCAAGCCCACTCAACTCGTCATGCAGCATGACTTGACCCATCTCGTACACGACTGCCTTTTCAGGCGACGCGTCTTGATTGAATTGGAAGAATTGGACGCCTTTGCGCGCGGCGTCCTCATACATCTCCTCGGCGAATCGGGTGAATGCTCTAATGTCCTTGTACAAGACTCGGACTCGGTTCCCTCGTTCTCTCAGCTTGATGGCTTGACTCAGCATTGTTTGACAGCAGAATCGTGAGCAACCACGCTTATCGTTCCGTGATCCAACACAAGCGACGAATGTTACCCTGTCTCCCTTCAGCTCACCGATCCGTTTTTCGAGGTCTAGGCTCGTGATAACGCGTGGGTCATCTCCGTATCCGAATTCTGTGGCTTGGTAAGGTGTTGCACCGGTCGCCAGGACTATTGAGCCAACATCAAGAGTGTTCCCATCAGTCAGGTGCACGTTGAAGTTCCCGACGAATCCGCTCACAGTCTCTACCGTTGTTTCAGAATGCACATGGACCCCTGCGTCGCGCATCTCGCGCTCTTTCATCTGAACTAACTGACGGGCGCTCAGTCCGCTGGGCGCTATTTCGGTGAGTTGAAGTAGCGTGCCCCCTAGCTCGATGTTGCGCTCGACTAAGTGTGTCTCAAATCCTTGTTTTGCCAGATTTGCTGCAGCAGTAATTCCCGCGATCCCTCCACCAACGACGAGAGCACGCTGTACTACGGGCACTTTGACTGTGGCTAGGGCTTTGAGTCTCTTGGCCTTCTCGACGCTCATCCGCACAAGGTCTTTTGACTTCTGAGTCGCTTCCTTGGGATATTTCTTGTGAACCCAGGAACCTTGGTTTCTGACATTTGACATCTCAAAGAGGTACGGATTGAGGCCTGCCCTGGAGGCTACCCTTTGGAATGTGGGACCATGCGTTTTCGGTGAGCAAGCCGCGACGACGAGGCGGTTTAGTTTCTTTTCCTTGATGGTTCGGCCAATGAGTTCTTGGGTGTTGGCGGCGCATGCAAAACGTACCCTTTCAGCATGGGCGACGCCGTCAAGATTGCGCGTGTACTCTAACACTTCGGGTACATTGACTACGCCTGCTATGTTTGAACCGCAGTCGCAGAGGAATACTCCTATTCTTGGTGGACCTGTGGTGTCAATGATCTCCACATCAAGTTCCTCTGGCCAGGTTCTTGTCGTCACGTAGTTCAGCGAGTATGCTGCTGCTCCTCCGGCTTCGGTAACGCTGTCAGGGATATCCTTCGGTCCTGTGTTGCAACCACATGCGTAGATGCCTTCGCGAGTGGTCGCGATAAGGTCGCCCCCGATTTCGGTAGCTTTGATAAAGCCGTCCTCATCCAAGTCGACACCTAGGACATCCACGAGCGAATCGAGCCCTCGGCTTGGAATTATCGCGGGCGCTAGGACAACCATGTCAAAGTTCTTCTCTTCGATCTGCCCCTCCTCGGTGTTTTCGAATCGAACTCGGATTGTTTTTCCATCGCCAGTAATCTTGGCTGGTTTGCCTCGGATGTACCGAACCCCCTCACGCCTAGAGCGCGAGTAGAACTCGTCGAATCCTTTGCCATATGCACGGATGTCCATGTAGAGAACGGTAACATTTTTGATCCCGTGGTCAACTGCCTGCAGTGCTTCCTTGATTGAGTACATGCAACAAACGCGGGAACAATATTTGCAGAACCGCCGGTCTCTCGAACCGACGCAGAGAACGAACAGCAGGTTCTCGGGGGGGGTTCCATCGCTCGGACGAACTATTTCCCCTTTGCTTGGACCGGAAGCTTGGAGCAGCCTCTCCAGTTCGAGGGATGTGAGGATGTCTGGGTGCTTCCCGTAACCGTATTCTGGCAGTAATGTTGCGTCAAGGAGATCGAAGCCGGTAGCCGCGACTATTGCAGCAACATTTCGAGTCAGGCCCTTTTCAGTCATGTTGAAATCGATACAGTTTGGCTGACACACTTCGAGGCAGCGGTGGCACGGGAGGTAGTTGGGAGGTTCGTTGAGACAGTTCTCGATGTCTATGGCATAGGCTCCAGGCTCTGCCTGCTCGAAGGGCGTGTAGATGGCTTTTCGAACTGCCATTCCAACATCGAATTCGTTCTTCAAGATCTGCGGGCAGGCGAGTACACACTCGTCACATCTTGTACACTCGCTGGTGACATAGCGAGGCTTCTGGCGGATTGCAACATTGAAGCTCCCTGCTTGGCCCTCGACTTTGACGACTTCGGCTAGTGTGAGGATTTCGATGTTGGAGTTGTTGATTACCTCGCTCATCTTGGGAGCTTCTATACAGATGGAGCAGTCTAATGTGGGGAAGTTCTTGTCGAGGGCTGCCATCTTTCCTCCTATTGATGGCTCTCTTTCAACAAGAACAACTTTGGAGCCAGCGCTAGAGAGGTCAAGCGCGGCCTGTATTCCCGCTATACCTGCCCCAACCACCATGACTGTGTCCCTCATCATGGTGCCTCCTTCGGGGACAGTGCATAGCCGCGATCGAAAGCTTGGCGATTCAGCTCGGCTGCTTTCGGGTATCGTGTTACGATTGCCGCTTCCATAGCCTCGCGGCTTGCGACCCTGCTTGTCGCAGTCAGGAATCCGAGTACAACGATGTTTGCCACGACCTTCTTTCCGAGTTCCTCAGCAATGCTCAACGCGGGCACTGCAAAGATCTTGCGATCTTTGACTGCGTTCGTGTTAACGAGACCAGCTTCCACGATAACGGTGGAATCGGGTGCTGTGGCCTCCCAATTGTCGTCAAAGCCATCTTGTGACATGGCGACAAGGATGTCTGGTCTTGAAACCAGTGGGTAGTCTATCTTTTCGTCTGAGATGACTATGTCGGCTCTTGACCATCCTCCTGTGATGTAGGGGCTATAGTCCTCGGTCATGACAGCCTCTTTGCGATCGTGCAGTGAAACAGCTTCGCCTATCAAGTGACCAGCAGTAATGATCCCCTGACCTCCAAGACCCTGAAGCCTGATCTCTCGACGAATCATTTCGATCAGTTCCTTGCTCTCTCGATAAGTTCTCGTTCGAGCTCGTGGTAGGTTGGTTTCCTTGTGTCAACGAAGTTCCCGACAACGACGGGGTCTGGCGGCTTCATGGAAAGCCCGATAGTGCTTAATTCAGCGTGGTCGTCGACCCGAGAATAGTTCCTAAAGTATTCCATCATGGCGTAGCCATCCTCGAAGTTGTTTAGCTCGCCGAACGTGGGAGGGCAGGGAGAGATTATCTCAACGAAGGCTAAGCCTTGAATCTGAAAGGCGCGTCGCATGACTCTGAGCAACTGCCGCACATGGAGAGTTGTCCAGCGAGCCACGAAAGGTGCGCCTGCGGCCGCTACGATATATGGTAGGTTGAATGGGGCTTCAAAGTTGCCGTAAGGGGTCGTGGCGGTCCTGGCACCAATCGGTGTGGTTGCCCCGAATTGACCGCCTGTCATTCCGTAGTTGAAATTGTTCACGCAAAAGACATTGAGGTCGACATTTCGGCGGATAGCGTGGATCAGGTGATTCCCGCCTATGTTGAATAGGTCGCCGTCTCCGGCAACTACTGTGACTTCGAGATCCGGGTTGGCTATTTTGAGGCCGGTGGCAAATGGTATGGCTCTGCCGTGGGTGGTGTGATACGTATCCAAGTTCAAGTAGCCCGGCAGTCGCGAAGTACAACCAATCCCTGAAACTACTACATGCCTGTCGAGTGGAACATCGGAACGTCGGATCGCTTCTACTAGGCACTTGGTCACGATTCCGAGTCCGCATCCAGGACACCAGATGTGAGGCAGCCTATCGGCGCGCAGCAGCTCATCACGCGGATGCTTGACGGAGATTTCGACTCCGTGCACAAGTTCGACTTCGGTCATAACTTACAACTTCTCCAGGGCTGCGTAGATCTTGTCGGGCGGAACAAGACTCCCTGCGGCATGATGGATCCCAATAACCCGACAATCGACGTGCTCTCGGACCGGATGCTCTATCTGCCCATAGTTGATTTCAGGCACCACGACCGCCTTCGCCTTGGCTCCTATTCGCTCAACCTCACGAACAGGAAAAGGCCACGGTGTGATCAATCGAAGAAGACCCACCTTCATTCCGGCGCGCCTTGCCTCCTTGACAGCGTGTAATGCGGATCGTGAAGTCGATCCATAGGCGATTACGACGACTTTCGCGTCATCCGTCAGGTAATGTTCCACTTGCACAATCGTCTCCAGATTGTTTCGAATCTTTCCAATGAGATGCTCTAGCATTCTCTCTGAGACATCATGCTTGGCGGAGGGATACCCTCTCTCATCATGCGTAAGACTGTCGACATTGACATGGTGACCTTCACCCGCTATCGCCATTGGAGGGAAATCTTGACTGAAGTCAAATGGCAGAAAAGATGGACCCTGTTTCATCGCTTTCTTTCTCTGTACGACTTCGATATCTTCCGGCGGAGGAATGACGAGTCTATCTGTCATGTGAGCGATGATCTGATCCGCCATCACAAAAACTGGTGTCCGAAACTTCTCGGCCATGTTGAACGCTTTCACCGTGAGGTCGAACATCTCTTGGACACTGTTGGGAGCAAATGCGATAACCTCGTAGTCGCCGTGAGATCCCCATCTGACCTGCATCATGTCTGCTTGACCGACCAAGGTCGGCAAACCCGTACTCGGTCCGCCTCGTTGAACATCAACGACAACGCAAGGTGTCTCGGTGATGACGCCTAGCCCTATGTTTTCCATCATCAAGGAGAAACCAGGACCTGACGTGGCGGTCATGACCTTCATCCCAGCATTCGACGCGCCAAGGATTGCCGCGATGCTACCGATCTCGTCCTCCATCTGAACGTAATGACCCCCTACTTGGGGCAGCCGCCTACTCATGTGCTCGGCGATCTCTGAGGATGGAGTAATCGGGTAGCCCGCATAGAAGCGGCAACCAGCAGCAATCGCACCTTCAGCGCATGCGTAATTGCCAGCCATGAAAAATTCTCCAACACGAGGTTCAGCGCTCATTGGTCCCTGCGCACCTCCACAGTGTAAATCGCGAATTCAGGGCAAATCCATTCGCACATTCCACAATTGACACACGCGGACTCTTTGCCAGGCTTCACTTGCGGGTAATGGTATCCCTGGCTATTGATCGCCTGGGAAATCTCCAGAACCTCTTCGGGGCAGTATTCCCAGCAGTAGGTGCACTGTTTGCACCGTTCGGGGATTATGAAAACTTGACCCATCGGTTTTGGGAAAGCAGATTTGTTGATGGGCTCGCGGACGATGTGTTGGGCGAGAAGAGTCTGGGGAGGTTTCTGCGTAATCCTTGATATCAGGTCTTGTGAACCCTCCGAGTTTTTTGCCGTGAACTGACCCGCAGTGTGTCGCGTAACTTGTCCTGATTTGTTGAATGCTTGACGAACACTCGATCTTTGGACCGCGCGTGCATTATACCGTCCAGAAGGCCTTCGCTGAATGCTGCTTCTAAGCTCTCGTTTTTGGAATTGCTATGTGTCACGAATACTACCGGATCCCATTTGTGTAGGGTCACTTTTCCCAGGCTGAGTCTATGAAACAGCGTGGCCAATTCAGAGTGTATGTCCGCGGACCTGCTTTTTCCAGATACCAGCTCCAGTCCAACAGTGAACCCTATTTTACGAGCCATCGTAATCGTGTTCGTGTTGGCGATGCGCTGAATTCGGGCAAGGGCTGAAGATAGCGAGGATAGATCCCCCATCCCTGTCTCTGGGGGGTCGCGATTTCCCCGATGGGCCGGCATCTTTCCGTCGACACCTACGATTAGGATTGGTGGCCAAACCGGGTATGTATTTCCCCGTACTGGTAAGGGATAGACAATGTTTTAGGGTCAACCCGACGAATGTTTCGCGTGAAATATTGTCTGTCGCAGCACCCATGAGAGAAGTGGTGCTCTCTCTTAGACTACCGGAAACCTGGACTACACGCGTAGTGGAAAAGTTCTCCGCATCGGTGCGGGTGATTGATTGTCGTCCGTCAAACAATGGAGGAATTCAACAACTAGTTGAAATCAACGGCCAGCACGAACTCCTCAAACAGATCGTCGAATTCATTCAGGATGACGAGAATGTCGAAGACGCACATATTGTGAAGACAAAACGCGGTAGAATTCTCGGCGTAGTTGCGACAACTGATTCGACGATGTGCAAGATAATAGCAGATGTGAATTGTTTCTGCCTAACATGCCCACTGGCATCACTGAACAAACCTGACGGAACTGTTGATTGGGTTCTGGCGATGCCCGCAAATAGCTCACTCCGCAAACTGCTTGCGAAACTCAAAGGACATGGAATTGGAGCAGATATTCTTAGAGTCGCGCGAATCTCGGATGGAGGAAAGCTCACCGCGCGTCAGCGACACATGATCGAATACGCCTTTGCATCAGGATTCTTCGAGTACCCAAGGCGCACTGGACTGCGTGAATTATCAAAATCCCTTGACGTCTCGCCCTCTGCATTGGGCGAGATGATCCGAAGGGCCGAGCGGAAGATAATTACGTCATACTTGCGTTCCGCAGCTGCATAGTCCCGACTATCGCTTACCGAATGTTGAAGAACATGATTATTTCCTTCTTTCAATGAAGTCTTTCCGAATCAGAATTGTCACTAAACTATGCTTGCATAACACCTCATGGTGTTCTCAGCAAGGTGCGCTTGTATTCCGCGCTCTTCTCCTATCAGGTTCCCACTTACTACGGGATGATATGTGCGGGTTTTCGAAGAACGAACAAAGGTCACAATTCCACTAGATTCCAAGTGTAACGAAGAGCGCAGTCATAATGCCCACAATGAACGTGATTATCAGCACGAGCGGAACGTGACTTTTCATTATCTCGCTTTCCATTTTCGCGTCTGCACCGATCGTTGCGGCGCCGTTGTTGATTTTTGATGGAGTAATAGCTGAAGCGATGCCTCCACCGTTCGCGTGGGATCCGTAAATTGTCATGAAGGCGGAGCTGTTCTCCCCTGCTCCCGTCAGCCCTATGCCTTCGACAGCCCTATGCTGAATTGGGAAGAAGAGTACGTTTGAGCTAGCCTCAGAACCTCCAACAACTGCTCCGAACAACCCGAGCCAGGGGGCTACAAAGACGAAAGAGGCTCCGAAAACCGCGGCTAGTGTGAATCCAACAACATTGTTCATGTTCATGGCGGCGAATTGGGCGGTTGGCACAAGCTTGCCATTTGATACGTCCATGGCACTCCAAGCCATGACATATGCGACCCCGAAAAAGAACGAGTATGCGATGAAGGGCTGCCAGATCCGCCTCAGCCAGAGGTTCACTGTTTTCGCTAGTTGTTCTCGGGTGGGTCTGAGGATAGGAATAGAGAGAATTGTTGCGAGGAATATCCAGGTGTATATTTGAGCGAAAGCATCAAGATCCACCGGCCTGTCGAAAATCCAAAACGCAGGCCCATCTAACCTTCTCAACCAATCAGTGACCTGAGGCACACTAATCGCGAGCGCTAGCGCGATTAGAATCAACCAGGGGCTCAAGGCGGTAATTGTGACTCTTTGATTGAACGGTTCTTTGTCTGGGACGGGTCTTTCAACTGCTCGATGATACGCGTAAAGAACGATCATGCTCACGAGCCCAGCTAGAACTCCGATCAACATCACAGGAGTCCGCAGGATTCCCAGCAACAAACATGAGAATCCAATTGTGAGGCCGGTCAGGATGGATGGGGCGATGCCTTTGCGAACTGATTCCCCTTTCCCAACGATCCAGAGCATGGCGATTGAAACAAGCACCGCCACAACCGGGAGGAAGATGTTCACTTTGAACGTGAGCTCGTTTAGGTCAAGTTTGAAGATGTCCGCTGGAAGAGTCAGAGGGATTGAGAGGAGAGCGTAGGATGTTGTTGCATTGTAACCCAGCACTGAGATCGCGATTGCAGCGAATGGAGAGAAACCCATCGCAACCAGTAACGGCGGGAAGAGTGAGGGGGTTACTACCCCCAATGATGTGGCTACGGTCCCGAACCCAACTCCAAGCAAAAGTGCCTGTTGCTCTTTCGTCTGAGCCGCGCGTTTAACCGCGGCGGAGATTGTCTGAAGTGCCCCGACCTCACGCATTAAGAAAATCATGAGCATGGTTGCTAGAATGGAAATCGTGACAACGAAGGACCTGAAGATGCCGTAGGTTGCGGCTCCTACAGCCACGACGGGAGAAGTGTGAAAGAAACCAACAGCCAGAAGGGACACGATTGCGAGACTTACGATCGCCATTGTAGCTCCCGACTGTCGAAAGTGCACGATTCCGACAAACACAATAATCAATGCTAAGATTGCGAAGACGAAGTAGAGGTTGAGAAAGGCGCCTACTAACACGAGAACAGTTAGCAGTATCAGGCTTGGTGATATCGACTTCAAGACTGCGCTACCTCAAGAACCTATTCCTTCGACCGCAGATCGATGACCCGACGGGCTTTTCCAACTTCTGACCGAGGAAGCGTACCCAACTCAACCAGCGCAACATCAGCGTTTATCCCCAGAACCGCTAGGAGATCGCCTTGAATCTCTTTCAGGAATTTCGGATCGTTCAACCGGTCAGATGTTGTCTCAACTTTGACGGCCAGTCGGTCAAGATCCGTGTGTGAGAGGATGATCTGATACTGGTCTCCCACGCCCGGAATGTTCATCAGCACATGTTCCACCTGGCTCGGGAAAACATTGACGCCGCCCACTATGAGCATGTCATCACTTCGCCCTTTAATGCGGCGAATTCTCGGGTGATACCGCCCACAAGCGCACTCCTCTTCGAAGACCCTCGAGAGATCTCTCGTCCTATAACGAAGTAGGGGCATGGCTTCGCGGGAGAGCATTGTGAAGACGAGCTCTCCTTCTTTTCCTGGCTCAAGGACTTCGCCAGTGTCTGGGTTGATCGTTTCAACCAGGAATTCATCGCTCCATACGTGGAGGCCGTTGCGTTGATCGCATTCTATTGCAACACCAGGTCCGTAGAGCTCTGACATTCCAAAGCAATCGTGGGCGCGAAGACCGAAAACCTCCTCTATTCGCTTGCGAGCCTCTTCACTCCAAGGTTCAGCTCCGAACAAGCCAATTCTCAGCGCGAAATCCGTTCTAGGCATATAGCCTTCCGCACGGCTTGCTTCGCAGAGATAGACCATGTATGAAGGTGTGCAAGCGGCCACTGTAGTTCGAAGATCTTTCATGAGCATGAGTTGCCTCTTCGTATTTCCAGTGCTGGTTGGGATCACGGTCGCGCCCACAGCCCTAGCGCCATAGTGAAAACCAAGCCCGCCAGTGAAGAGGCCATACCCGTACATGTTCTGGACGATGTCTCCCTTTCGAACGCCCGCAACATCAAACGATCTGCCCATGAGCCTACTCCAGCACTCCAAATCCCCACGAGTGTAAGCCACAACGATTGGCTTCCCAGTCGTCCCAGAAGAGGCATGAAGGGCGTATAATCGGTCCTGAGGAACCGCGAGAAGGCCAAGCGGATAATTGTCTCTCAGATCAGTCTTGACGGTGAATGGGACCTTCGCAACATCGTCAAGCGTTCTTATTGAGCTCGGTTTGATCCCGGCTTCGTCGAATCGCTTCTTGAATAGGGGCACATTCCGGTAAGCGTACTCCACGATCTTTCGAAGCTTGCGCAGTTGAATGGCCTTCATCTGCTTAGGTTTCAGCAACTGAGCTTGACGATCGAACAGAAGACGTCCCCAACTTTCAAACGACCTGAAGCGAACAATAATCGAAAGCAGTGTATCCCAATGATGGAAAACAGCCAAAACGTCTTTTCACATTACTAACCCGTCGCTCGCGACGAAAATAGGTCCAAGAGGAGAGAGCGGAAATGCTTGAGAAGCCACGCCTATTCGGTAATCTCGTAACACAAGTTATTGGTCCGAATTTGTGTACTTTTTGCGGAGCGTGTATGGCTGCATGCCCCGTGAACGCTCTATGGCCTGTTGTCGAGCAGCCCACAATCGTAGGCACCTGCGCTCTTTGCGAAATATGCTATTACCAATGTCCCACAATCGAGTTCTCAAGAGACGATGTTGAACTCTTCTTGTTCAGGCGGACTCGACGACCCGACGAGCCTATCGGGATCGTCAGCGGCGCTTATGTTGGCAGAGCTTCGGCTACAAATATTCAGAGCCGTGGACAGGATGGTGGAGTGGTTACTGCTCTCCTCGCGCACGCGCTTGACAGTAAGATGATCGATGCGGCGGTCGTCGCTGGAAGAGACTCACTCTGGCGGCCAAAGCCAACGGTGGCAACGAATTACGACCAATTAGTTCAGAACGCTGGAACAAAGTACACTCCAACCCCAACGCTACTGGGCCTCAGATCCGCGATTGATGAATTCGGAAAGAGCCGCGTGGCGGTTGTAGGAACCCCATGCCAAGTAAAAGCGGTAAGAAGAATCCAAACATCACCGCTTGGCAACCTACGTCTAGCCGACGCCATCGGTCTCACTATAGGCCTCTTCTGCATGGAGAGCTATGGTTACGTTGACCTCGTCGGAAACTACCTGACCAGCAAAGGGATTGATTCAGCAACCGTCACCAAGGTGGGCATCAAGAAAGGATCATTCATCGCCTGGGAAGGAGACAAAGAGCTGCTTCACGTTCCACTGAAGGAGATCGATAAGTTCGTTCGACAGAGCTGCAAGCAATGTGATGATTTCACAGCTGAATACGCAGATATCTCCGTTGGCGCAATAGGGAGCCCCAGTGGCTATTCCACAATAATCGCTAGGACAGAGAAAGGTCTAGACCTCGTCAAACGAGCTGAGAAGGCTGGCTATGTTGAATTGCGTGAGCTACCTCAAAGCGAGAAAGGGTTCCAGAAAGTTCTCAACATGGCGCAAATGAAACGCCTGAGAAAAGCCGTGCAAAAAACAGAATCCGCATGAAGCCAGTCTGGAATTTAGTCGGACAGGCAGAGTCCCCTCTGCTAGCTTCTGGGCTTAAATTAGTCACTTGAAGAACTAGTCTGCAAGTCTGGAGCGAAGATGCTGTCGTGTCGCAAAAAGCCTCAGAAATGGATCTGACACTGGGACCTGTATCTCTTGTAGTCAGAGATCTTGAGCCGATGATGGATTTCTATGTGAAGGATACCGGCCTTAGGATGAAACGTATTGATGATCACTACGTGGAACTTCATCCAAGCGAAGAATCTTCCGAACCATTGCTGATCCTCAAGCATGATCCCCGAGCAGAGAAGACGCCGACTGACGCCGCTGGTCTCTATCACTACGCCATTCTCCTGCCAAGCAGGAAAAGTCTGGCAGCCGCGTACCTGTCTCTTGGAAATGCTGGTGTAGTCTTTGATGGCTATGCCGACCATCTTGTGAGCGAAGCACTCTACCTCACCGACCCTGAAGGAAACGGAATCGAGATCTACGCTGACAGACCGCGAAGCGAATGGCAGTTCGACGAGGATGGAAAAGTGCAAATGGCTACTCAGCCACTCGACATTGACTCCCTCCTGGCAGAAGTCTCCGGAATCCCCAAGAACGGTCTGAACGCGTTCGAGGACGGTGCAAAGATTGGTCACGTTCATTTGAAAGTTACAGACATCGCGAGATCGGTTGATTTCTATCAGCAACTCCTCTGGATGGATGTGATGAGTTACTGGGGCAGCGCAGCTTTCCTCTCCGTCGCTGGCTATCATCACCACATTGGCATGAACACCTGGGAATCCCTAGGAGGACATGCGCTGAAGAAGGGCTGGACTGGACTTGAACACTTCACGGTAAAGATCCCTCAAGCCGATGTCGATGACCTCGCGGCAAAACTTGCCGATAGCCCGATAGTCCACATTCAGGATTCTAGGCGATTGTTTGTCTCAGATCCTGACGGGATCGAGCTTCTAATCAGAGCAATATAATGGTCGGGACAGTCTCTAGGCCGCGCGTTTGGGGTGCACTGCAATTCCGCACAATCCTCGTAGCTCCATTTGCAGCGTTTTCGTCTGAAGATTTGATCATCGTGCTATTCGCGGACAACGTAGCAGGTGCCTCGGCATCCGAAGAGCCTGTACCGGCGACCAGCAACCCATCCATACAGCCTTTCCGCCTGCGGTGTTCGCAGAAGTTGGGACATTAAGTGGAACGGGGTTAGTAACTCACAGAGAGCTGCGATGGCTGCGGAACCATTTACGATCGAATTGCCCTGAATTAGGTGCATTTGTCCTTGCAGGCGCGCCTCGCTTAGGCCAAATCTGCGATGTGTCCTTGCGCCAAGGAGCTGACTCGGCACATATTCGAGCCGCCGTTCCCTATCCAATACGTAGAGAACTCGAACGGCGGTTGTGCATAGGTTGCAAATGCCGTCAAAGATTAGGCGCGGTTTCTTGCTCATGCGAAATGGGGCACCAAACACTGACCTCTATTGTCAGTGGCCCTCTCAATTAGCTCTGTGCTTATTCCTTCTTCGATAGGCTGGAGTTGAGGAAATCTGCCGTGTTCATTGGTTGAGGTGTATATTTGTGGGTGAATACGCATTCGCTGCAGTACCTCTTTCCACACTCGTTGCAGACACCCAGCGGTCGCTTTCCACTGCCACATGAGCAGATTTCTGCACTCAAAGAAATGCCACCTTACCGCGCCGTTACTTGCTAGTTGAACAGGTTGCTACCCAAGAGAAGGTCTTAAGTCGTTTTGTTTCTAGGAATCTGCGAGCGGCTCGGAAAAGTTTGGTCGTGATTGATTGCTCAGTCTTCTTTTTGAGCCAGACAATTAGACCAGTTTGATTCGTACGGAGGTGCCTGCGAGTCGAAGTCTTCCTCGGTGCTGTTGATTTTAGGTCACATGGTCAATGATATGTTCTCAAACTTGCTATCTGGCCTGCTGCCGATTTTCACGGTCCTCTTTGACCTTTCGTACGTGCTTGCTGGCCTCGTGGCAATGGTGTTCAGCGTTACCTCATCGTTGCTTCAACCCCTGTTGGGACGATGGTTTGACCGCACACAGACCACATGGCTCCTAGAAGGGGGGCTGGCGCTGAATTGCTTCGGCATGAGCCTGGTTGGGATTTCACCAAACTACGTGGTTCTTCTCTTCCTAGTCGGAACTGCAGGAATCGGTACTGCGGCCTTTCATCCACCGGCATTTTCCACGGTGGCGAGATCAAGCAGCGCATCAAGGGGAGGCTCGATGGGCGTATTTCTGTCCGGAGGGAACGCGGGATTCTTCTTAGGTCCGATCGTCGCAGGACTGTTGGTTTCAGCCTTCGGCTTGCAAGGCACGTTGCTACTGCTGCCGATAGGAATGCTCACCGCTCTCCTCCTTTTGAGAGTTCGATTTAGCGAGAGACCGGAACCCTCTCTTACAAAATCGACTCAACCTCCCAACAGGCGGCTCCTAGGGCTCCTCGCGACTATCACTGCTCTTCGCTCGATCACTATACAGGTCGGGGTGACGTTTCTTCCGCTTTACTTGGTGGCGAAGGGTGAGTCGTTACTTGTTGCGACCGGCGTTGCCTCTATCTGGCTTGGAGTTGGCGTGTTGGGTCAGATCGCGGGTGGGCATCTATCTGACAGGATCGGAAGAAGGCCTGTAATCGTGTTCTCTCTCTTCGTTGGCGCTGCAATCTTCTACGGGTTTCTAATGACGACTGGCCTAATCTCAATCATTCTCCTAGCTTTGTCGGGAGGAGTGTTGTTTGCGAGCTGGTCGGTCATTGTCACGATGGCCTCCGAAGCCGCACCAGACAACGTCGGCGCTGTTTCGGGTTTCATGCTTGGATTCTCAATCGGGGTTGGAGGGTTGGCAGCACTGGGCTTCGGCGGGACAGCAGACATGTTGGGCCTGCAGACTGCTTTCTACATATTCGGGGCATTCGCAATTGGGGGAGGGATGCTCTCTCTATTTCTCCCAAAGGACACGGGAGACGTTGGCTCAGTTATGGTAGTAAAGTAGGAGCATGAGATGTGATTGGATCCCTAGGCTTGTGCAGGGTTACCTAGTTCTTCTTCGTCGAGTGCGCCTTTTGGGTTTCTTCTTGGTTGGGTAGAGCGCTTGCTGGATTCTCGTGAACGTCTTTCTATCGATAAGTCTGAGCATGTAGAGGAACATTAGGAGAGCGATTAGTGGATTATAGTGGACTTCTCTAGAGGCAGCGCGCTCCTTGACCTTCCTAGCTGGGCGCTTCCTTCTGATCGGGCGTTTCTTTCTCTGCCTCACAGATCTCTTTTTCCGCTTCAGTTCTCTCAACTCAATCGATATGGCTTTGTGGGTAGAGTGTTTGTTTGCTTTATCAGTTCTTTCACTCAACCAGCCATTTTCGACCATGGAAAAGGCTTTCACATGAAGCTCAGGATGATTATCAACCATTGAAGCTCGGATTGGATTCTAATGGCACGATATTTGGCCAGAGCCAAGCCAAAAGCAGCTTTGCTTGCTAATCTTCGGAGACTCTTGGATTCTGGTGAGGTCAATGACCAAGTGACCTTAACCATGTGGAATGCTACCTTGCAGGAGGCGAAGGCAGAATGAGACTTCATGAAGTTGTCAAGCACCCTCTTTCCCCTTTCAAGCGCAAAACGCTCTACTCGATCTTGCTTGTGATCCTGATTCTGGCAATAGGCACGGAGGTCATGCATATTCTCGAAGGATAGTCGCACGTGGACTCTTTCTACTTCATCAGTCTCATAGCAACCACTCAAGGACCAACACTAATCCCAAAAACAGATGTCGGAAAGATTTTCGCGGCCATCATCACCTTCGTCTCAGTTGGTGCTGTGATTTCGGCGTTGGTTTTTATTTTCGGACCGCTGCTTGGAACAGTCGTTAGTGAAGGATTCGACTACATCAAAAAAGAAGAGCGGAAACTGAAACGCGAATTTGAGAAGGACACAAGATCACGAAGGAGATAGAGCGGCTCACATTCTCGTATTCTGAAATAGAAGTGTATGATTCATCCACAATTCCTTTTATCAGCCGTCCACACCTCCGGCGCAGAGGTGGTTGAAGTGCCGGTCCCAGTTGGTCTGCTCTTCACTGGCTTGATCATTCGAACACTACTAGGAGCTGTCGTTGTGGCAGCAGTTGTGATTTTCCTGTGGAAGGCCAGTAAGTTAGCGGACGCATACACAGAGAAACTCAGAGCCAAGTAGTCACAGTCAAACACTCATGAGGATTTGCAGTTGAAGTCAAAGAACAGCGCTCTCATCCCTTTCCCAGTTTTGGCAATCGGGTTAGTTGTTGCGGCGATCGCGATCTTAAGCTAGATGTCCGAACCTGAAGTTTGCGATGGCTCTGCAGTTGGTGCAGGTCGCATAGCCGTGCGTGTCCACTGTGAATTTTGCTCGGGTGCCGCACGTTTGACAGATCATGGTGAAGCCTTTGAGCTTGCCCGAGTCTGGATCTTTGGGTTCCTGTTTCTTTTCGACACGTTTGACCTCGATTGTTCGCTCGACCTCTCGCTGCTCATTGAGTTTTCGAATATATGATGAGGGAAGCTTTCGGGGCATCTTCGCCACCTGTACTCGGTGTGTGTGTTGTTGGCGAGCCTTAAGCCCGTCGAAACCACC
>MEMY01000005.1:0-1552 GCA_001768965.1 archaeon RBG_16_50_20 | reverse complement strand
TGGCGAGCCTTAAGCCCGTCGAAATCCCCCTTTCAGCCAGTTCCAAGCATAGAGAATGCCGAGGTGGGTGGGGGGGTGTATGTAGTTTTCTACACACGACATGTTACTCTGCGGTAGACGCACCGCGAGATTCGACTACTATCAAGCCTCTATTGGAGGCAGGATGAGGTTCGATGTTTCTAAGTAGCACTGTATGTTCGAGCGAGTGACCAACTCACAGTCATAAACGCAGCTCTTCGATCGGTTGTTCCGCTCCAGATACCTATATTGTTGGGCGCGGCCTGAAGCAAGCCAAAAGCATCTTCACAGAGGCTCTCGACATTCACATTTCCGAAAGAATTCCTCTCGCAGCGAATGTATTCTCCAGGGTACACATTCACTAAGTGAGACGGCTCAGCCTCCCCGGACCAGGCGCGTGGCTCGCCTTCTGTATCCGGTTACGACTTGAATGTAGCCGGTCATCAATTCATCGATCTCCTGGTCGCCCGTATCGACATGCAGAGGTTGTCCCCTTAACGCCGCGAGTTTGTCTGGGGTTGCTATCACGATAACATTCTGAGTTCCAACTTTCTTGATGACCGCCGGACTGATCTGCTGGCTTCCACGGCCGAAGACGAACCCCTGGCCGCCGATGACCGTTACTAGGATCTTGGCGTTCTTACCCTGTATCAGTTCCAGCAGTTGCCTCTCGTTCACATCTGATGCTACTAGCTCTCTTCCCTGCACGACGTCCACGCCAAGCAAAGTCTTCCTTACTCCTAGTTTGTCAGCGACGGCTCGTACAGTGGTTCCGGGTCCGAGGATGTAGAGGCAGTCGTCCCGCCAGTTCTCGATCAGGTCGGCCGCGATTGCTTCAGCTTCCAATTGCTCGTCTATGGGCGTGCCGACCTTCGCGCCTTGAATCATAGTCTCCTCATATGGGACCTTTAGATAGCCGAAGAGCTTGGCGGAGATTCTGTTTTCCCGAAAGGCTTCTTCATCAATGTCCATGACCTCCGCAAGGTGAGTCGCGGTGACGTTTCCCTCAAGATATTGGGCTGCTAAGTCCCCTGCGGCTCTTGGGTTGACCGCGAACACAGCGGATTGAATTTTGACACCAGCAGGAATGCCGAGAACAGGCAACTTGTCGCCAATGGTTTCGCAGATGTCTCGGGCGGTTCCGTCGCCTCCAGCGAAGAGTAGAAGATCGATTCCCAACCTCGCCATCTCCACAGCAGCTCTCTTCGTGTCAGTCGAACTGGTTCTTTCCGGTGTAATTGAGCCGATGACCTTGGGATGGAAGTTGCATCGCTTTGCCTCGTCTTCTCCCATCTCGTGTGGATACGATATCAGCTCGATGCTCTCTCTGAGTCGAGTGAGTTGGCCCAGCGTCTCGATCGTTCTTGCCGGTGCGATTGGTACGGCTCCGAGCTCTCGAGCTTTCTCCAGAGTTTTCTCTCCATCCGTCCCCTTCAGACCAACTCGCCCTCCCATGCCAGCGATTGGATTTACGATGAGACCGAGTTTTTTTGTTGACATCTACATTGCCACAGGTCCATTCTTGTTGGATGGG
>MEMY01000004.1:6895-23108 GCA_001768965.1 archaeon RBG_16_50_20 | reverse complement strand
CATACAATCAACGAAGTCTACCGCTGCATGACATGCTCAAAGTCGCAGAAAGGCGCCTTTCACTGACAGTAATTCCTGAAGCCGTAAAGGGCGTTCGAGGGTTGACTAACGACGCAAGGACCCCTGAACCATTGGAGAAAGGATTACTGCGAGCAAAACACGACATATCCGTATTCAAGGATGGCACAGTTAGATTCGACGCCACCAACGCACCACTCACTCATTTCAGACCCGCTGAGATAGACGTCGAAGTTGAGAAGCTGCGCGACCTGGGCTACGCTTTCGACTTTTGCGGAGATCCTCTTGTATCAAAAGATCAGTGCTGCAGTCTCAAAATCCACGACGTAATTGTCCCAGAACAGTGCGGCGAATACTTCGTACGGCTCTCCAAGTTCCTAGACGAGCTTCTTCAAACATTCTACGGCCTTCCCCCATTCTATCGTGTACATAACCGGCAAGACTTGGTCGGTCATCTCGTGGTAGGGCTTTCGCCTCATACGTCAGTCGGAGTCATAGGTCGAATAGTCGGATTCACGAAAGCGAGCGTTTGTTTCGCCCATCCATTCTGGCATGCTGCGAAAAGACGAGATTGTGACGGAGATGAGGACTCCGTGAGTCTCGCTTTGGACATTCTGCTTAATTTCTCCAAGCAGTTTCTGCCCTCGAGAATCGGAGGAATAATGGATGCTCCAATTCTGTTGACAATCGGCATCAAACCAAGTGAGATCGCACGCCAAGCCTTCAACGTTGAAACAGTAGAGCGACTTCCGCTCAGGTTCTTCGACGAGACCCTGAGGCGTTCAGATCCCAAGGCGCTAACGGACCTTATTGAAACAGTCCACACCCGACTTGGATCAACAGCGGTCCTCGATTCTCTAGGTTTTACACACCGTATTGGTGATGTGAACACTGGAAACTTGGAGAGCTCTTACAAGAAACTGGGTTCCATGGTCGACAAAGTAACGGCGCAGCTTAGGCTAGCGGAATCAATACGTGCAGTTGACGCTGGAGAAGTTGCAAAGCGAGTTCTTTCAACTCACTTCATGCGAGACTTGACTGGCAACTTGAAAGCCTTTGCAGGACAGAGATTTCGCTGCACTAAATGTAACTCGAAGTTTCGAAGGGTTCCCCTGAAAGGTGCCTGCACTAGATGCGGGGGAAAGCTTTCGCTGACCGTCTACAAAGGGAGCGTCGAGAAGTACTTGACCGTCGCCCAGGACCTAGTCAAACGCTACAAGCTGGGAGCTTATCATGAACAGCGTCTAGTTCTGCTTCGCGCCGAGATTGAATCCCTATTTAGTGAACAGGAGGAAAAGAAGAAACAGCCGTCCCTAGCTCAGTTTGTCTGAGATGGGAAAATGACTAAGACTCTAACGCTCCATCCCAAAGCGTACCTCACATCAAAGAGAAACGTCAAGGCAGGTCTGATCTCGCGTACCAAGATCCTACTTGCTCTCGAAAAAGGGCGGAAGAGTGCTAGCGACATAGCGAAGGAGGCTGCTCTCTCCTATGAGTGCGTGGCCTACCACCTCAAAACCATGAAAAAGGACCGCTTGGTTGACAAGTTGACCAAGACAAGGCCGTTTGCTTGGTGTCTGACACCGTTCGGGCAGCAAAAGCTGCCCACACAGTAGTTCGTGGATAATGGCCGTAATTGACGCAGCCTTGATAGAAGGGGGAGGGTAGGGGGGCTTAGTTTTGTAGGGACAAAATGTTACTTTGCTGTGAATACACCGCGAGACTGTTGTCTCTTTCACACGCGCGCTAGTTACCGGCGCAACTATGTTGCGGTTGGGGCGAACTGGGCGACAGTTCGCGTTTTACAAGTATACTAATTACCGGCATCATCCTAACGTCCTCCAAGGAGTAGCAGGGTCTCCAAGAGAATTAGGATGCAGACTGAGGTCCGATACTATCATCAGCCCAAGGTCAACAAGCCGGTAATGGTTTGTGGGCTTCCAGGAATCGGCTCAGTGGCTTGGTTAGCGGTAAGCCATCTGCAGAAGGAGCTGAAGGCCGAACTCTTCGCCGAAGTCTTTTCACCCATGTTTTCACCGAAGGTTTGGTTGACCGACGAGGGCGTGGTCAAGCTGATGAAAGGGGAATTCTACTTCTGGAAGAACAAAGGACGTAGAACAGATCTGTTGCTTTTCAGCGCCAATGAGCAACCATATTCGCCAGAAGGACAATACGAACTGGCCGAGGTCGTCCTAGACTTGGCCCAGAAATTCGCTGTCCAACGAGTAATCACAATGGGTGGGATGGCAACTGACAAGTTCACAGAGCAACCGAAAGTCTACGTGGGCGGGACTGATGTCAAACTCGTGAAGGAACTGGAAGGTTACGGAGCAGTAAAACTCGCAGGCGGCGCGATAACGGGAACTAACGGTTTGATCTTCGGCTTGGCAAAGCCACGGAAGATGCCTGCAATATGTCTCTTGGCGGAAACCCCCGGTTACTTGTCTCTAGATGCTAACGCGGCAAAAGCAGCACTGGAGCTGTCTTCGAGACTTCTCAAGATACCCTTCGATCTGACCGCGTTGGATAAGCAAGCAAAGGAGAACGCTGAAGCGGTTCAGCGGGCGCGCGACCTGTCCCGAGGAAGCTTCGCCCATGAGCCAAAGAAGGGAGGAGAGCTCCCTTACGTTAGCTGAGTCCAGGATTCATCTTGAAGGTCATGTGTAATCAGTGCGGCAAGATTCTGGATTTGATGACCTCACAGTCTTTCGCCGTTGAGGAGGAAGGGCTACTCAAGACTTACAATTTCTGTTCAGATGAGCACATGGTGGAATTTGCCAGGAGGAAAGGCATCTCCTTAGGCAAGGATTAACTGCTAACGAAACATCATACTCAGTGGCCTCAATGTCAGCTGGACTCTTGAGATGTCTACAAACGACGATCTGAAGGCCGCCTCAAACGTTTTCGGAGCATTGGGAAATCCAGTCAGGCTCCGCATTTTGCTTATGCTGATGGACAGCACCAAACCTCTGCACATAACGGCGGTCGCGAGTAACCTCAAGATGGATTACGGTGGAGTGTACAGACATGTTGAGGTTCTGCGAGACGCCGGATTAATTCAAGTCTATGAGGTAGGCAGATCAAGAGTTCTTTCTCCCCTGAACAGCGAACTCATTCGAGACCTCATTACAAAAGTGAAAAGCTTCAGCAAAAAGCGATGAAATCAGGGCACAAGTAACATAATTTCATGGTTCTTTCATAGAATTATGATATTAGAAAGGTTAAGTAGTTGTTGCTTTGTCTGCACACCTTTCGTGGTTTGAATGGCGGAGGGCCTCTTCGCGAGAAAGAGTGTCAGCCTAACTGGTGCTGCCGTATTCGGTGGTCTAGCAGCTCTTACTACAGTGATAATTCCGGCCAGAATTCAACCTTTTTTTCCAATAATGCCCTTCTTGCGTTTTGACCCTGCTGAAATCTTTTCCGTTCTGGCGTTTCTAATCTTCGGTCCAGTCTCCGCGGTCATCGCCGCCACTGTTCACTGGATTTTCCTCAGTCTCACGTCCACAGGATCTACGGGTCCCCTAGGTCCTGCGGTGAAGTTCGCGTCGGTCTTGTCAATGCTCTTCGGATTATGGCTCGGAAGTAAGATCTACCAGCACCTAGTTGGGAGTTATCGTCACATGTCAGTGGCATTGAGTTCAATGTTTGGCTTCGCCGTTGCAACTCGCATCGGGCTTCTGCTGATCGTGAATTATCTCGTATTCACTTACATTGGCCCCGTGATTTTCAACATCAAATACATTGAGTTCAGTCAGAAAACCCTCCAAACAACTCTCGGATTGCAGTTCGCAGATCCATCGCAGGTTGTGATGGCTATGCTGCTCTGGACCAGTGTTTTCAACGCCTTGCACGTAGCCTTCTCAGTAATCATTCCATACATGATCTTCACGCCATTGAGCCTGAAGGTACCAGAGATCGCCTCCGGCCATCCTTGGATAAGCAGATTCACCAGCAAGTAGCCGAAAGAAACCAGCTGGTCTAGCATCGGCAAATCTGGGGCGCCTCTTGATCGTTGCATTAGCGGGCGGAGTTGGAGCAGCAAGATTTCTTGAGGGCTTAATCCGCGTGATACCGCAAAGCGAAATTACTGTGATAGGAAATGTCGGGGACGACATAGAGTTACATGGACTTCATATTTCTCCGGACTTGGACATTGTCGTTTACACGCTGGCGGGGTTAGTTGATCCAGTGAAGGGATGGGGTTTTCGCGGAGACACTTTTCAATGCCAAGATATGCTGCACAATTTCGATCATGAAACTTGGTTCAATCTGGGTGACAGAGATCTAGCCACACACATTTACCGCACAGAGCAACTTCGTGTTGGAAAGCGACTTTCCGAAGTAACTCGAGGTGTAGTCCGCCACCTTGGAGTGCGCATCAAGCTACTGCCTGCCACCGACACCCCTCTTCAGACCTACGTTCTCACGACGAAAGGCTACATGCACTTCGAAGAATACATGGTGAAGAGGCAAACCGCGCCGAAAGTGCTAGGAGTAAGCTTCCGAGGAGCAACGTCCGCGAAACCAACTAGGAACGTGATTGAATCTATCGAGAAAGCTGATGGCGTAATCATTGCTCCGAGTAATCCAATCGTAAGCATTGGAGCCATCTTGGCCGTTCCGGGCATCAGGTCGGCACTACAGCGGACGAAAGCAAGGAAAGTCGGCGTGAGTCCCATTATCGGTGGCAAGACAGTGAAAGGACCGGCTGCCAAACTAATGCGGGCGGTGGGATTCAGAGCGACCGCACTCGGCGTCGCGGAATGTTACAGAGACTTTCTTGACACATTGATCATTGATCGTGTCGACCGGAAACTGGCGCCTGAGATTCAAGACATGGGAATCAGAACGATTGTGACCAATACGCTCATGAAACGTATGAGCGACAAGGTGCGATTGGCAAAGATCGCGGTGAGGGAGACGAAGCGATGAAAAGGCGATCTGTTCGCCAGTCCCACATACATGCCATTGTCCCGGTCAACCTAGTCAAGAAATCCAAAACACGACTTTCACCGATGCTGTCTCCTGCCGAGAGAGAACAGCTAACGGTTGCAATGCTAACAGACGTACTTCACGCTCTTGGCGAGTCTGCTGGTATTAGCGACATCACTGTCGTGAGCGCCGACAGGAAAATTCCTGCAATTGCACGTAGATATGGGGCGCAATTCCTGTGGGAGGGAAATAGACGAGGGCTCAACAGAGCTCTGAGGCTGGCCATCAGGACTATTGAGCAAAGCGGGGATGGGGCTGTAATGATAGTCCATGCAGACCTTCCACTTCTTACAGCCCATGACATCGATACTTTCATCGTGAGATCTCAGGGTTTTCAGCTTGCAATAGCTCCTTGCAAGGAGGATCTGGGAACAAATGCACTCCTTCTCAGGCCTCCTGATATCTTCCCGCTGTCGTTTGGGCGTAGAAGCTTCAAGAAGCACCTTTCGCAGGCCCAAAAGATGAAACTGCGATACAAAGTGGTAGGGCTTCGAGGTCTTCGGTTCGACATAGATGAGCCAAGGGATCTTCGGCAGCTTCTGCATCGACGGGTCCGAAACGAAACTCAACATTTCCTAAGTACACTCGGAAGCCGTAACGGGGTATAGTCCGCAAGCCCTCAGCCCACCGGTTTTAGTGAACTTTCCCAAACAGTGACCTTCGCCAAGCATCGCTAGCCATTTGCCTTGTTGGAAGCTAAAGCAAAGGAATTTAGAGCGTCATCATGGTTGCTTGAGTGAGGTGTTTGAGTTAACATCACCGAAGGGATCCCACGACATGGTGCTTGAGCTCCTCGAGCAGCACCATAAGTGGTTCTCTGAGTCAATCCCGTTAATCGCTTCAGAGAACGTTCCCAGCCCCGCGGTTCGCGAAGCAATAGTGTCAGACTTCGGGAACCGGTACGCGGAATAGACTTAGGTCAATCGCCTGAGTCTCCGTAGGGATGGGTTGGGGAACGCGTCTACGCGGGATGCGTGTACATAGATCAAGTTGAGAGGCTTTGCATAGACCTAGCGAAGGAACTATTCAAAGCCGATTTTGTAGATGTTAGACCTGTCTCAGGTGTTTGCGCTAACTTAGTCATATACACGGTCTTCACGAATCCTGGAGATCGCATGCTGGCTCTCGCGATTCCCAGCGGAGGGCATATCTCCACAGGTCGCAAAGATTTCTCTGGGACGGCGGGGGCGGTCCATGGCCTTGAGGTGGAGTATTTTGCATTTGACCGCAAAGAGATGAACATAGACGTCGACAAGACCAAGCAGAAAATTGAGAAGATGGTGACTGAGGAGAAGAATCCACCGAAACTTGCAATGTTCGGAGGAAGCCTCTTCCTCTTCCCTCACCCGATCAAAGAGTTGGCTGATACGATCCATAATGTTGGTGCGAAGATAGCTTATGACGCTGCTCACGTCGCAGGTCTAATCGCGGGTGGGCGCTTTCAGGATCCGCTCCGCGAAGGAGCTGATGCAGTTTCCCTAAGCACTCACAAGACGCTCTTCGGCCCGCAGGGTGGAGCGGTCATCTCTTTCGAGCAGTACGGTGAGCAGATCAAGAAGGCCACTTTTCCTTCAAACACGAGCAACCACCATCTCCACAACGTGGCAGGAAAGGCGATAGCGTTTGCTGAAATGCTTCAATTCGGAAAGAATTATGCGGGGCAGATTGTTGAGAACGCTAAAGCCTTAGCTCAAGCGCTTCACGAGCGCGGTCTAACAGTCCTTGCCGAGCACAAGGGATTCACAGAGTCTCATCAAGTAGCCGTTGATGTGACGAAATACGGCCTCGGCGGAGACATGGAGAGAGCACTCGAGAGTGCTAACATTATCGTAAATCGGCAGCTCCTGCCAGGAGACATTCAGGCCGGCAGGCACTACACGAACCCTGGAGGAATACGAATAGGCACATCAGAAATCACGCGCATTGGGATGAAGAAAACCCACATGGCCGAGGTTGCGGAACTGATCAAAAGAGTTGCCATCAATAAGGAAGATCCAGAGAATGTAAAGCAAGACGTAGTGGCTTTCAGGAAAGACTTCCAGAAAGTTCACTACTGCTTCGAGGCCGCCAAGAACGCATACGAGTATATCAAGATCCGGTAGGCCTTATGGTTCTTGGTAAAATGAAGGTTTAATTGCCTGACTCAGGTCCAACACAAGTAGGTAAACAGAGCTTTGTCAAGTAAACGTGAGAAGCGACGCAAACGCGAGGCACCAATGCCAGCAGCAAGCGCAGGCCTACTTCGGTTCTTTGAGGAAGAAACTCCAGGCGTAAAGGTCCGGCCTGAAGTCGTCATCATGATGTCTATCGGGCTTGTCGCCGTAAGCCTCTTCATGTATCTGACGTTCAAGTAAGCGCTTCGTTGAAGTCCAAGAGCTTTGTCTGTGCAATCACCGGCAGCGGCCCGGCTCTAATTCCCAATTTACGTTCAATCTCAGAGGAGAGCATGTCCGAATACCCGGTGAAAACGTAAACTCTCTTAGGACGGACCTTTCCAACAAACTCCATGAGTTGATCGTGGTCAGCGTGGCTACTTAACGGAAAAGAAGCGCATTTTCGAAAGGCTTGGCGGAGCGCCCATCCGGTCGTGAGTGCACGTGAGGCATTTCGCGGAACGTGATCCGCTTTCGATGTGGTTATGTATACACAACCTCCGGCCTTGAGTGCGCGTCTTCCTTCAGGTGTTGATGAGTCTGAGTATTCGAGCTTGACGCCGTTTTCATCATGCACGCTGTTGGCGCGTGCTATTGTTGGACTGCAGACCACAGGGATCTTCGTGTACACGTTGAAGAGCCTGACAACCTCTTGCGGCTTGCCAGACGAATAGACCTGAAAGGTCGGTATCTTTCCATCCCTGATTTGCGTCATGACCCAGCTAACTATGTCCGCATACATCGTACTCCTTCGAGGAAAAACATAGGAGGGATGTCCATAGGTTGCCTCCATGATCAGATAATCACAGGTCCTCTGTTCCGCCGCTTTCGTGGTCAGCGTGTCGACGCAGTTGATGTCGCCCGTATAGATTGCAGTGAACTGTGGAGTAGCTATTTCGAATTGGCACGAGCCGAGCATGTGACCTGCATTTAGGGCAGTTATCTCTGCGTCACCAGCTTGTACTTTTTCACCTATCTTCAGAGTCCGATAGTTCTTGACTTCGCGATCTCTGAGCGCCTCATAGATCCTAAGCGTCTCTTTTGTCGAATGCTTCTTTGCGACAGTGGCAAATCCGTGTGTGTGGTCGGAGTGGGCGTGGGTTATGAAAACACTCGAGTCTTCATGTAGAGTCCTTCCAGACGTAGGATCGAGCAACACATGAGTCTTACCCGCGTCGATGAGAACCCCATTAGCCCATCCGATTCGCTCTTGACGCAAAGCTCGTCGCTCTCGTGGTGGTTTAGGGTTCGTTCGGTCGTTGCAGTATCGGCTTTGACCTCGAGACCAGGGCGTATTGGCCAAATCTCAGTTTCTGAAGCTCCGCCTTCGTTAGTGTTCGCTTCTTGACTTTTCCGAACTGGGATGACACTATGGCGCTGTTACCAAGTGGGTCCTTTATGACGAGTGTGAAGTTCGGATTCTGTTCTCTAGCAATTCGGATCTTTCCTAGCATCTTCTCCCCTTTTTGGAGACTTTTTCCTTTCGCGGAGCCTAGCATGAACGTTAACGCGTCCTCAACCTTCTCCAAGATTCCCTCAACATTTGAAATGTATCCCTCGCTATATGGACCGGGCGTGACCGTTGCACGGAACTCTGGAATGCTTACTGTGGCCGTTCCAGACTTGATTACCCGCATTTTGAGATCTTCGGACGATATGATCTTGGCGGTCAGTGCTATTGGTTCTTGAGCGGTTAGCGTGGTAACGTCGGTGTGCTTGTAACCGCATTTCTGGCATGTAGATACACTGAGGAGGACTGAGCCGAAGTGTTCGACTTCGTATTGTGTTTGGTTGACGGTCATTGAATTTGAATCACAGGCGGGACAGCGTGAACTCTTTTCCATTGATAGGACCAGGACTCTCGCTCTACGAGCCTAGTGACGCGTTCCATATGAAGGTTGGAGGATATTCGCTTAGTACGCTTCCTTCCGGTTCGAATCCTCGCCTATTTTCTTGGGATGCTCAATGCAGTTCAATTGCTGCGGATTGAAAGTATTTCTGAAGTCAATTTCAGAAGCTTGTTGCCGGAGTCTTGTTTGGGATCTAGGTTGGGATTGTACGCGGCCAGATCGAAGACTTTCAATTTACCGGTCCTTCTGAGTTCATGGACAACCGTCTTGACCTCTTCTAGGGTTAGTCCACTTCCCTTTTCCGGGAAGTTCACCGCTGAGATGATGCTAGGATCTATCGAATCCACATCCAAGTGGCAGATTATCCAGTCGCTTCGATCTGCGAGGAACTCTGCTGCTTCCCGTGCTACTTTACCTATTCCGATCCTATCCGCGTCTGCAGCCGAATACATCCTCAATGGAGAGGATTGCATGGCCTTCTCTTCTAACGGATCCAAGGCTCGACTAGCCAAGTGAACAACATTCTCTTCGCTTAAGAGAGGTCTGGAGCTTTCTATGTCAGAACTTAACTTGGGGCCGCGTCCGCACGCGGACGCCAGACACATGCCACCTATGAAACCTGAGATGGTTGTTTCGGGGGTGTTGAAGTCACCGTGAGCGTCCATCCATAAGATTCCAGGTTTGCCTGTGAACTTCGTCTTGAATCCCGCCAGAGTTCCCGCAATAAACGTACACTCTCCTCCAAGGCAGAAGACGAAATCATCAGAACCGACCTGGCTGGACCTTCGAAAGACAGTGTCTATATCTTTCAGGTATTGGGGGAAGTTCCTGAGATTTGGCGGTCCAGAATCCGCCTCGATTTCGGAAAGCGGCACGTCTCCAAGATCTCTGAAGAAACTCGCTTGACGTTTCACAACTTCGGCAATTCTGAGTTCGCGTAGGGCCTTCACAGCCAAGCCCATTCCGTGGTATTTGGCGAGGCTGTAGAACGGGAGGCCAATCAGCGATACGTTTTCCATGGTAGTCAATCCCTCAAGGGCGGATGGGTAGTTCTTACTCTAAACCTAGGTGGATGCACGTTTTGGCTTCGTTTTGGGCTTGGTCTTAAGCTGATTTCTGTTATTTTCACTCATCTCTCAAGTCTATATGGATGTATTTGCGTATATTTCCTGGTAAGTGATGGACAAGACCGAAGGTCACCCTTGCCCAAGATGCGGAATGAAAGCCCTCGACATCTACTATGAAGAGGGTTCAGACCTTCAACTGGGAGCCCGCTGCGAAGAATGTGGGCTCAAAGGCTTCTTCATGAACGGCAAATTAGTGCCACTCGCAACAACCTAGGATCTCAAAATCAGATTTTTCGTTACCCTTATCTTCACACTATGCCACGTCCCGTTCCAAATCTCCACAGAGCCCGTGCATCCATTGACTGAAGGCTCGCGATCCGTAATCTTCGACTATGATGGGACACTAGTAGACACAGCAAGTGCATTTCTGAACTCGGTCAATGAAGCGCTCAGAAAGACCGGTTTGAGAGGCGCAACTAGGAGAGAAATTAGTTCCATGGATTTGCGATCGATCATAGCTGAAAGATTAAGCGAAGTAGAGTCTCATGCTCTCGTGGAAGTAGTGTTCGACTCGATGTGGGATGAATTTGCCGAAACGCTGTCGTCGCCGTTTCCTCTCAGAGATGGAGCTGCTGAAACGTTAGAGGCGCTCACGAAGCGAGGGATAGGTCTCGGTCTCATATCAAAGAGAGGTGGAAGAGCAGGTGCTCTCCCGCTGATTGAGCTCCGCGCGGCAGGACTCGAGAAACTCTTTCGCTCTGTGAAAATTGGAGTCGGACTCAGAGAATATGGCGCGGCCATATCAAATGCTCTGGAAGAGCTAGGGGGCAGGCCGCAAGACTCTATCATAGTTAGCGATTGGTGCAAGGATATCGAATATGCGAAGAGCTCTGGTCTCAGGGCCGTTGGAATCATTGGCGGGGTAAGCGATGAAGACGAGCATAAGGCCGCCGGCGCGGATTGGATCGTTGAGAATCTCAACGAAATTCCCGCATTGCTGATCCCACAGTGAAGATAAAGGACGAATGATACATAACCCTGAAAAGCACGCGTAAAGGCCGTCCGAGAGACTAGGACGGAATGCTATTGGCTATTGCTCAACCACTTGCTTGGTTCTTGGGCTTCGACTCTCTGATGGAGTTTATTGCCTTCGTGATCGCCGCAGCGGTCGCATACCAAGCGCTGAAAGGCTATAGATTGTCCAAGGAACGAACACTTCTCTACCTGCATTTCAGTTTCGTCTTGATTGGTGCTGGGTTACTTGTTGATGGTCTTTCAAGCATAGTCGTTCTGCTGTCACAATTCCACAGAGGATTTGTCGTGCTCTATGCTTTGGGCTACACGATCAACTTCATTGCGCAGCTCATAGCGTATGGGCTTTTGGTATTTGCGTATCTTCAGCAAACGCGAAATATTTCTGCTCAATTTGCAGCCACTGCTGTGGTGTCGGCTCTCTTCTTCGAGCGGAATGCGTTTGCCGAATTGATTCTGATCTTTTTGCTTGTATACATTACCGCTCATACGGCGATGAATTACAGCGTAAGCAAGGCCACAAACTCGATGTTAGTGTTCGGCGCATTTGCCTCTCTCACGATTGCGCACTTCTTCTTCCTGATGTTCATCTTAGTCCCTATCTTCTTCCCATTGGCGCACATTGCGCAACTCTTGGGGTTCCTACTGCTGCTGGGGATGTTGCTCAGGGTGAATCAACCCTCATGATTCCAGGCGAGCCCGGTTCATCAACGAAGCCCGTATCAAAATACCGATCCCAGTTCCGGATATACGTTGACGTCATGCAGGTGATTCAGCGCGAGAAGAACCAGGCCAAGCCTACACGGATCCTGTACGGCGCCAATCTCTCACATGATAGATTGATCAAGTATCTGGAGGAATTGAAGAGCTTGGGCGTAATACAGGAGAGTGGAACCGAAGACAAAGTCTACAGCCTCACCCAGAAGGGCATCGAATTCATGAACAATTTCAAAAAGGTCGAATCCTTCGCCTCAGCCTTCGGATTCAGAATTTGACGATGCGTGGTTCCTATTTGAGCATCGAAGCAAAAGCCAAAAGCGTGAAGTTACGGTAGCTGTCACATTCGGGTTTTCGCATGCCGCGATACACGCGTCTCCTGCAAGTCCAACAAATGTCTAGTGCAAAGAAGCCTGAATGGTTACGTGTGCGTTATCCTGCAGGTGAGAACTACGAGAAGATCAAGGGAATACTTCGGCAACACAACCTGCATACGGTTTGTGAAGAGGCACATTGTCCCAACGTTGCTGAATGTTGGGGCGGTGGGACAGCTACTTTCATGCTGATGGGAGATACATGCACTCGCGGTTGTCGGTTCTGCATGGTTCAGAGCGGAAATCCACATGGCCAGTTGGATGTCTTCGAGCCTCTAAAGGTCGCTAAAACCATCGCAGACCTTGGACTGAAGTATGTCGTCATAACTTCCGTGGACCGCGATGACCTCCCAGATGGTGGCGCTAGTCATTTCGCAGCCACAATCAAAGCCATAAAACAACACGATCCCGAAGTGATCGTTGAAGTATTGATTCCGGATTTCCAAGGAAATATCGATGATATCAAGAAAGTTGTGGAGGCTGGTCCAGAAGTTGTGGCCCATAATATTGAGACCACAGAGCCACTTACACCCAGAGTCCGCGACCCAAGAGCAACCTACGCGCAATCGCTCGAAGTCCTCAGGACCATCAAAGGACTGAATC
This sequence comes from archaeon RBG_16_50_20, assembly GCA_001768965.1. GTDB lineage: Archaea > Thermoproteota > Bathyarchaeia > 40CM-2-53-6 > 40CM-2-53-6 > FEN-987. Next base: position 10,302 of record MEMY01000004.1, on the reverse strand, counting down.
CCAAGGGCTACTCGAAGTCTTCAATAATGCTCGGCTTGGGCGAGACCGAGAGCGATCTGATGAAAACCATGCAAGACCTACGGGAAGTAGACGTAGACATTCTCACTTTGGGGCAGTATCTGCGACCTTCCAAAGGGCATATTCCCGTAAGCGAATACGTGTCGCCTGAGCGCTTCGAATACTGCAAGCAGATTGCGGAGGAACTGGGATTTCTCTACGTGGCTTCTGGACCCCTCGTTCGCAGCTCTTACAGGGCCGGAGAATTCTTCGTAGAAGCATTAGTTCGCAAGAACAGGTCAGCAAGCCTCAATTGAAGTTGTCAAAATCAAAGTAATCTGATGCCGATGAAATGGCTCTGCACTTAGGCTACTTTTACTGAATTCCCGCGGGAAAGAGCAAGATTTACAAGCGCTGGTCCAGCTTTCCCGCTAGTTTCGAACAGCTCCTTAGGGGCTTCAAGATTTTGACTGTAGAGCTATTGCAGGTCATCAAACCCACAGGTGAGTATGTGGAAGAGATAGAACCTGACATTTCGAAGGATGAGCTGCGAAGACTCTACAGGCTAATGGTTCTCCTAAGGAATCTGGACATACGTGGACTTCAACTTCAACGGCAAGGCAGGATTGGATTCTTCATAGGGTCCCTCGGGCAGGAAGCATGTCAAATCGGAAGCGCCTATGCTCTGAAACCTCAAGATTGGGCCTTTCCAGCATACAGGGAGATCGGAGCAGCGCTCCTTCGCGGTGCGACACTGAAGGAAGTGATGAACCAGTACTTCGCTAATGCGGAAGATCTGCAGAAAGGAAGGCAGCTCACGAATCTCTACGGACTCAAATCCATCAACTTCGTCACAGGCTCTGCACCCATCGCCACGCAAATTCCTCATGCAGTGGGCACCGCGCTCGCTGCAAAGATCAGAGGTGATCCGGTTGTCACATTGGTGTACTTTGGTGACGGTGCGACCTCTGAGAATGATTTTCACACGGGAATGAACTTCGCAGGCGTCTTCAAGACTCCGACAGTATTCTTCTGCCAGAACAATCATTGGGCTATATCCGTCCCAGTTGAAAGACAGACCAGCGCTGAAACCATCGCAGTCAAGGCGAAAGCGTATGGTTTCGAGGGAGTCCGAGTTGACGGAAATGACGTCCTTGCCATTTATCGTACCGTAAAAGAAGCTGTGGAGAAGGCTCGCAAAGGCGGAGGCCCCACCCTAATTGAGGCTGTGACCTACCGCATGGGGCCACACTCGTCCTCTGATGACCCAACGCGTTACAGGACCAAAGAGGAACTTGAGGAGTGGCAGCGGCGCGATCCCATCACAAGATTTCGCAAGTACTTGGAGAAGAAGCGAATCTGGAGCGAATCTGATGAGAAGAAGGCGCAAGATGACGCCAACCACGAAATAGACGAAGCTATTGCGCACGCAGAGAAGATTCCGCGTCCAGCTCTTGAGACGCTCTTCACAGACGTTTATTCCGATATGCCTTGGCACCTCGAGGAGCAACTTCGTGAACTGCAGGAAGAGAAAGGTCGGAAGGAGGAGTAGCTATGACAGTCCTCAACATCGTCCAAGCTGTGAACCACACGCTGCGAGATGAGATGAAGCGCAATGACAAAATAGTGTTGCTTGGCGAGGATGTCGGCGTCAACGGGGGCGTTTTCCGGGCCACCGAAGGCTTGTTTCAGGAGTTCGGGCCCAACCGCGTGATCGACACGCCACTCGCGGAGTCTGGAATTATCGGCGTTTCAATCGGAATGGCCCTCTATGGGTTGAAACCTGTGCCAGAGATTCAGTTCCTGGATTTCATCTATCCCGGATTCGACCAGATCCAAAGCGAACTCGCCAAGTTCAGGTATCGCTCTGGAGGTCAATTCACCGTGCCGGTTGTGATCCGAACGCCATATGGGGGTGGCATTAGAGGTAGTCACTATCATTCACAGAGCACTGAAGCTTTCTTCGTTCACACACCAGGACTGAAGGTTGTCATTCCTGCAACGCCTTACGACACGAAGGGACTCCTGACGGCGGCGCTCCGGGATCCTGACCCTGTAATGTTCCTCGAACCCAAGAAGATCTACAGAACCGTGAGAGGAGATGTGCCGGATGATGATTACATGGTTCCAATAGGCAAGGCCAATGTCGCCCGTGACGGAGAGGACGTCACAGTCTTCGCGTACGGTGCCATGCTTCACGTCGCTATGGAGGCTGTGGAGCTAGCGGCGGCGAAAGGAATCAATGTCGAGGTTGTCGATCTTCGAACTCTCCTACCATTTGATATCGACACGATACTGAGCTCAGTCAAGAAGACGGGGCGGGTCGTGATTGTGCACGAGGCGTGCAAGACCTGTGGCTTTGGAGCGGAAATTGCAGCACAAATAGCTGAGCGCGCACTCCTGCAATTGAAAGCTCCTATCGTTCGGGTCGCTGGGTTCGATGTCCCATTCCCATATGTTCTCGAAGACGAATACATGCCGAACGCAAATCGGGTCTTGAATGCGATCGAGAAGGTTCACAACTTCTGAAATTCCATAGTTGATTGAGAATGGTCTTCGAATTCAAACTTCCTGACGTCGGTGAAGGGGTGGCTGAAGGAGAAGTTGTGAAATGGCTTGTCAAGGAAGGTGCCGAAGTCAAAGAGAACCAACCACTCGTCGAAATCATGACCGATAAGGTCAACGTCGAGATTTCATCGCCCAAGAAAGGGACAATTCTTAAGCTCAATGCGAAGGAAGGCGAAGTTGTCAAAGTCGGACAGGTACTACTCGTAATCGGCGAGAAAGGAGAACAAGCACCTACAGGACCTCCGCCATCAACACCAGCAACTCCAGCACAGGTGGTTGCTAAACCGGCAGAAGTAACGAGAACAGCGACAGTCGTTCCAGCTGCAGCGCCAAAGAAACCTCAAGAGATTCTTGCGACACCGTCCACTCGCAAACTGGCAAGGGACCTAGGAGTAGATTTAGCAATCGTGCAAGGGACAGGACCAGGCGGTAGAATTACCGACGACGATGTTCGCCGGTTCAAGGAATCCGGAAGAAGACCAGCAGCTGTTGCCGTCACCGTACCGACAAAGGCAGGTGTTGAGGAACGTGTTCCACTGCGCGGGATTCGTCGAAAGATCGCTGAGCACATGATCAAATCCACGCATACGGCAGCTCATGTCTCTCATGTCGACGAGGTGGACATGACCGAAGTTGTGCACCTGAGAGAGAAGGCGAAGGCATCGGCTGAAATACGCGGAGTGAAGTTAACCTATCTACCGTTCATAATAAAAGCGCGAATACCCGCGCTCAAGCAATACCCATACCTCAACGCAAGCCTAGACGACGAGAAAGAGGAAATCATCCTCAAGAAGTACTACAACATCGGCATAGCCACGGCCACAGAGCAGGGACTCGTTGTT
>MEMY01000004.1:0-6827 GCA_001768965.1 archaeon RBG_16_50_20 | reverse complement strand
AAGGGCGCGTACTGGTCAGCTGACATTGGATGAGATTCAGGGAAGCACGTTCACAATAACGAACGTCGGTGCAATCGGAGGAGTCTTCGCCACGCCGATTATCAACTATCCTGAAGTCGCGATTCTCGGCGTGCACAAGATCACGAAGCGCCCTGTTGTGAAGGACAATCAGGTCGTCATTCGAGACATGACCTACTTCTCAGTTTCATTCGACCACCGAGTCTTGGATGGCGCGATGGCCGCGCAATTCATGACGGTGATCAAACAGTACCTGGAAGATCTGAAATTACTGCTTCTTGAGACAGACTAGACTTCCGATGGGCTTGGAAAGCTTCGCTGGCACCCGAGACTGGACAGGTATGTTAAAGTGTCCCTTGGGTTTTCGAGTCCCAACTTAGTCCGAGACGATCGTGAACTGGTATGACTCAGAAGGCCGAAGCTGTCGTTATAGGAAGCGGACCTGGCGGCTATGTAGCCGCGATACGATTACGTCAGCTTGGAAAAGAAACAATTCTGATTGAGAAAGACAGGCTAGGGGGAGTCTGCCTCAACATAGGATGCATCCCCTCAAAAGCGCTCATTCGAGTTGCGAAACTGAAGAAGCAGATTGACGCCGCCAAGCAGATTGGTCTCGAAGTCACTGGGTTGACCATCGATTTCGCCAAAGTACAAGCTTGGAAGCAGAGTGTTGTCGATCGATTGACGTCAGGGGTCGAATATCTCTGCAAAGGAAATAATGTCAAAGTCATCAAAGGGGAGGCCAGATTCAAAGGCCCCCATCAGCTGGAAGTTCGAACAGCTTCAGGGATCGAGACCATCGAGACAACGAACGCGATCATAGCCACGGGTTCGAGGGCGGTTGAGATTCCCGGCTTCAAGTTCGATGGGACACACGTTATCACTTCAACGGAAGCGCTCGAGTTGAAGGAGATTCCGAAGAACTTCGTCGTAATCGGGGGCGGCGTAACGGGTCTAGAGATGGCGACAATGTACGCACAGCTAGGAAGCAAGGTCACAGTCATTGAGATGCTGGATCAGCTTCTGCCGGGCGTAGATCTCGAACTGGTTAGAATCATTGAACGCACGTTTCGCAAGTTAGGCGTGGACTATCACGTGAAGTCTAAAGCAAGGGAATACCGGGATCGGAAAGTCTATGCGGTGCTTGAAGATGGCAAGGAAGCATCCTATCCAGCCGACAAGGTCTTGGTCACGGTCGGAAGGAGACCAAACAGCGACAACTTAGAGTTAGAAAAAACCGGGGTAAAGACCGATGAACATGGATGGATTTTGGCAGACAAGAAGTTGCAGACCAATGTACCCGGAATTTACGCTATCGGAGACGTAATCGGGCCTCCGATGTATGCGCACAAGGCCTCCAAAGAGGGCATCATCGTAGCCGAAGTAATAGCCGGCATGAGCAGTGAAGCTGACTTCAGAGCCATTGCCTGGGCGATATTTACTGATCCTGAGATCGCATCGGTGGGACTCACTGAAGCCCAGGCTAAGGAGAAAGGATACGATCCCATAGTTGGAAAGTTCCCATTCACGGCCTTGGGACGCGCACTAATCGCTGGGGAGACTGAAGGCTTCGTTAAGATCGTCGCCGATAAGAGTTCGGACTTGGTCTTGGGAGTTCACATTGTCGGCGCAGAGGCGTCGGACATGATTAGCGAAGCAGCTCTGGCGATTGAGATGGGTGCCACGTTGGAAGATATCGGATTCACAATACACCCACATCCCACCCTACCAGAAGGCCTAATGGAGGCAGCTGAGGCGGCTAAAGGAAAAGCCATCCATATATTACAAAAATGACAAGCGAAGGAAACCTACTCGATCTCGGCCTGCGAGATTACATGAGTGTGTGGGATCTCCAGCGCAAGCTGGTGGAACTGCGGGCCAAGAAAGCAATTCCAGACACGTTGATTCTAGTACAGCATCCACATGTTTTCACAGTGGGCAAAGGTGTCCCGGGAGACCTTCCAGCCGAGATCAATGGCGTCCCAGTGATTCGCATAGAACGCGGCGGTCACTGGACCTATCACGGACCGGGACAGCTGGTTGGGTACCCAATCCTCGATTTGGATAGCCGTCAACGAGACATTCATGGGTTCCTGCGAAACATCGAAGAGACGATAATTCTGACACTCGCAAAGTTCGGTATCAATGCGAGTCGTGGTGATCAGACGGGTGTTTGGATTCAGAAGAAGAAAATAGGGTCAATTGGCGCAGCAATTCGAAATTGGATATCGTTCCACGGGTTCGCTCTGAACGTGAATACAGAGTTGACTTACTTTGCGTACATCGAACCATGCGAAATGCCTGCCTCAACGATGACATCAATGAAAGCGATTCTAGGAAAGCAAGTGGATTTCGATGCTGCCAAGCAACAAATCAGAAAGAGCTTCGAGAAAGTGTTCAACCTCGAATTGAAAGAACAACAGCCACTCGTTAATCATATCATGTAGTGCTAACTGTCAATCTGAAGTATTGTATCCATCGCGAATGTTCGCGGTCTTCACGCCTTTCGCAAGACCACGCGTTCCTTTGATAGGCTTCAGAGCGATCAAATGCAGCACACCATGCTTCGCGATGACTGCAATCTTCAGACCCGGTTGAAGTTTCAACTTGGACGTCACTCTTCCGGAAGGAGAAAAACTTAAACGTTTACGGTTACGGTTATGGTACCGTGCCCGAAATGAAGACAACGGTACTGCTTAGGGAGGACCTGTATGAGATTCTGAAAAAGAGGTACGGGCCAAGAAGCATCTCAGAGGCTATCAACGCGATTCTGGCGGAAAGCCTGTTGAAAGGAGAGAGCATGTTTGACACTATGCCGAAGGTGTCGCTGAGGGACCTGAGAGATCACAGGGACCGTATATGAGGTACATCATAGACTCCTACGCTTGGCTAGAATACTTCATGGGCACAGAAGCTGGCAGAAAAGTAAAGGCGATAATTGATTCCGAAGCGAACGAGAAACTCACGCCATCAATATGCTTGGCTGAGATCTATGCTAAGATTCTGAGAACTGAAGACGAGAAGAAGGCAGAACTCCACAGAGCCTTCATAAAGTCAAGAAGCGCTCTTGTCACGCTTACCGAAGAATTGGCCGTCGAAGCAGCCAAGATCGACGTTGATATGAAGAAGAAGGTTCAGGGTTGGGGCCTAGCCGACTCGATTGTTCTCTCAACAGTGCGGAACAGGAACGGAAAAGTCGCCACTGGCGACCAGCACTTTCGCGGGTTGGCTGAGGCTTACATGGTCTAATAACCGCCGACAAGCCAAAGTCCCTCTCTTTCATGCTCTGATGTGGCAGACAAACCTCCTTGGTGGGGGCGGGAGGGATTTGAACCCACGACTTGTGGGACTATTAGTACTGCTTTCGGGGGTCGTAGGGATTCGAACCTTCAATATTGAGGGTTCATGATGCAATTTCTACCTTCAATGCATCAGAACAAGTAATAATTTTGCTCGAAACTGCAAAGTAGTCAATACCGCGCAATGACATGAAACTCAGGTCTCTTGGAGCCGCCCCTCGAAACCGCTTTTCATTACACACCTTCATATGATCAACGAGACCATGTCTCCTTAAGAGGGGGTCGCTGAGTCATCCTGGACCAGCCAGCTTGCCCCCGACAGTATTTTCTTAGGATGTGAAAAGACAGAAATAGGCTGGATCGGGAATGGGCGCCCGTGGATCGGATTGAGACCCCGAACGTTCTATCTGTTCGCATTCATGCTGCTATTAGTTTTTTCGCTCGCCAGCGGGCTCGAATCTGTGTATGCTGCTGCTCCGACTGCCACGACGCTTTCGCCTACAGGCATCACGGCCACAAGTGCCACACTTAGGGGCAGTGTTAACCCGAACGGGGTATCCACAATCTTTGACTTCGCCTCCGCACTACCCAGCGGAAACCCTGGCTACTTTTCTCCCGTCCCTTCCCCTCCTCAGAATATTGGTAGCGGCATCGTTCCAGTTCTGGTAAGTTATACGTTAACAGGCTTGACACCGGCCACCGAGTACCGTTACGCTGTCAGGGCTTCAAACGCTGATGGAAATCAGAATGGTGTTGTAGTAACCTTCCACACATTGCCAGCGGTTGTGTCGACTGATTGGGCAGTGGTCTCAGTGGGGATTCAACCATCTTCGCCCACCGCGGGTACTGCCGTACAGCTGGGAATGACGGTGATAGCTTTGTCAACGACCGGCGGTTACCCGCAGAGCTTTGCCGCCCAATGCATCATAGATGGAAGTTCATGCGGTTCCGGCGCACTTACTTACCCTGGTCCCACCGGCGTTACGTTTACAGTTACTGCAGGCACCCCCTGGATTGCTACTCCTGGAACGCATACCCTGAGTTGGCAAGTAGATACGACCAACGACCCAAATCCTGGAAACAACTTTGGGTCGACTACATTCACGGTTGCCGCTCCTACGCCCTTCGATTTTGACATCACAACATCTCCGGGCTCATTAACCTCCCAGCCTGGGCAAACTCAGACAGCTTCAGTAAATGTGAATCTGAAAAGCGGAACACCGAACGCCGTTACGCTTACCGTTTCAGGCCAGCCGGGCGGCGTAACAGCATCACTGAACCCTACTAGCGGAACCCCAACATACACGTCTACGCTCACGGTAGCGGTATCAAATACAGCTACCGCAGGAACCTACTCGTTTACCGTTACGGGCTCAGGCGGTGGGCAGACACATTCATCGACTATCATGCTGACCATCTCAAATGCTGCAGACTTTAGCATCGACGTGAATCCAGCTTCGCAATCGGTCGCGCAAGGTCAAACCACTTCTTACTCGGTCAGTGTTGTCGGCAGCAACGGATTCAACTCCCAGGTCTCGCTTTCAGTTTCAGGGCTGCCTCCTGGAGCCAATGGCGTCTTCAGCATCCCTTCGGGAACACCTGACTTTACGGCTACAATGACCATAACCCTTCCAACCGACGTCCAAACAGGGTCATTCACTCTAATGATAAAGGGTTCAGGCGGCGGCCTTGATAAGACGGCTAACGCCGTGCTGATCATCGGAGCAGTAACGACTCAAACGCAGGCGCAGACAACTACCCAGACTAGCGGAGCAGGACTACTTGAGACTCTGCAACAGGGCAACACCCCCCTGTATATCGGTTTACTGGCTGTCATAGTTTTGCTCGCCGCCCTAACTCTTCGAAGACGGAAAGCCGCATCCCCCCCGCCCCCACCAAAGCCTTGTCCAACGTGCGGGCAACCCCTCACGTACGTTAAACAATACGACAAGTGGTATTGCAATAACTGCAAAGCGTACAAATGACCCCACCGATTCGCTTCTTGGAAGCGTAGGGACGGAAAAACAACCAATAATCCTACAAATGATGGACCGGCAGGAACCGGGCCTCGTTTGGGTTTGGAACCCATCTTGTGCCGCCAGACCTTGATGGATTCAGGGAGTGGTGTTCTCACTCACTCATGCTGACCTGCTGCAACGCTAGTAACACCGCATAGCAATCATTCAGCAGGGAAGTTCTTCACGAACTCTATTACGTTTCTATGGAGGAAGGTGTACCGCTGGAAGGCCTCATCTCTAGGCCGGCGTCGTTAACGTTCCTACCGAACCTGAAGTACCTCGATACGACAACTGAAATTGACATACTCGCGGCGACGCTGATGAAACAGCTTAAACTCAACTCAATCTTCGATGCCTACTACGCTACCGCGGCTCTGATCGCGGTTAAAGCGGTTACTGACCATACTATAGCTTCTACCGATGAGGTATTTGACAAAGTCACAGGAATCACACGGATAGACCCCTGATCCATATAGAAAGGCAGGCGTCAAGGGAGCGCGAGTTGACGCAGAACTGCGTGGAAATCTGTAGTGATTTCAAGGAACTATTTGAGAAGATAAAGATCAGTTCCTTCGGGTGACAAGTTCTGGTGGGGCCGGTGGGATATGAACCCACGATGTCGTCGGTTCCACTCGCAGTTTACGTGACTCCCAACTAGAGATCAGGCAGAATCTAAGGCTGTGAGGAGGTTCCCGCTACTTTCTTTTTGCCGCTATGAAGATCACTAAGGCTATCATCCCGCTGGCTGATGTCACAGCGCTGTACTGGAATGCAACTGCAGCACCTGAATTTGTCCATAAGAATCCGAAAATCGAGTTGGCAACTAGTGAGCAAATGCCGATTAAGGTATAGTATACGGCGTACGCCGTTCCCTTAAGTTCTGGTCGAGTGAAATCTGGAATCAGGGCACGTTGAACAGTCTCTGAGATAGCAAGATAGCTTCCGAATAGGAAAGCCAAGAGAAATGCATAGAGCGGATATCCGGGAAAGAAGATTCCGCCTGCTGATGTAGCTAAGAAAACAAGGTAACTCACGAAGAGAACCGGCAGTTTCCCAGCTTTGTCAGCCAATATGCCCGCAGGCAAGCCGATCAGGACAGTGGCCACGTTGAGGACGGCGTAGACCAATGGAGCGTCATTTTCCTGTATGCCCAAAGATCCAGCTTCCAAGAGTATGAAAGAAAAATTGTAGGCGCCGATAGCGAAGATTCCCAAGAAGACGAGAAGAAAGATAAACTCACGGTTCAGAACTGTTCTCACGTTCTGAAACGCGGTCCCTTGTCTCACCTTTCCGCGAGTGTCCTTGACGAAGAAAACTAGTATGAGCAGTCCCAATGCGGCGGGTATGAAGGATACCCAGAACACTCCTCGTATTCCGATGAACGGAATCGCGGCGAATGCGAAAAGAGGACCGAGAACGGCACCTAGCTGGTCGAGTGATCTATGAAGTCCGAAGCCCTTGCCTGCTTCTGACTTTGCCACCGAATCGCTAA
>MEMY01000003.1 GCA_001768965.1 archaeon RBG_16_50_20 | reverse complement strand
GTATCATAAAGTGGCTTGACTGGAGCGATGAGACTTTTCGACGTGCCAAGGCCGAAAGCAAACCCATTCTGCTCGATATTAGCGCAGTATGGTGCCACTGGTGCCATCGGCTAGACAAGGACACTTACTCGGTTCCAGATATCGCCGAGTACATAGAGTCCCGGTTCATACCCATACGAGTTGATACGGATAAGAGACCTGACATCAATCGCCGCTATAACATGGGTGGTTGGCCCACAACCGCTTTCCTTACTCCTGATGGCCGCGTCATTGGCGGAGGAACATACATACCTCCAGACCAGATGCGGCAGACTTTGCGGGATATTCAGTCGTTTTGGGAGAAATCACAGGGCAAGCCTACACCCGAGCTTGAGATGCTCCCTCCTGAGAGCATCCCGATCGGATCACTGTCTCCATTAATAATCGAAGAGGTCCTTGGTGAAATTGCAAATAACTTCGATTCAATTTACGGAGGCTTCGGATCGCAACCTAAGTTTCCGACCACAGACGCCCACGAACTGGCTCTGCTGAAGTATCATTACAGTGGCAACCGAGAATTTCTTCGAATCGCAACGGTCACCCTCAACACAGTTGCAAAGAGCGGCGTGTACGACAAGGAAATGGGCGGCTTCTTCAGATACTCGACCAACAGAGATTGGAGTATTCCGCATTTTGAGAAGATGTCCGAAGACAATGCCAAGTGGCTACAGCTTTTTCTCCACGTCTATCAAGTAACAGCTGAACCCGCCTATCTTGAAACTGCTAAGGGCATCATCGAATACGTCAACACGTGGCTCAGCGACCAAGAGAACGGGTGCTTTTACGGCAGCCAAGACGCCGACGAAGAATACTACGGGCAGAGTAAGTCTGCGCGTGAGAAACTCAAGCCACCCTACATTGATAGGAACATCTACACGAACTGGAATGCACTAATGAGCTCTTCGTACCTCGAAGCATCATTTGTCTTGGGAGATATGTCGCTTCGAGATTTCGCTCTCAAGAGTCTCGATCGCCTACTAGAACTAAACCACACACAGGCCGACGGCATGTACCACTTTTACGACGGCCAATCACGCTTGCCCTCTCAGCTAGTGGACCAAGTCTACACTGCTCGAGCAATGTGCGACGCATATGAAGCGACAGGTAGCAGGAAATTCCTAACCGTGTCAGAAAAGCTGTTGGAAGTTGCTACACGCAAGCTTTTCGATTCGGAACATGGAGGTTTCTTCGACACTGTCGTAGATCCAAATGCCCTAGGCTTTCTTAGCAAGCCTGCAAAACCCCTCGACGAAAATAGCATCGCCGCGCACGTACTAACAAGGCTCTATCATCTGACCGGGAAAGAGGCGTATCGAAAGCAAGCCGAGGACACGCTCAAGCGATTCGTGGAGATCTATCCTCAATTCGGGTTTATGGCTGCAGATTATGCGATGTCTGTGGATGCTTTCCTACATGAACCTTCAACCATACACATCGTTGGTTCCCCCGAAAAGCCTCAAACCAAAGGCTTGCTATCCGAGGCACATAGGATCTATGAGCCACGCAGGGTAATCCACATCCTCGATCCAGTTGAAGACCGGGACAGAGTCAATGCTCTTGGCTACAAGATCACGGAAACTCCGACTGCATATGTCTGCATCGGGAAGGCCTGCACGGCACCCATCATAGAACCTAAAGAGATCGCGCCTGAACTAAGCAGAATGATCAACGTTCAGTTCAGAAGATAAGATCGAGCTGTCTGACTTCCAGTTTCTGTTTGATCTGATCCATTTCTTCTGCTCCCAGAAGTTTTCGAGCTGTGAACCCAGCGCTATCATTTTCGCTCCTTGGAATAATGTGCACATGCACGTGAGGAATCAGTTGGTTCGCCGCTGCTCCGTCATTTATTGATATGTGGGACGCGGTGGCGCCAAGTCGGGAAGTTATCAACTCGTTCAGTGCGTGAACGCGCGCGTACATGGCGCAGAATTCCTTCTGGGAAAGATCCCGAACTCGTTCGAAGTGTTCCTTGGGTAGAACAAGCGTGTGGCCTATGGATATTGGATACTTATCGAGGATCGCGATGAAAAGCTCGTCCTCGTAGATTACGTGGGATGGGGCACTTCTTTTGATTATATCGCAGAAGACGCAATTCAAGTGGGGGACAGTTCCTTTCTTCAGTCAGATATCGAACCATGTAGCCTAGCAGTTAACGATTTTCTTCGACGGCAATTCGCGAATATCGGTTAACGTTCCGAATGAGAAACGACAGCGTACTCGTATCTGACTGTAACTTCAAACAACGGGGAGCATATGCCCTAGTCAGAGAAGATAAATATGATGACGCATGTAAGCGGAAATTTAGGTTCGTAAAAAACTTGAACTTAAGTGGGTTGATGAGTAGACTGGCCACGTTCGCTGTCGTGGCGATTCTTGCGTTCTTGCTTCTGACGCTGTATCCGTTTTATCCCTTGTACATCAGCGTTATTTTGGCTCTCGTCCTGGGAGCCTTAGCATTTGAATTCCCAGGCTTGGCTCTATTGCTCGCGGTCCTACTCTCCGTTTTCGCGGCCATGTACCAAGACCCATATCTAGGGTTAACATTCTTCGTCGTGTTCATTATCTTTGCGAGTGTGGGACAATCTTGGATTGAGTTAGCTCTTATTGCGAGCAGCTTGATTTTTCTGTCTCCAAGCCTCATGTTAGTTGCTCCTTTGGCCATCGTCCCGACAATTGTTGCAGGGCTTCATCTCCATCGAACGGGAGCCGTCAAGATTGGGGCTTTCTCTGCGGTTGCAGTCTTCCTTCTGGGATGGGCGAGCGGGGTCGCCAAGGCAGGATTGATACTGGTACCTTTCCCGGCAAGCAATTATGTTCCGAAACCGATCCCGATTGATTGGTCCTTCGGGGCATTTTTGCCTGATTTTGGAGTTTTTACCTCTCCTACCATCGGGGCCTACTTCACCACTTTGACGACGAACCTTAGCGATGTACGCCTTTATGCTGTAATAGCAGGCTGGGCTATCAGCGGCTACCTAACAGCGATTCTCGTAACGAAATGGAAGAAGATGTTCCATCTTCCTCCATCAATCGTAGGAGCTGTGCCAGCGTTGGCGGCGTCCGTTTTTGCTTTCGCTGCCGCGTCTCCCCTTGACCTGGGTATCGGGTTCATCGGTGTTGCAGTCGCGGCAGTTGCTTACAGTTTAGCGCAGTCTGTGTTCGCTGGGCCAGGTCTGGGTGTATTCAGGATGATTGAAGATCTTGTTCCAGGTGGAATACAAGGCAAGTACAGTCTCCTAGTGGGCGCACCAGTCTGCGAAGAACGAAACCTACTAGTTGAACAGTTGTTTCACGAAGGAATCAAGTCGAAGATTCCATGTTTCCTCTTAACGAGCGACTTGGACTTTGCGAAGAGCATTCACGCGAAGTTCGGCGAGAAGCTGACCGTCCTAGTTGCCAATCCCAGAGCGGACTCGATGTCGGGTAAGAACATAGTGCCAATCTCGACCGGCATTCAAAATCTAACGACATTGAACATCGAGCTAGTGAAGTCTGTAAGAGGCGCTGGGACGTCCGGCGGGAGAGTCTGTCTCGATGTGCTGTCGGATATTCTACTTACGCACAAGGCCCTCACTACACGGAAGTGGGTGACTGATCTTGTACCACGTTTGGATGAGTGGGGATTTACCGCGATAGGAACCTTCAACCCCGTCCTGCACGCAGCGGAAGAGTCCAAAGGATTACCAGATCTCTTCAAAGGCTATCTCGAGATCTTTGACAGGGATTTCGCAGGTAAGATGCGCAAGGTTATCGTGGTTCGCAAGATGACTGATCTGCAGTTCAACGAATCAGAACTTATACTGGACAAGGAGACGCTTCGCAAGAAAGAAGCGAAAGGTGGCCTCCGCGGTAGACTAGCAAGATAGACTGCACTATCAGGCTTCATTGCTTGGCGTTTTCGGAAATCGAACGTTTATGTAATTCCTTTTCAGCCTGAGAAGTCAAAAGAGAATTGAATTGCTCTAGTCCTATCTCGGAGCGTTCACTAAGGTACAGCCACAAAACGAGAACCCGCCTGCTTAGAGACTGTGAGGGCACAGCTAGGTCTAGGAGTTCGCCTTCCGAGAGCCCGCCTAAGTCAGGATCTGCGGCCGTAAACGTGCCCCCTAAAATATTGCCTGCCTTCAAGTATTTTCAGGTTCTGTATCAAAATCGTGTACAAGACAGCCGCACGTCAAATTATATGGCATAATTTGGGGACCTTAGCTCAGTCTCCACCATTCCCCTCTGGAACTTACTCAGCAAGACCGAAGAAGTCGCAGCGTTCATGCGGACATCAGCCGCGGTTCAATTCGTTATGAAGAGATGATTTCGGTTCCAGATGGCAGTGTCGCTAGGGAACTCAGGCATCGGCAGCGTACTTTCACTTAACTCTCTTGCTTATTTCTGCACGGGGTTTCTTATTCCGCGTGAGTAACGTTGCCGCTGAGACCTCAGCTTTTGAAGACTCTGGGCAGCGAAGCCCGCTTGAGAATCTTGTTAGTTCTCGCCCGAAATCGCGGTGAGGATTTAACGATCTACAAAATTGCGAAATTCAGCGGGTTGGATAGAAAGGTCATACGGAAACATCTGGGTAAGCTGCTCGCAGCGAACCTTGTACACACGAAAAATTACGGCCCCATCTGCGTCTATACCATAAACAGCGAAAACGCCCCAGTTCAACGGATCATTGACCTATTCAACGAAGCACGACTACTCGCACAAGTCCCCGTTCAACTACACTGGTACGACATCCGCGCATAACGCACAATCACTGAAAACCTGAGCGAAGCTTAACATCAACGCTGTGCGCTTCAGAGAATCCCGAGAGCTGAATGCGCATGAAGAAAAACGATTCAGACATGGTCGCAAACCATGCTTGGGTGCAGGAATACGTCGGAGCCATAACTGTCTGCGATACCATTGGCATTATTCTCGAAATGAACGATGAAGCGGTGAAAGCGAATCTAGATCAGGGTGGCGAGAAACTGATCGGGACAAATCTGCTCGAATGTCATCCCGAACCCGCTCGCTCAAAACTCGTGGAACTCATGGAGTCACGCCAGGCGAACGTGTACACTATTGAGAAAAATGGAAAAAAGAAGCTGATACATCAAACACCGTGGTACAAGAATGGAAAGTATAGTGGCTTCATCGAACTGTCACTCGAAATTCCACACGCAATGCCACACTTTGCACGTGATTGACCTTGCCTGAACGATCAACAAACATTCGCGAGGAACGACCATGGCATGATAAGATCGAATTCCAGATTAGTCGCAGTAGATTCTATGGTTACTTGGCAATCCCCGAAGGTGGGGACGTCCCCGGCATTCTGGTGATTCATGCCTGGTGGGGTCTATCCGATTTTTTCAAGAGCGTCTGCGATATGCTCGCCGATGAAGGATTCGTTGCGTTAGCTCCTGACCTTTACAACGGCAAGACCGCCTCTACAATCGAGGAGGCCAAGCGGCTCCGTTCTCACCTGAAACGGGCGGTTGTAACAAAGGAGTTGGATGGAGCGGTCGACCTACTGAGCACGCTATTTGCGGTTAGCGGAGAGAAGATCGGCGTGCTAGGTTTCTCGCTCGGCGCATATTGGGCCATGTGGCTATCGACCCAGAGGCCAACTGAGGTCGCGGCGGTAGCCGCCTTTTACGGAATCAGGAAAGGGGACTACAAGAAAGCTCAAGCATCTTACTCAGGACATTTCGCGGAAGATGATAAGTGGGCGCCTCTCAAGTCAGTTCGAAACGCGGAGACTCAAATGCGCTCCGCAGGCAGAGAAGTCGCGTTTCACGTTTATCCCGGCACAAAACATTGGTTCTTCGAGAAAGACCGACCCGACGCCTACAACTCTAAAGCT
>MEMY01000002.1:11250-11494 GCA_001768965.1 archaeon RBG_16_50_20 | reverse complement strand
GAGCGCAACCTAATCATCCCGATCTGACTTGATGACGATATGCCTACAGAACGGCGCCCCATCAACCATGCATTCATGTAGCTCCACTCTCCCGCGTTTAAGGGCTGCGCGAATTAGCTCTGAGTGGAATTTGTGACACAGTAGGTCATGGCTTGCTTCTGCCGTCCGCAAGAGTATGCAATTCTTGCTGACTATGGAGGTTTTCCCATCTTTCTCTTCCAGTTTTGCGGCGAACCCAAGGCCA
>MEMY01000002.1:10919-11092 GCA_001768965.1 archaeon RBG_16_50_20 | reverse complement strand
TAGCACATCGTACTTGCGCGTGAAAAGTTCCGCCCCTGATGGCGAAAGCGAGAATATTTTCTTGGGTCGACCGAGGCCTCTCTGCTCAAAAGTCGCAGTCACCAAGCCCGCGTTCTCCAGCATCTGTAGGTGTTGTCGCACTGCGCTCTCGAAGATCTCGAGTTTTTGTGCGA
>MEMY01000002.1:0-10730 GCA_001768965.1 archaeon RBG_16_50_20 | reverse complement strand
TGCCTGCAATTCGAAAATTCGGAGGATAATGACCTTGCTCCCTGACTCAGTGAAGAAATTCATCGAAGAACGACACGACAAGGAGTACAACGGCGCCGTCGGCGTATTGTCGTCGTTCCGAGGTGACGGCACACCTAATGCCTCGCCAAAGCACTTCCGCATCAGAGATGACGAACACTTAGAGTTCACAGACGTGTTTTCTCAAACCTTGAGTGACGTTCTCAAGACGCATCCTGACGTCACGGTTGTCTTCTTCGATCCAAAGGCCGTAATCGGTTACAGGATGAGAGGTAGGGCAGTGCTCGAAACTTTCGGCCCTCTCTTCCAACAGGCCGCTAATCAACTGGAGAACATGGGATTCAAACCGAAAGCAATTGTCAGCATCGCGCTTGAAGAGGTCCAGTCGTTGACCTACGGCCCTGGGACGGGCAAAAAGATCGGCTGACAGCATTCCTCAGCCACCCCGATCCAGCACTGTGCCATCGCATCATTCTGAAAGAGCAGTTGAAGAGACTACACTGACGGAGGGCTGGAAAGGTCTCAGTTGTCCTGAGCGAGAGGAGAGCGTTTCAGCTTCTGCTCCAAATTAACCTTTTGAGAACGAGCCATCCATAACTCCTCCTCGGTAAAGGCCTCCTCGTGGGTCGTCAGGTAGTGCACATTCATCTCCTGCCTCTCTTTGAACCGGCGCTCGCAATAGAGACATCGAAGATCAGCTTGTATCGTTCGCTTCAGATCGCCAACGAAATAGACTGCCAACGTCTGTACCCAGCAAAGAGGCTCTCGCGAGATGTATTTAACGCGGATTGGAAGAGAAGCGAAATTTGGAGAAGGTTCCACTTTTCTACCTCCGACCAAGAAACGCGACCAATTAGTATGCTTCGAGTGATGGTGATACTTCAGCCATGAGAGCGATTGTCTGCGTCAAGCAAGTTCCTGCGGTCTCTGAACTCAGGTTCGACAATGAGAAGAAAACGCTCATTCGCGAGGGAGTGCACAATGAGATCAACCCCTTCGACAGACGCGCCATAACCTTCGCCGTGGAGACCAAGAAGAGGTACGGTGGGGAGGTCGTTGTGATGACAATGGGACCGCCGCAAGCCAAGGAGGCCCTAGTGGAAGCACTGGCGATGGGTGCCGATAGAGCATTGCACCTTCTTGATCGAGCCTTCGCTGGATCTGATACCCTCGCAACCTCGCGGGCCCTGTCCCTTGCGACCGCCCGCGAGAAACCTTTCGACATGGTGTTATGTGGAAAATACAGCGTCGATGCCGAGACTGGCCATATCGGACCAGAGCTGGCGCAAATGCTCAGCCTTCCGCACGTGACTGGAGCGACTAAGGTGGATTTCTCTGATCCGTTTGATAGCGCTTTGATTGAAGCTGAAACTGATTATGGTTTTCAGCGAGTTGAAGTTCCGATGCCTTTCCTCCTCACGACTGCTGAGAGACTCATCAGACCAGGCCGTCCCATTCCTGACGAATTGGAAGCAGCAAAGACGAAACCATACAGAGTGATAACCGCGTCGGAGCTGAGTAACGACCCGTCGATCTTCGGTTCCGCAGGATCCCCAACTTCTGTCAGTCAGATCTACTCAATCGAAGCCAAGAGAAGAAACGAGATCATTGAGGGTTCGACCAGTGAGGATAGAGTCTCACGCCTTGTCGAGAAGCTTCTCGCTGAAGGACTCTTCTCTGGTCGGAGGGACCGGGTAGAGGCAAGAATCAAGCCTCCGGACTCCCGCCGAATGAAGAGTGAGAAAGCGTTTTGGGTTGTAGCAGAACGCGTTCAAGGTGGATTGAGGGGCGTAACCTACGAACTTCTGGGACGCGGCCTCGAACTTGCAGCCAACGTTGCGAGCGAGCTCTGCACGGTCATATTCGGAAAGACCTCCAACGACCAAATCCACAATCTGATCGAGCACGGTTCCGACAAGGTGTACGTCATAAATCATGAAGAACTGTCAGCGTACTCAAGCGATGCCTACTCTGAAGCGCTAACGCAAGCGATCCAGAAATTCAAACCTTTCACAGTGATGGCAGCTGCCACTTCTCTTGGAAGGGATTTCATGCCTCGAGTCGCAGCGCAGCTGGGGTTGGGGATGACTAGCGACTGCATTGGTTTGGAGATAAACGAGCAGGGACAGCTTGTTCAGCTGAAGCCCGCGTTCGGCGGAAATATCGTAGCACCTATACTGAGCAGAACGATCCCACAGCTGGCCACAGTGCGCCCTGGGATGCTCACTCCGTCTGAATCGAACCCTTTCCGAAGGGGTTCTGTGATCGACTTCACCCCGATCAACATCAAGCCGCTATCGCGCATGATCGAAGAAAGGCTCGAAGCTGATCATGAGGCTGTGAGGCTGGACGACGCGGATGTGATAGTAACAGCCGGGGCAGGACTCGGCGAGCCTGAGAACCTGAATGTCATCAGAGAACTGGCTGAGATCCTGGATGCTCCCCTGGCCACGACGAGGAAGGTCGTTGACCTGGGTTGGCTTCCTAGACAACTCCAAGTTGGACTAACTGGACGATCTGTTGGTCCCCGAGTCTATGTTGCGGTGGCGGTGAGAGGTGCCTTCAATCACATGGTCGGCGTCGGTCGCGCCAAGACCATAGTAGCCATAAACAATGACCCGAACGCACCTATCTTCAAGAACTGCGACTACGGGATAGTCGGAGACTTTGCAGAAATAGTCCCGCTGCTCACAAGCAAGTTGCGTGAGGCTAAACGGAAGGCTTCGACACAGGACTTAAAACCATAAAGACCCTGCGCCTTGTGTAAGGTGTCGGTGTGTCTACGACGTTAGTTCGCGCCTGCGCCACATCTGAGGTTCCCGTTGGCAGCTTGAAGTGGGTTCGCGTTGGTGGCAACGACTTAGTGATCGCGAATGTGGACGGAAAATTCTATGCGTTGCACAATTGGTGTACCCACGAGCAAGGAAACCTCTCAAAGGGCGAGTTGAAGAAAACCGTTCTCATCTGTCCTGAACATGGTGCCCAGTTCGACGTGACGACAGGCAGGGTCCTGCTAGGTCCTGATGGAGAGAGCGCGGACAGCATTCAGCCTGAGAAATCATACAAGGTCGTGGTCCAAGGAGACGACCTCATGGTCGGAATCCCCTAGCCAAGCTCTTTGCGGGTGAAGGTAACGCGCCAAGAATTATATTTTCTATAGACCAAAAGCATTAAGAAAACGGCAGAGCTTCTGGGCTTAGGTAGCACTGTAAATGTCATCCCACTCAAAATCCAACAGCAAACAACGGAAGAAAGGGTTCAGTCGCGGTGAGAAAATCATCGGGCTAGTGATTCTGGTCGTCGCGATCTGGGCAGTATATTCTTTTACCCAGCCTCCCTCTCCTTCAACTACTACCACGAGCACTGGAACCACGGCGACGGGAGTTCCTGTTGCGCCTGATTTCACTCTGCCAGTAGTGACCCAGGACGGATTGACTGGTCAGAGGATTTCGCTATCCTCGTTCCGAGGAAAAGTTGTGTTGCTGGAGTTCATGGAGCCTTGGTGCAGTGTGTGCCAAGATATGGCTCCGATGTTGGACAGGCTATACGCGCAGTATGAAGCTCAGAACGTTGTATTCCTAGCAGTCGCGGGTCCATATAACAGTGCAACAGCAGACGACGCTGCGAAGTTCATTCGCGACTATGGAACCGCCTGGACCTTTGTGTACGATTCATCAGGCACGACTTTCACTACATATGGGGTGTCGGCGACTCCAACATTCTTTCTGATAGCCAAGAACGGCTCCATCGATACGAGATACGAGGGCACAAACGCAACCTTCGAGATACTTGCCGCAGGTCTAACCAGACTAAACAGCTGACACCATTTGCAGCAAAGGGCACTTGCGTGGGCCGTTGCTGCCCTAGCTCTGATTGGGCTAGGGGTTTCGGCCTTCCTTACATGGTATGATATCCTCACCCCTAGAGGATTCTGTTCTCTTACCGGTTTCTTCGGGTGCTCAGAAATTCTCACAAGTCAATATTCTAGGATCGGTGGCGTCCCAACAGCCTTCCTCGGTGCTCTCTGGTTCATCGTAGTCCTGTGGCTTGCGATTGTTGTCACTGGAGATGAAGCTCGCCTGATCTACCTTCTCGGCTGGTCGTTGTTGGCGATTCCGGGAGTCGGCGCGCTGGCCTACATTGAACTTGTCGTCATTGGGGCGATTTGCCCATTCTGCACATCCGCGCACGTGCTGGGACTCGTAATTCTAGTCCTCGCTGTGATCATGTGGCGGAACAGAAACCATTAGCTGCGCACACACGAAGAATTCCATAGTACTTGATTATGTTCCATCCCATAATCCAAGTCTGAACTTTCCCAATTCCACACCATACAATGACTTCAGTTTTCTTGAGTCTGTCTTTCCCTTCAAAGACTTGACTAGAGCTATGCCGTATGTTTCAATCGGCACTTGGTAGCCTGCATCCCTAAGCCATCCAATCTCAAGGCTTGTGAGGCCATCGCACCATACGAATATGCCTGCGCCAGGGTTCCGTTGCTCGGCGTCAGCCAGTAGCGCTTGAAAAGATTGACTGTCGAGGGCGATTATTTCGTAAGCTTCTGAGATCCGCGGATTCGAATCCCAGTAGGCGTATCCCATGGCTGTGTCTCCGCGTTGGGCGATGCGCAGGTTCTCTTTGGGCTTCATTTCGCCGGTTGCATACTTACGTGCTTTCAGGAAGTCGCTTGGCCTATGGATGAATCCATAACTTTTGCGGACCGCTTCTGTGTAGACCTTATTGACGATGGGAATATCGTCGTCGGAGAAGGAGCGAACGAGAACTTCAGACGGTACAGGTGTGCGTGGTTGCTTAGGGTACTTCACTGCAATGTGTGAGCGACTGAGCTCGGCATAGTCAAGCCGTTCGTACATTACCATTGCTCCGAGACGCCCAGAAGTCGTTAGGACACTGTGGTCCAGGCCCCTTTCTCTGAAGTACTGATGAGTAGCGTTCATGATAGAGGTCATGAAGCCACGCCTGGCAAAGTCCGGACGAGTGGCCACCGCATTCACCCCTCCCACATCCAGCCTTCCCCTTGTGGTTGCCGTGGGAATTCGCATGAGCAAGTGGCCGGCAGCAACGGCTCCGTCTCTGGTTACCGCGAAGATTCCAAACTCGGACGTGTATCTATCATCATTCGCTCTCATCTCTTCGAGAACGTTTGGCATGGCCGGGAAGAACAGGCTGAGCTGAAAAAGGAGTGTTACCTGGTATGGATCGTCGACTTCGTCGAAGTACACTATTCGAAAGTCGGCCAATGGCATTCTCGATTTGTTACTGTTTCTACCTGATAACTTTGGTTTTCGGCTTGTGGCTACATTACTTCTACGTCGTGCGGGTAGCTCTCTTTGAGACCAGCTTGAGAGATTTTGATGAAGTTTGCTTTGCCGCGAAGTTGGGGAATATTCTTCGCGCCACAATAGCTCATGCCTGATTTCAGGCCACCAGCCAGTTGGCTGATCAACTCCGAGGCACTGCCCTTGTAAGCAACAAAAGCCTCAACGCCCTCAGGAACATAGTCAATAAGACCGATCGCGCTGTCCTCCCCGTTTTGCTCTGACTCTCGTGCCGACCGATCATATGAAGCGGCAACAGAAGCCATACCTCTAACCAGTTTGTACTTGCGACCTTCTCTCATCACAGTCATCCCAGGACTTTCCTCCGAGCCTGCAAAGAGACTGCCAACCATCACCGTGGACGCCCCAGCCCCAATGGCCTTTGTGATGTCACCCGAATTGCGAATTCCTCCATCAGCGATAATTGGTACGCTTGCTTGATCAGCGACCTCTGTACATTCCATGATGGCTGTCAACTGAGGAACGCCCGCGCCTGTCACTATCCTTGTTATACAGATTGAACCGGATCCGATTCCGACTTTGACGGCGTCTGCACCGGCTTCTATCAGATCTTCCGTGCCCTCCTTGGTTGCAACGTTTCCTGCGATCAAGTTTGCTTCGGGCAGATCCCTCTTGATTGAGCGAATCGCATCTAGTGTTATGTCCGAGTGCGCATGAGCAACATCGAGAACGAGCACATCAGCACCCGCATCGAAGAGCGCCTTGGCTCTTTCCAGGTGACCGGATTTCACTCCGAGAGCCGCCCCAACCAGAAGCCGCCCTTTTGCATCCTTGGAGGCGTTGGGGTACTGCTCTAGGCTTAGCATGTCTCTGCTTGTTATCAGACCTCGGAGTTTGCCATTCTTGTCGACCAAAGGCAGCTTCTCCAGCTTGTGTTTACGAAGAATCTCCTCAGCTTGCTTGAGGTTCACATCTGAGGATGCTGTGATCAAGTCCTTGGTTCCTGTCATCATTTCAGAGACTCTCTTCTCGGGATCATGCTCAAAGACTATGTCTCGAGTCGTAAGGATCCCCTGAAGCCTATCTCGTTCATCGAGTACAAGCAAGCCGGAGACGCCGTATTGGGACATTAGGCGTTTGGCGTCTCGAAGCTTCTGATCACCTTTTAGCGTGTAGGGCTGTTCGATCACGATGCTTTCAGAGCGTTTCACTTTCAGGACCTCTTCGACCTGTTGTTCGATCGTCATGAAACGGTGAATGATCCCGATCCCACCAGCCCTTGCGATTGTGATCGCCATCGCATGCTCGGTTACAGTGTCCATGGGCGCGCTGATGATCGGGACTTTCAACTCTATGTGACGAGAAAGTCTAGTCGTCGTGTCGACTTCCTTTCGGGATCGAACAGTAGATCGCTTAGGTATCAGTAGGACATCGTCGAAGGTCAAACCGTCCATAATCTTGTCTGATGACAAACTTGCCGACACAATCCTTTCAATTTCGACTTTGGAAACGCATGCGACGCCACGTTGCGCTGGATGAGGTTAAGGAAATCTCTGATTCACCGAGCGTCAACAATGTGCCCGTTACTGGGTCACAGTTTTGTGAGCCAATTTAAACTTTGATTGTGAGCACGCGACTTTACGCGGAGAAATCGGCAGCCTGCAACTCACCCTATTCTTGGGAGTAGGGGCGCGGTCCAGTTAGGTGTGCGTTAGGTAGGTTAATATAACGTACGTCATATTCAGCCGGTTCAGTGGCGCATATTGTCGTACAAGCACCCTGAAGTTCTTGTTGAAACCAATTGGGTCAAAGATCACCTGAATGATACAACGGTACGCATCGCGGAGGTCGACTACGATCCCACCGCAAACTACAACCTCGGCCACATTCCAGGCGCTGTCCTGTTAGACTGGCTGAAGGACATGAACGACCCAGTTACCCGGGACATACTGAGCAAGCAGAAGCTCGAAGATCTCCTTGGTAGAGCGGGAGTCGGCAACGACACGACATTGGTGCTCTACGGTGATTTCAACAACTGGTTCGCTGCCTTCGCATTCTGGATAATGAAATACTATGGCGTCAACAAAGTTGTCCTGATGAACGGCGGCCGCAAGAAATGGATCGCGGAGGACGGAGACATATCAAAAGATGTACCCTCCTACCCGAAAGCTTCCTTCAAGACAAATGGACCGAACGAAGAAATCCGAACTTATCTTGATTACGTTAGAAAGTCGCTGAACCGCAAAGACAAAGTTCTCGTTGACGTCAGAAGCCCCGCAGAATTCACCGGCGAGATAACGGCCCCACCCGAATATCCAAACGAACATGCCCAACGTGGCGGACATATTCCAGGAGCCGTCAACATACCATGGTCCCAAGCCGTCAAGGAAGACGGGACCTTCAAATCCGCAGAAGACCTGAGCAAACTCTACCAGAGCAAAGGCGTCACCCCAGACAAGGAAATCCTAACCTACTGCAGAATCGGCGAGAGATCATCATTCAGTTGGTTTGTCCTGAAGTACCTGCTCGGATACTCGAACGTCAAGAACTATGACGGATCGTGGACCGAATGGGGCAACATGGTCCGCAATCCGATCGAAAAACCCTAAGACCCAATCAGCGACTCCTCTTCTTTTTCACTTCACTTTTCTTACTATGAAGTGCGTGAGCTTTCCTTCCGGCCTAGACTCCAAGACCCCTTGGCCTGTCTGGTCGGACCATCTTACCATCTCGATATCCGCAGTTGGGTCATCGGAGATAATGTGAACCACCTCGTTAATTGCAATCTGGTTCACTAGTTCGTTCAATCTGACCAGGACGGCCGCGCAGTCGACTCCGATCTCCCACATCTCATAATCTGGGAACGCCTTGAAGCATCGAACTCGGAGCTCACGGATCTGAGATCTAATCTTCTCTTCGTTTGTTCGAGGTTGAGTTAAAATCCGGATCTCCTCATCCAACTGACTTGGCTGGATTCTGACGAACCATCCCTCATCGTAAGGATGGTTGCTGGCGATCTCGCCCTTGCTTTCCAATGCAGAGTTTACTTCAATCAGCTTGCCTGTTATTGGCGTCCGGACTGCTCCGAAGTACTTGATGCTCTCGATCGTCGCTACGCTACGCCCCCTCTCCAAGAACGTCTCAAGAGGTTTGAACTTGACTTGCTTGAGCTTCCCTGCAAGCGCTGCATGCACACTTGTAATGCCCAGCGTCGCGACCTTTTTCTCGTCTATTCTTATCCACACGTTGTTGTCGAGATCGTACAGCCTGTCATCAGGGAATTCGCAGTGGTCGATCTCCAAGCGCATGCTCCTTGAATTGGCTACTATTGATTTCTAAGCGTGAATAGCGACCTTGTTGCTTCGTACTTCACGTCGTGCACTATCCTAGGAGTCTTGAGGCGCTCCATGAGAAGCTCGTTTATCAAAAGATCGCATGTCCTTTCGCCCCTCGGCTCAAACCCGCTGATTCCAAGAATAGCCCGTGAATCAACTTCCACATTGCGTTGCTCGCCGTAGGCTTTCTCAACCACGTTAACGATAGCGGAGACCCTCGCGCCTAATTTCTCGACTAGCTGTATGCAGGCGTTTCGGGTTCTTCCAGTGAAACCTACGTCGTCGAATATTATCACACGATCGTCTGGAGCGATTGCGCCTTGCGGGACGGCGAAGTGATGTTCGGTCTTCTTGGTTGCTGACGGAACTTTGACATCTCCAATGATCGTACCGCGCCATGTTCCGGGCACTTGGGGATGATCTCTATCGTAGATCTTAACGGCCCGAACGAAGCTCAATCCAGACATGCTCGCATAAACCGCGGCTAAGGGCGGTCCGGAGGCTTCTGGGGAGAGAACTTTCGTGGCACTCCTTCCAAGCTTCGGTCGGAGTACGTAGCGCACTAAGTCGCCGAAGAAGGGCGCGTCGAAATTCTGATTTATGAAAGGCACATCAAGCCCTCCATCTCCCAACACGGAGAACTGTTGTGGGTTGGTCAGATGGCTAATCAGGCGCTCCTCCAGTCTGTTGATTCGTTCTTGGAATTTTGATAGGAGCGTGACTTCGTTGGAAGCGACAACCATTGCGTCTCCTATTTTCGGGAAATACACCTGCAACGCAAATCCCAGTATCTCTGTTTCGCGTGGTTGTTTGACCAATTGCTGGTATCGGTCGACGGCTACGCGGTCTTCGGAGATCTGAGAGGGTTGGGCGAGAAATCGGTCGATCTTCTTTATGACTCCAGTTTCGCCGCGAATCGCTTCAGGCGCGAGTACAGCATCGTCATTGACTCGCACCTCATCATTCTCTTTGAATAGGAGGACCCCGGATTCGCGCCCCCCAATCTCATAGGTCAATTCCCAAGACTCGTTCACTACACTAGTTGACTTGTTTATGAAGGATTTCAAAGCTGATGCTGGCGTCAGGTTTTAATGAAACAGGAAGCTGTAGAACTGCCCTTATCGCTTAAGTGTCGAGAGCGAATGCTGCATTCAAAAAGTGACTAGCCTGATGCAGCGCAAAGCGAAGGGTCGCTATCTTTCCGCTCTTCCGCGTTCCAGACACTTCTGGTACTTCATGGTTAGCATAGGCGTCTCAACTTTCGCTAGGACAACGATCGACCCATTCCTGCCGGTCTTCCTGAATAGGGACCTGAACATTTCAGTGGGCGCTGTTTCAATACTCTACTTCACGAGTGGAATACTCGGCACTGTCTCCGTGTTCCTAGTGGGATGGCTCGCAGACAAGTTCGGTAGGAAGCTAATCTACATCTTCGGAAACTCGGCACATGTAATTGTCCCCGCAGCTCTCACTAGATTGAACGCATTCGGACAATTGCTGCCTCTAATGTCGATTTCTGGGGTAATGGAGTCTGCGGAACGCACGTCCCAAACAACCATAATCGCCGACCAAGTAGAAGAGAACAAGCGCAATACAGGATATGGGATAGGTCGAATCATCGGCAATGCAGCATGGATCATAGCTCCTATGACCGGCGCCATCTTGCTGGCCGAACGGGGGTTTGGTCAACTTTTCATTGTCTCCGCAATTCTGGGGCTGATAGGATTCGCACTCTTCATTGCGCTTGTCCCCGAGTCCCGAAAAACCGGATTGGAGAAACCTTCGCTCCCAAAGATCAGTGTTCTCAAGGACAGGGATTTGTTTGTGCTCTGTGTTGCATCTCTGTTTAGCATGCTCTTCTATACTCAATTCTACTCACTGCTCCCCATTTTCGCATCTCAAGTTAGAGGATTAAGTGAAATTGAGATTGGATTGCTGTTCTCAGCGTCCGGCGCGACGGTGGTAGCCCTGCAGCTCCCAACTTCAAGTTGGTTGGAAAAGTTGCCTAGGAAGACCGGTTACATCTTAGGAGTGGTGATCATGGCCGCGGGCATCACAAGCTTGGCCTTGGCGCCTT
>MEMY01000001.1 GCA_001768965.1 archaeon RBG_16_50_20 | reverse complement strand
CGATGTGACCGATGCCAAGACACTTGCCCACTTGCTCAAGTACGACTCCGTGTTTGGCAAGTTTGATGGGACAGTTCAAGCAAGCTCTGATGGGTTCCGAGTTGATGGCAGCGAGGTCAGAGTTCTCTCCGTCCGGGATCCTGCAGCGATTCCGTGGTCAAAGTATGGTGTCGATATTGTTGTGGAGTCCACAGGCCTATTCACGAACCGCGACGCAGCATCGAAGCACATGAAAGGAGGAGCGAACAAGATCCTCATTTCCGCACCCGCGAAGGATCCTGACATAACTATCGTTCCTGGAGTGAATCTTGACAAGTACGATCCGAAGGCTCACAATCTAGTCTCGCTGGCATCCTGCACTACCAACTGTGTAACTCCGCTCGCTAAGGTCATCAATGATTCCTGCACGATGAAGCACGGTTTCATGACCACCGCACACGCATACACGAATGATCAACGAATCCAAGACCTGCCGCATCACGACCTGAGGCGCGCCAGAGCGGCCGCGCTATCGATCATACCCACCTCAACCGGGGCCGCAATAGCCACAACCGAAGTCCTGCCCGAATTGAAAGGGAAACTGCACGGTGTAGCTCTTCGGGTCCCAGTGCCGGACGGTTCGATAGTCGACTTGGTCGCCGAGGTCGAACGCGACGTCACAGTGGACTACGTTAACCAAGCTTTTCAGAAAGCCGCCACCGGACCAATGCGGGGCGTTCTTGAGTATTCAGAGGAACCACTGGTCTCCGCTGACATAATAGGAAACCCACACTCCGCCGTATTCGACTCACTCCTCACAATGGTCCTGGAAAACCGTCTTGTCAAAGTCTTCGCATGGTACGACAATGAATGGGGTTACTCGAACAGGCTGGTTGACATGGTTCAGACTATGTCAAAGCATCTCTGATCAGTCAAAAGTCAGCGTGACCTTCGTGCATTTCTATTGACTCTACGCCCACTCTTGGTGAGTAGCTCGTAAATCCTGTCCCAAGAAGGTAAAACCTCGGCACTCTCAACCCGCATCCTCTGATAGTACTTGGGAAGCTCCTCAATGCTTCGAACATCTGAGCGAGTAAGTTGGCGTAATTCCCGCCACAAAACTAGGTTCGTGTGAACGCTCTGTGCGTTGAGAATCCTTGCTAGTCGTTTGGCTAGGAAGACACCCTCGCGATCGAAGTCGGTCAGAACCACTACGTCTCGTACGTCCTGTAATCCCTCAACAAAACCCACCACGTTCTTCCTGCTACTCTGAAGGCAGAGGATTCGTCCATTGATTCCCATCTTCCGGAGCGATTCTCGATCTCTAAGTCCTTCGACTATGATTACCACACCGCGCTCAGACTCGTAGGATACGCGGTCCATCAATTTGCGAAATCGTTCAAGTCTCACTTCTGCAGGTGCGCGCAACGCCTATTGTTACCTTGTGATCTGTAACTGTTCCATTTTGCGCAATAAGGAGGGGTGCTTCTCAAACTCTTCTCGAACTGGTTCGAGGATCTTTACCAAGCTCTCTGCGACCGCGTTCTTCAGGTCTAGAGGATGGATCTTTCCTTCCCTGTAATCGTTCTCCAATTCCTCGTAGGTAGCGAAATCTATCGGACCGCCATACTTCTCTGGTCGATCAATCTCGAATGATCTCTCCCACGGCAGTAGGATGTATTTCGAGATCTCGAGAATCGGATTGCCTTTGATCTCCTTGGGAGGGCAGTAGGCGCCTCGAATCTTGTTTCGAATTGCCTCAGGCTCGTCGTGAATGAGTATGCTGCTTTCAGGAGCACTCTTAGACATCTTGAAGGAGATCTGGGAACTAAGTTCAGGATTCTCATCGTACTGGGTCGTATCCATCTTGCTTGCCCCAACCAATCCCGCAATCAAAGGTGTGTGGAGGCTGGTTGGTTTGTGCAATCCTAGCTTCTCGGCCACGTCCCGGGCGAGAACATGGGCTTTGCGCTGGTCCATACCTGCACAGGCGACGTCGAGTTGGAGTTCAAAGATGTCTGCGACTTGCATGCAAGGGTAGAATGTTGAAGCCGCCTCAAGGTCCTTGCTATCCATCCCTCTCCCCATTATTGGGAGGGCTCGCCAGATGCGACTCACATTAACGGATTTGGCAACGCGCACAACCTGCTCCCAATACTCCCGCTTCGCAGCGAGGTCAGATGCCGAACAGTACGTGACTTTGTCAGGAGGTATGCCTATGGCTGTGAAGCATTGTTTGAAGTACTCACCACATAGGCGTATGTTCTCAAGCACACCTCCAAGCTTGTTGTTGATCCAAGAATGCCAGTCTGCTAGGAACATGGTGAAGTCGAATCCCGCCTCGACCATGTCCTTGATCTTCCCCCCGCACACCAGCCCCATGCCGATGTGCATCATTCCGCTCGCCTCAAAGCCCCAATAGGCGCGAGGTCGGGACTTCGATTCTAGAATGGCTCTGAGTTCGTCGCGAGTGATGATCTCCTCTGCTCCACGGCTCACAAGATCTAGGCGCGTTTCAAAATCCATGTCTTCTCGTACGTCCTTGAGGTCAATGTATCCCTCAGTTGACTGAGCCAAACTGATGTTTAGTTGTATGCTATTCTTCTTTCGCTGGAGGGGTTTCGCCGCAGGACCGGGATACCGGTTTTGCCGACATCCCCGCCCTTATCGCCCACGACACTAACACGCAAACTTCACTGGAGGGCAACGCCCCACTCAGTTGGCTCTCTCGGAGGTGGGCTGCTTTGGTGCCTCCCCAGCGCTTTCTTTGTGTATCATGAATAGTTGGCTGAGATCCAGTTCCATGGCTGCTACCGGGTCCTCAAGCTTCCAGTTCTCAAGAACCTGCGGGTGAATCTCCCCTATTATCCCCACGTCTCGGTCGCCAATAAGAATACTGCCTACTCGACCAGTCAGGAAGCTGGGGTGACTGGTAGGTTTCAAGGTGAATTCGAATCCGAGATTGATCATCAGAGGTTCCAGGATTGATTTGATCTCTGTGAAGTTTGCGTGTGAATGCGCTGAGACGCATCCCAACTTGTGAACGTCCACTACTCGATTCGGTTGGGTGAAATCCCAGATGGCACAGTCACCAATCTCGTACAGTTTTTGCGGGTATTCGATATGGGTATTGTTTGATAGGAAATCCATCAGGCTTGGCAGTAACCAATGACGCAGACAGGTCATTGTCGTTACCTTTGGATTTGTGATTTCAACAATCTGAGTTGGCTCTTGATTCATTTTCGTGAAGAGCTTCTCTTGGTTTGTCATCACAAAGGTGAGTGCTTCCTGAAATCCAAGGCCAACCATCAACTCCCTCACGTTATCCGAGTATTCTTCGACGGGTGAAAGTCCGCCAATTGTGAGGTCCGGGGGCCACCTGGGTTTCATCTTGTTGAGGCCGTAGGCGATCGCGATGTCCTCGATTATGTCAACAGGGTGCAAGATGTCCAAGCGATAGCAGGGCACCGTGACTACTAGGCTCTTGACACCTGAAGCTGTCCCATTGTATCTTGCACGTCGAAGCAGAGAAATCATCTCTTTGGGACGCAAGTCGAGTCCAATTATCTTCCTAATGTCTCGAGTGGAGATTGTGAACTTGCGTTCCGTCAGACTCGGTGTGATCACGGTGCGCGCTTTTCCGTATTTGTAATGCACTCGTGATGGGCAAATCTCAGCTCCTCGGTCCGCGAGACTTGTTGTCAGAATTGTTAACGTGTTCATCACAGTGTCTTCAGACGTGCCAGTGATCTCGACAAGGATGTTCTTAGTATCAGACGTGACTCTGCCCAGGTCGTTTGAGTTTATGATGGGTGGGAAAGATAGTACTTTGCCCTGCGAATCCAACAGTATTGGCAGTTTGGGATGCTGGCTCACGATGTGACCGTACTCTACACCCTTTGGATGCTTTTCCAGAATCTCTCTGAGCGAAAGTGATTCGGTTCCTTCCAGCGGGATGAACCTGATCTCATCAGGATCAGCGACGCCGTAGCGCAGTGGTGGAGTGATGAGGTCAAAGTCGTAGAAACCAATCGAGGATCGCCGTCGCTTCCGACCATAACTCTGATCGAGCTTCTCTTGAAGATGGATCAGTCCGCGGATAGTTTCGTCGTTGATTTTGGGATGGCGGGCGACGACACAAGCAATGAATGATCTGACGTCTCTGAGTTCCTTGTCGACAGATATCTCGACTGCGGGTTTCTTCGAGAGCGAGTACTTTCTCAGGCCAACCTCGATGCCCATCAAGCCTCTGAGCGCCCGTGCTATTCCTTCAGTGCTCCAGGTGTCGGGTCGATTGGTGTCTACGTTCTCGATGTGTAATTCCGAGTCGTCTTGGAGCGTGGTGGTTTGGAGGACGCCCTGGTTTTCAAGGGCGGGATGTGAGATTTCGCATTTGATTTGGTACAACAGCTCATTGAGCTGGTCCTCGTCTCTGGGGAGTTTCCTTCCTACGAGCCCTTCGAGGTCATCCAATCGAGCAATAATTGCGACCAGGTCATGTCACCTTCTGCTTTCGCATCCAGTCGAGGTCTTGTGCGAAGAGCATGCGGATGTCATCGAGTCGGGCTCGCATCATGAAGAGCCTGTCGACACCTATTCCCCACGCGAGCACGGGTACTTTGATTCCGAGGGGCAGTGTCAGTTCCGGCCGAAATATGCCTGACCCTCCAAATTCGAGCCAACCATACCCTTCTTTGTAGGCCTGGAGTTCGACGCTGGGTTCGGTGAAGGGAAAGTAATCCGGCTTGAAACGGACTTTGTCTGCGCCAGCGATATCTATAGCAAAACGTTCCAGGACCCCGAGTAAGTCCCGGAGTGAAAGATCGGCGCCAACCACAATCCCTTCGACTTGGTTGAATTCGGTGAGGTGTGTGCGGTCGACTTGGTCTGGTCTGAAGCATCTTACAACAGAGAAGTATTTGCCCGGAATCTCCAGGTTCTTACTGGCGAGTGTGCGAGCGCTCAGGGCGGTTCCTTGGCTTCTCAGAATTAGCTTAAGCGCTTCGTTTCGTGAATATTTGTATCCCCACCCGCTTGATCCAGTTTTCCATCCATTCTCGTGCGTCGCGGCAACGTTGTCAATGAAACGGCTGTACTCTGCGAGGTCACCGAGCTCGTCAGTCTTCACGAAGTATATGTCATGTATTTCTCGAGCTGGATGATCCTGCGGCATGAAGAGAGCATCACAATTGAAGAACATGAGCTCGACGATGGGGCCAGTCATCTCTTTGAATCCGAGTGCAACGAGTTTTCTTTTGAGATTGTCGAGGAATTGGCGGTAGGGTTGTTTTTTTCCCGGCCAAATGGGAGTGACTGGTGCTGCGATGTTGTACTTTCTGAAGCTCACGTTCCTCCATCGTTTAGACGTGATTAGTTCAGGTGTCAGGTCGCTGATTTCTTCAGGCACTGTGATTCCTTGTTCAAGTGCCTTCCATCCTTGCGCGGTCAGTTCAGTGTAACGCTTCCTCTGTTTTCTCGTATCGAGCAATTGCCTTCTCTTCAATGTCTCAACGCTTTCTTGGAGGTCAGCGGGCAATTGCTCTAGAGGGAGGTCGTGCTTCGAGGAGATTAGTTCAAGGGCTTTCTCGACATTCGTCCTATCTGGGATACCTGCAGCTTTCAAAACGACCTTTTGAAGTTGTGTTGTTACTTCGCACCATTTTGATATCTTGATCCATCCCAGAGCTACTGACGCTATCTGCTCAGGGATGTTTGCACGTTTTGCGGCTTGGTCGATTGTAGCCTCACCTCCCAATTCGAGGACAGCTTGGAGGAGTCGCCTCTCGGGCAAGCCTGACTTCGCATACTCGAGGCCCTCCTCGGTTAGGCGCAAGGCTACCTGATCAGTCTCGCTTACCTTTACGAATTGTTTCTCCTGAAGCGTTGTTAATGCGCGCGTGACGGCCGCGTTACTCTGGCTCGTGCTGGCAAGGAGTTCCTCGAATGAACAGTTCCCTCCATGGGATTGCAGTGCTTTGATCACTGCTGCCTCATTCTCACGCAGTTCTACCATAGTGGCATGGCTCCTGAATGTTTGTCGCGTTGCGAAGTGCGGACCGGTGCGAGGCTGCTAGAGGTGAAGGCTTGAGAGGAGAATGCGTGTGAAAACGCCCTCACCTGGAATCATCATTAAACCTCTAATGCTCGCTGCTTACCTCACGTGGCTGTATATTAGATTGTTGACCTAGATGTCCTTCGGATTGAAGAGGAACTCTTCGAAGTGGTCCTTTGCTTTCTCGCGCTTTTCCTGGTGTTCTACGAGAAATTTCTTCACTCGTTCTGTAAGAACCTGCTTGCATTCTCCGCACATGATATTGCCGGCCAAGCAGTTGAACCGTAGGTCTTCGATTTCCTTATCGTCCATGAAGAGGAAATAATCGTAGGCGAATACGGAACAGATGTCTGGATTTGCGCCGAGGCGTTTTTGCTCTTCAATGGTCGCGCGTCCTCCTGTGAATGCGCCCATGACCTTCTTTGCTGCAACTTCCGGCGAATCAACGGTGAATATTGATGTCTCAGGCATGGAGGCGGACATTTTCCCACCTCGTCCGAGTCCAGGCACAAACCTGCAGTGAATCTGGGCGGGCTTGTAGAATCCAAGTTTCGGAGCAACATCACGAGTAACCCTCCAGTACGGATCTTGGTCGATAGCCGCTGGAATCAAGCAGGGTACATTGTGCCCTTCTAACTCAGATTCGAGGAAGGCTGGGACAGCTTGAATCGCGGGGTAAAATAGCATACCTATGTTGGTGCTGTCCTGAAAACCAAAGACCGCTCGTACAGTTGAGAAGGTCATGTGCTTCGCGATGCGGATCGCGAGGTTGTAGAGAGTGCCCATGCTCTTAGTGTCCATGATTATTCTGGTCTTCTTCGGGTCGAAGCCCAGGGCGATCAGGTCGAGCGCGTTCTCGTAAGCCCATTTCTGGGGCTCATCCAATGAGAACTCGTCGTGATAGAGAAACTTCTCGTCATCCGTCATCTGAAAATAGAGCTTGGCGTCGAACTTGTCCTGCAAATACTTCGTGAATATCCACGGAACTAGGTGACCGATGTGAACAGGCCCAGAAGGGCCTCTACCCGTATAGAGTACGAATTTCTCTCCGGCCTCGTAACGCTGCAGAATCCAATCGAGGTCACGGTGAGAGAAGAAGATCCTTCTTTGCAGTTGGGGATGCAGGGTCCCTGTGTGTTTCTGTATGCGTTCCAGTAGTTCGGGTGTAATTGGCTGAGTCCCAAACTCCCTGACCAGCTTGTCGTAATCGATCTTGCCGGAAACTTCCCACGGGGTTACGACCATTTCTTCGTTGTTTGCTGACAATCTGGAGAATCACCTGTTGATAGGAACGTTTCGGACATCTCTAGATATGATTCTGTTCGACAGGCTCGCCCTTCTCAATCCTAAATAAACAGTAAACGCTCGTCCTAGACAACTTATTCTTAGGGTCGAATCCATATCGATCAAGTCTCCTAACCTATGTAGCGCTCTTCGATTCTCTTCCGAATTTGCTCCAGGTATTCCGTCAACATATCTTCTTTCATGATATCATTGACTGTTTTTGTGTCCTCTAAGAAGGCGCGTAGGAGTACGTCGCGACGTTTCTTCTCATAAATCGTATCGAAGACTTGATAGAGTATCATGTAGTTCAATGCTGTTGAATAGGTTGCACTCCACTCTTTTTCGACAAGAATAGCTTGGAGCTTCCTAACATAACGATCCATTATTGGATGTAGGGCAACTGTCTTCTTTACCACAGGCATCAAGACACACCGGTGTGCGAGTCATACTATCATACTTTCATATAAGCACTTTCCCCAGTCGAAATGGAAACGGAGAAGGTTCAAATTTGGTCGCTCGCACCACGAGACCCACACACACGAGTCGCATAGACCAGCGTGCGCACGGACTAGCCAACCCAGAACTCAACAGGAAGCATCTTTCATAAGGTCACACACGAATTCGTCCCCCAGCTCGTTACTTTCTGTCCTCCCCGTCTGACATACTTAGTCTGTCTTCATAGAGGTACACGCCCCAATCGTCAGGACAGATAGGAGCATCCAGAATGCACTTGGATTATCAGGGAACGATTTGAGTTCCTCAATTCCGTCCACGTATTCTTGTTCTGTTACGAAACCATTGGCGATCATAGGTTCCTTATCTATTTCCAGTCGTTTCAGTGGAACCGAAACGAGTTGTCGAAGTTTTT
The DNA here is from genome assembly GCA_001768965.1 of archaeon RBG_16_50_20. Taxonomy (GTDB): domain Archaea; phylum Thermoproteota; class Bathyarchaeia; order 40CM-2-53-6; family 40CM-2-53-6; genus FEN-987. The sequence goes on along the minus strand of MEMY01000001.1, from coordinate 793 downwards.
CGGGGCTTTCCTGTGAGGCAAAGGTCGGAATAGGGTTAACCTCGATTGGAGACAGACCCGCAGCCGAAAGAACAGAATACGCATTTCTGTAATTCTGCGATTCTCGGGTTCGAAGAGAGTTCCACCATCTACCGCGCTTTTCGACTAAGGTTTCGAATTTCGTTAGGTACGGATAAGTTAGCACTCCGCCTTCGTCTACTATAGCTACTACTCCCATCTTCTTTGTGACTCGCTTCAGTTCACCCACCGCCTTCAGGGGATCACTGACATGATAGAGGACAAGTCTACAATAGCTCACATCGAACGTTTGATCTGGGAGCTTCAAGTCTTCAATGTCTTGCAGATCAAACCTGACATTCGTGATACCGTAACGTTCCGCAAGCTTCCGCGCCTCGTCGAGATATCCTGCATCCATGTCGACTGCGCAAACCTCTGTCGGCGCGACTGAGGCCGCGAGGAAACGTGTGACGGCTCCAGTCCCACATCCAGCATCAAGTAACTGCACCCCTCTCTTTAGACCTAAGATCTGAACCTCTCGACTGATTATGTCAGCTTGGACTCTGGCTTGCATCTCCAGCCTGTCCATTTCGGCCCGACTTCCAGCCCAAGGGTAGGGATTGGATTCCCTTCTTTCATCGAGGTGACGCATTGAGAATGTACCTTTTGTGGAATTTGGTTAACACGGTGTGGCCGCTTGTATTTCAGCTCTTAACTGTGTGTGTGCGCACCACTAGACCCATCACACACACGCAAACATTGGCAGTCGTTCCGAGTACGCGGTTCAAACCAATAG